>CAZHXV010000170.1:0-6979 GCA_964536455.1 uncultured Aquimonas sp.
GCCTTCCAGGAATGCGACACCGTCGGCATCACGCGCGCCTGCACCAAGCACAACTTCCTGGTCAAGGACGTCGCCGATCTGGCCCGCATCCTGCACGATGCCTTCCACATCGCCACCAGCGGCCGCCCCGGCCCGGTGGTGGTGGACATTCCCAAGGACGTGCAGTTCAAGCGCGGCCCGTACAGCGGCCCGGAAGTGCGGATGCACCCGAACTACCAGCCACGCACGATCGGCGATCCGGTGCGCATCGCCCAAGCGGTAGAGTTGATCCTCGCCGCGAAGAAACCGGTCTTCTACACCGGCGGCGGCGTGATCAATGCCGGCCCGCGCGCGGTGGCGGCGCTGCGCGAACTGGCGAAACTGACCGGCTTTCCGGTGACCTCCACGCTGATGGGCCTGGGCGCGTTCCCGGCGAGCGATGCGCAATGGCTCGGGATGCTCGGGATGCACGGCACCTACGAGGCCAATCTGGCGATGCACCAGTGCGATGTGATGGTGAATCTCGGCGCGCGCTTCGACGACCGCTGCACGGGCCGGCTGGATGCCTTTTCGCCGAATTCGCGCAAGATCCACGTCGATATCGACCCTTCCTCGATCAACAAGATCGTGCGCGTCGATGTGCCCATCGTCGGCGACTGCGCCAATGTGATCGAAGAACTCCTCGCCGCCGTGAAATCGCGTGCGAACGAAATCGACCGTACCGCACTGGCGCAATGGAACGCGCGGATCGACGAATGGCGCGCACGCCGTTCGCTGGCGTACCAGCACTCGGAAACCACGATCAAGCCGCAGTACGCGGTGGAACGCCTGTACCAGTTGAGCCGCGGCAGAGAGGTGTTCATCACCACGGAAGTGGGCCAGCACCAGATGTGGGCCGCGCAGCATTTCCACTTCGACCAGCCCAACCACTGGATGACCTCCGGCGGGCTGGGCACGATGGGCTACGGCATCCCGGCCGCGGTCGGCGTGCAGACCGCGCACCGCGATGCGCTGGTCATCGACATCGCCGGCGAGGCCAGCGTGCAGATGACGATGCAGGAATTGTCCACGGCGGTGCAGTACCGGCTGCCGATCAAGATCTTCATCCTCAACAACGAATACCTGGGCATGGTGCGGCAATGGCAGCAACTGCTGCACGGTGGCCGCTACGCGCATTCGTATTCCGAAGCGCTGCCGGATTTCGTGAAGCTGGCGCAGGCCTATGGCGCGAAAGGCATCCGCGCGAAGACGCCAGCGGAGCTGGATGAGGCCATCCGCGCGATGCTCGACCACGATGGCCCGGTGGTGTTCGACTGCGTGGTGGACAAGCTGGAAAACTGCCTGCCGATGATTCCCTCGGGCGCTGCGCACTACGAGATGATCCTGCCCGATGCGGCGCAGGCGGAAGTGACCGAATCGGGCAGGATGATGGTGTAGAGCGGAGCCTGCTCCGCTTTCCCCCGATCCAATACAAGCGCCGGGCAACACGCCAGCCGAGCAAGCTCGGCTCTACAACAGCCAAGAGCAGACCATGAGCACCCAACCCGCCTCCGCGTATTTCCTCACCGACGATGCCCCGCGTCCCGTGCGCACTACGCTGAGCGTGCTGGTGGACAACGAAGTCGGCGCGCTGGCCCGCGTCGTCGGCCTGTTCTCCGGGCGCGGCTACAACATCGAATCGCTCACCGTGGGCGAGACGGATCACCAGAAGCACGCCTCGCGCATCACCATCGTCACCTCCGGCACGCCGCAGATCATCGAGCAGATCAAGGCGCAACTGGGCCGGTTGGTGCCGGTGCATCGCGTGGTGGATTTCTCCGCGCAGGAAACCCCCGGCATGGAGCGCGAACTGGCGCTGGTGAAGGTGGCCGGCACCGACGACAAGCGCGCCGAAGCCCTGCGCACCGCCGATATCTTCCGCGCCCGCGCCATCGACATCACGCAGGAAAGCTTCACCTTCGAGATCACCGGCTCGCCCGGCAAGATCGACGCCTTCGTGGATCTGATGGTGCCGCTGGGGCTGGTGGAAATGAGCCGTACCGGCGTGGTGGCGATCAGCCGCGGCAGCGCGGCGACGTAAGCCCCACGCCACGTATTACAGGGAGTTCAGCCCGGCCAGCACGATCCGCTCCAGCAAGGCGGTATCAGCGTGCCGGACGCAGGCGATGGACGCACGGATATAGTCGTTCATGCCATCCTCGCCTTCCGCCAACGCGCCGCTGTAATCCACCGGCGCATAGCCGCAGCGCAAGGCGATCAGGTCGAAAAACAGGCGCGTGATGCGGCCATTGAGTTCGTGGAAGGGATGCAGGGCGATCAGTTCGCCTTGATGAAAAGCCAGACGCGCGGCCAAGCGCTCCCGCGGAACCTGACCCGCATCGCGCAGGAAATCCTCCGCCAGCAGCCCGGCGAAAATGCGTTGCGATTCGGACACGACATACGCTCCCCGGCAGAACAACGAGCCGTCCTTGGCCATGTCCTCGTGACGGTATTCGCCAGCCCAGTCGTACAGCGACTCGAACGTGCGCCGGTGCAAGCTGCGGAAATAGGTTTCGTTGAAACGGGTTGCACCGGTCAGTTCGTCGCAGAAGCGCTGGCTGGCCTGTTCCAGCAACTCGGCCTCGATGGCGTGCAACAGTTCAGCGTTGTCCAGGCCCAGCCGGTTGTGCGGAACCTCGGTGCCGGGCAGATAGATGTCACTTTGCCGGAAGCGATACCTGGACACGCCGCTGCTCCATCAGGGCGCGGGCCTGCGCCCGCACCTGCGCCGATGCGGGACGATAACCCTCGATGCGCATGGACGTCCGCACGGCGGCGGCGAGCTTCTGCTTGATCTGGACGGTGAGCTTCACAGGCGAATCTCCAGTACCGCATGAAGCGGCGATCATCAGGCGTCGATGGTTTCCGCCTGCACCGGCGCGATGTCGCCATCGCCCCAGAGCCGTTCGAGCAGGTAAACATCGCGCACGCGCGGCAGCATGACGTGGACGACGACGTCGCCCAGATCGACCAGCACCCATTCGGCCTCGCGCTCGCCTTCCACGCCGATCGGCGGCACGCCGATGGCCTTGGCCTGCTTGACCACTTCGTCCGCGATGGATTTGACGTGGCGGGTCGAGGTGCCGGAGGCGACGACCATCCAGTCGGTGACGCCGGTTTTGCCGCGCACGTCGATTTCGCGGATGTCGCGGGCCTTGAGTTGCTCCAGCGCTTCCTGCACCTGATGGCGCAAATCGGGGCTGGGCGGTTGCTTGCGGGTGACGGCGCGGGATCGGCTGATCAAGCGGACTGGCCTTTCGGGCAGTGGTGGAGGACGGCGGGAGTATATGCCTTCGTTCCGGCACATGCATCGGGCTCCCCGATCCAGCCCGGCGCCAGATCCGGCTATGCGCTGCCGTATAGGCGGTGCGCGCGGATGTAGCGCGCCACGGCGGGCGCAACCCAGCCTTCCAGCGGCAACCCGGCGGCGATGCGGCGGCGGATCTCGCTGGAGGATTGCGGATGCGGCGGCAACGGCAACTCGAAGATGCGGCCTGCGGGCGCGATGAGCAGCGCGTCGGGATTGGCGCTGCGATGCGTGGCCAGCAATTCGGCCAGTTCCGGAACGAGGCCATCCAGCGCGATGCCGGGCCGCCGTGCAATGACGACATGCGCCAGCCCGATCAGCTCGCGCCAGCGATGCCAGGCCGTGAGGCCGGCGAACGCATCGGCCCCTAGCGTCAGCAGCAGCGGGCATTGCCAGCCGCGTTCGGCGCGCAGTTCGGTCAGCGTATCGACGGTGTAGCTGGGGCCGTCGCGTTCGATCTCGCGGGTATCGATGGCGATGTGCGGCTCGCTTTCGATGGCCGCTTCCAGCATGGCCAGACGATGCTGCGCCGTGGTGCGGGCGGGGTTGCGGTGGCGCGGGTCGCCGGTGGGCAGCAGATGCACCTGGACATCGAACGCATCGCGCACGGCGCGGGCCAGCGCCAGGTGGCCCAGATGGATCGGATCGAACGCGCCGCCGTAGATCGCCAGCGGTTTCGCATCGGCATTCATGCCGGAAGCAGCGCGGCGAGGTCGCCGGCGGGCAACCGGCCCGGCGCCGCGATACCGGCAAGGAGGCGCTCGGCTTCAAGCCAGGCATCGCCGGACGCGCGGCCCTTGGCGATCTTGTCGATGCGCGCGGCCAGTGCGAGGAGGCGCTCGAAATCCGCCGGCTTGCCGCGCGCCAGGGCGCGTTTGAACGCGGCTTCCTGCGATTGGAAGATGCGCGCTTCCTGCATCGCCGCGGCAAGATTCCCGCCGCTGGCCTGGATGTGCGCAAGCCGTGCCAGCAGCAGCACGCGCGGGCCGATCCAGCCCATCAATGCGGGCACCTGCGCGCCTTCCGCACGCAAGCCTGAGAGCATCCGCAAGGCCCGCGCCGCATCGCCGCCGAGCGCCGCATCGACCAGGCCGAACACGTCGTAGCGGGCGCTGTCGGCGACCAGTGCCTGCATCGTCGCCGCATCGAGGTTCGCGCCCGGATGCAGCAGTGCGAGCTTGTCCACTTCCTGCGCTGCGGCCAGCAGATTGCCTTCCACGCGCTCGGCCAGCACTTGCGTGGCTTCGGTATCGGCGCGCAATCCGCGTGCGGCCAGGCGCTGGCCGATCCAACGCGGCAGTTCGTTCGGTTTCAGCGGCCACAGCACCAGCGCCGCACCGGCCTTTTCCACGGCTTTGAACCACGCGGTTTCGTGCGCGCGGCTCCATTCGCCGGCCTGGATCAGCAGCAGGGTGTCGTTCGAGGCGCGTTCGCAGGCGTCCACGATGGCCTCGCCGCCTTCCTTGCCGGGTTTGCCGGTGGCAAGGCGCAGTTCCACCAGACGACGCGTGGCGAACAACGACAGACTGGCATAGGCCATCGCCAGTTCGTTCCAATCGAAACGGGCATCCACGTCGAATACGGTGCGCTCGGCATAGCCCAGGGCGCGGGCGCGCTGGCGAACCGCATCGGCGGCTTCGAGCAGGCGCAGCGGCTCGGAACTTGCGATCAACACGACCGGCGGCAGTTCGCCGTGCTCCAGCATCCGCGCGAACTGGGCCTCGTTCATCGCCATCGCGGCGTCATCCGATCAGCGCAGCGCGGCGTCGATGCGGCGCAGGATGGCCTGCACCATATCGCGTTCCAGTTCGGCGCGCACCACCTCCTCCTCGCCCGGCGTACCTTGCGCCTGCGCGGTATCGAAGCGGTAGGCGCGCTCCAGCTCGATGCGCTGCCGGGGCAGCACGTCCACCTTGTCGGCATCGCGCAGCGTGAAATCCACTTCGTAGCGCAGGCTGTATTCCTGCACGCGACCGGTGCTGCCCACGGACAGCGGCTCGCGCCGCATCCGGTTGCGCGAGACATTGAGCAATGCGCCTGTCTCCTCGCCCACCGGCGCGCGCGTGCCGGCGCGTTGCAAGGCCTGCTCGAGATTGCGCTGCAGGGGGCTGTACGGATCGGCCACCGTCACGCGCATGACCTTGAGCGAGGCCGGCAGCGCGATTTCCTGGCGCAGATGGAAGCCGCAACCGCCGATCAGGACGAACAGCAGGAAAAACAGAGCGACCCGGCCTTTGCCGAAGCCCGAGCCCCGAGTCCCGAGTCCCGACTTCATGCTTCGGCCTCCGCAAACGCCTGCCCCGGCAACGCAAACCCAGGCAGCGCTTCCAGCCGCTTCCACCAGGCGACAACCGCCGCAAACCCATCCACGTCCACACCCGAATCGCGCGCGAACGGAAACCACGCGGCGCAGGCCACATCGGCGATCGTGACGGATTCGCCGACGAGGAAGGGATGATCCTGCAACACCGCATCGAGCCTGCGCAGGTCCTCGACCACGCGATGCCCGTACCACTTGACCACGCTTTCCGGATACCCGCCGAAGCGGCGCGCGGATACCGCGTGCGCCAGATTCAGGCCGATGCGTTCGCTTTCCCAGTACAGCCATTCGCGCACCTTCAGGCGCTGGCTTTCGTCGCCCTCGTGCAAGCGGCTTTCGCGCCGCGCCAGGTATTCCAGGATCAGGTTGGACTGGCAGATCACCACGCCGTCGATTTCCAGCACCGGCACCTCATCGAAGCGCGCCAGCGCGCGGAACTGCGCGGGACGATCCAGACGGGGCCTTGCGATATCCACCAGGCGCACCCGGAACGGCAGGCCCATCAGGCGCATCGCCAGCGCCGGCTTGTAGCAATAGCCGGACAGCGGCGCGATGTGGAGCAGCGGCGGTTCGTCCTTTCTGGCGAGAAGCATCTGCGAGTTCTCCGGTAACCGGGAGTGCCCGGCTGGTTGGGATTTTCGTCATTCCCGCGCAGGCGGGAATGACGTCTGTCGAGCAACTTTACGCCACCACGATATTGACGATCTTGCCCGGCACGACGATCAGTTTCCTGATCTCCTTGCCCGCTACGAAGCCGGCGACGTTGGGTTCGGCCAGGGCCAGAGCCTCCACTTCTTCCTTCGGCGCCGATACCGACGCTTCGATGGTGCCGCGCAGCTTGCCGTTGACCTGCACCGCCAGCGTCACCGCCTCGCGCACCAGCGCGGCAGGATCGGCCTGCGGGAAGCGCACATCCTCCAGCAGCGTTTCCGCATGGCCCAGCGCCTGCCACAAGGCGTGCGAGACATGCGGCGTGATCGGGTTCAGCAGCTTGACCACGGTTTCCAGCGCTTCCTGCCGCAGCGCGCGGCCATTGGGCGTGGCGTCGTCGAACTTCGCCAGCGCGTTCATGAACTCCATCACCGCGGCAATCGCCGTGTTGAAGCTCAAACGACGGCCATAGTCGTCGCCGACCTTCTGGATGGTTTCGTGCAACTGGCGGCGCAGGGTTTTCTGCGCCGCCGTGAGCGCTGCGACATCGAGCGAACCGGCCGCGCCGTCGGCGACATGCTTGCCGACCTGCGCCCACACGCGCCGCAAAAAGCGCGCCATGCCCTCCACGCCCGCCTCGTTCCATTCCAGCGATTGCTCCGGGGGCGAGGCGAACATCGAGA
>CAZHXV010000171.1:0-6939 GCA_964536455.1 uncultured Aquimonas sp.
GAACCCCGAAGGGGCGCGCTCCCCATGGGTGCACTTTTCTTTGGCTACTTTCTTTTGTGCAAGCAAAAGAAAGTAGCTCGCACGCCGAAGGGGGGCGAAAGCCCTGAAAACAACACGAGGAAGCCATGACCACCGACTTCCTCGACAATCCCATCGCGCAGGAAAGCGCCCCCTGCGCCCCCGCCATCGACGACTTCATCGGCGGCTTCCTCGCCTACGAACCCCGCATCGCCAACATCCTCCAGGCCGCCGACGCGCACCCGCAGGCCATCCTCGCCAATGCCTGCGCCGGCATCCTGTGCATGCTCCTCGAATCCAGCCAAGCCCCGGCACTGGCGAAGAACTACCTGCACCGCGCCATGGCGCCCGGCCCGGCCCACAGCCTGCGCGAACGGGCGATGGTGGAGCTGCTTGCGGCCTGGATCGAGGACGACATCCCTCGCGCCACGATGCTGTGCGAACGCCTGCAAGGCAAATTCCCGCGCGACCTGCTTGCCGCCAAGATCGCGCAGTACCTCCAGTTCAACCGCGGCGACTTCCCTGCGATGCTGCGCACCGGCCTTGCCGCCGCGCAGGCCGCGCCGGACGTGGCCTACGCGCACGGCATGCTGGCGTTCGCATACGAGCAATGCCACCTGCTGCGCGAAGCGGAAAGCGCCGCACGGCGGGCGCTGCAACTGCTGCCGAACGAGCCGTGGGCGCAGCACGCGCTGGCGCATGTGATGCTGACGCAAGGCCGCATCGACGAGGGCGCGGCTTTCATGACCGAAGCCAGTGCCGGCTGGGCCGGCCTCAACTCCTTCATGTCCACCCACAACTGGTGGCATCTGGCGCTGTTCCACCTGGCGCGAGGCCGCGACGATCTGGTGCTGGCGATCTACGACGAACACGTCTGGGGCATCGAGCCGGCCTATTCGCAGGATCAGGTCGGCGCGGTATCGCTGCTGGCGCGGCTGGAGTTCGCCGGCATCGACGTGGGCGATCGCTGGGGGCAGCTTGCACCGTGGCTTGAGGCGCGGGCGGAAGACGTGGTGCAGCCGTTCCTGAGCCTGCAATACCTTTACGGCCTGTTGCGCGGCGCAAGACCGCAGGCGCAAACCCTGCTCGATGCGATCCGCCGCAAAGCGGAGGATGCGCCCGAACACATCCGCGCCACCTGGCGAAGCATTGCGCTGCCGGTGGCCCACGCCATCGCCGCACACGCCGCCAACGATTTCGCCAAGGCCGCGAACCTGCTGGCGCAGGCGCTGCCGAAACTTTCCGCGATCGGCGGCAGCCACGCGCAGCGCGATCTGTTCGCGCAGATCGAACTGGATGCGTTGCGGCGCTCGCGCCAGCTCACCGCCGCGCAGCAGGCGTTCGAACTGCGCCGCCAGCTCGATCCGCGCGACGTCCCGGCCAATCGCGCATTGGCGCGCATCTATGCCGACCTGGGCCTGCCGGCGCTGGCGCAGGAAGCACAGGCGCGCGCTTTGGCGCAGACGGAGTACGCCGGGTGAAGTGGCGCTGGCGGTGGTGGGGCGCGGCGCTGCTGGCACTGGCCTGCGGCAGCGCACCGGCCACCGAAGCGGCCACGCGCGATGTGTTGGACATCGGCTTGCAGCTCGAACCGCCGGTGCTCGATCCCAGCGTGAATCCCGCCGCGCCGATTGCCGAGGTGGTGTATGGCACGGTGTTCGAGAACCTGGTGAAACTTTCCGCCGACGGCACCCCGCAGCCGTGGCTGGCCACGGGCTGGGAGGTTTCCGACGACGGCCTGACTTACCGCTTCACGCTGCGCGAAGGCGTGCGCTTCCACGATGGCGCGCCCTTCGATGCGGAAAGCGCGCGCTACGCGCTGGCGCGGGCCACGGCGGCGGACTCGCTGAACCCCGAGCGCAGCGATCTGGCCGCCGTGGCCGAGGTTTCGGTGGATGCGGCGCGATTGCGGGTGCGGCTGTCGCGCCGGCAGGGTGGTTTCCTGCAAACGCTCGGTCTGCCGGGGCTGGCGATGGTGTCCGAAGCCAGCGCCGCACAGAACGCGCAGCGGCCCATCGGCACCGGGCCGTTCCGGTTCTCGCAGTGGCGGCGCGGGGATCGGGTCGAACTCGTCCGCAACGAGGCCCATTGGAACGGCGCGCCGAAACTGCGGCGCGCGGGCTACCGCTTCATCGGCGATCCGAACGCGGCCTATGCCGCATTGATGGCCGGCGATCTGGATGCGTTTCCGAACTATCCCGCGCCGGAGAGCCTGCCGCAGTTCCAGGCCGATGCGCGCTTCACGGTCGAGATCGGCGCAACGCCGGGCAAGACCCTGCTGGCGATCAATCATCGCCGCGCGCCGCTGGATCGCGTGGAAATCCGCCGTGCGCTGACGCAGGCCATCGACCGGCAGGCGGTGATCGACGGGGCAATGGCCGGTTTCGGCGAACCCATCGGCAGCCATTACACGCGCGGCGACCGCGCCCATGTCGATCTCACTGGAATCGCTCCGCACGATCCGCAGGCCGCGCGCGCGGCGCTGGCCGGGATGCGGGAATTGCGCCTGGTGCTGCCGCCGCCGCCGTATGCGCGCCGCGCCGGGGAAATCGTTGCCGCGCAACTGGCGCAGGCCGGCGTGGCGGTGAAGATCGAGCAGATCGAGTGGGCGCAGTGGCTCAACCAGGTGTATGCGCAGCACGATTTCGATCTCTCCGTGATCATGCACGCCGAGCCGCTGGATCTTTCGATCTATGCGCGGGAGAACTATTACTTCGGCTATCGCAGCGCGGCCTTCGACGCGCTGTTGGATCGACTAGACGCGGCGCTGGATCAACCCGTGCGCGACGAACTGCTGGCGGCCCTGCAACGCCGCCTGGCCGACGATGCGGTGAACGTGTGGCTGTTCGCCTATCCGCGCCTGTCGGTGCGCGATGCGCGGCTGACGGGGCTGGGCGAGCCGGGGCTGCTCGGGCGGTTCGACATCGCGGATGCGGCGTTCGCGCCCGGCACGCCGCCGCGCGCGGAAACCGATGCGTCGGCTTCGCCGTTGTGGATCACGGGAATCGTGCTGCTGCCCCTGCTGCCGCTGTCGTGGCTGCTGCTGCGGCGTTTCGGGGTGGGATATCTGGCGCGGCGCCTCGGCGTGCTGGCCGTCACCTTGCTGGCCGCAAGCCTGGTGGTGTTTCTGGTGGTGAACTGGCTGCCGGGCGATCCGGCGCGCCACATGCTCGGCATGAAGGCCACGCCCGAGGCGGTGGACGTGCTGCGTGCGCAACTGGGATTGGATGGGCCACTGTGGGCGCGTTACCTGCGCTGGATCGGCGCGGCGCTGCATGGGGATTTCGGCACCAGCTATACCTATCGCGTGCCGATCGCGCCCCTGCTGGCGGAACGCCTGGCGGTGTCGCTGCCGCTGGCGGTGGTTGCGCTGCTGCTGGCGGCGGGCATCGCGCTGCCGTTCGGCCTGCTGGCGGCGGTGTGGCGAGGGAGATTCGGTGGCGCGCTGCTTGGTGCGCTGGCGCAGATCGGCGTGGCGGTGCCGGGGTTCTGGATCGGGATGCTGCTGGTGCTGCTGTTCTCGGTGAAGCTGGGCTGGATTCCGGCCGGCGGCTTTCCCGGCTGGCAGGCGGGCCTTGGGCCTGCGCTGGCGGCGCTGGCCCTGCCGGCCATCGCGCTGGCGCTGCCGCAGGCGGCGGTGCTGGCGCGGATGCTGCGTGCTGCCTTGCTGGATGCCGCTTCCGAGGATTACGTGCGCACCGCCCGCGCCAAGGGCTGCGGGCCAATGCGGGCGCTGCTGCGGCATGCGCTGCCGAACGCGCTGCTGCCGCTCATCACCGTGCTCGGCCTGCAATTCGGCTATCTGCTGGCGGGCAGCGTGATCATCGAAAACGTGTTCTTCCTGCCGGGCTTGGGGCGGCTGGTGTTCCAGGCCGTGACGCAGCGCGATCTGGTCGTGGTGCAGGCGGTGGTGCTGCTGCTGGCCGGGGCGGTGGTGTTGCTCAGCTTCCTGGTCGAAATGGTCTATGCCATCGCCGATCCGCGCCTGCGCCATCGGGTGGCCGGATGAGCGCCGTCCACGCGATCCGCGCCGCGCGCCTGCCCAGCAGTCTGTGGCTCGGGTTGGGATTGTGTGCGCTGGTGTTGCTGCCGGGCATCGTTGCGCTGTGGTGGACGCCGTGGGATCCCGAACGCATCGCGGTGGTGGAACGGCTGCTGCCGCCTTCCGCTGCGCACTGGCTGGGCACGGACCACCTGGGGCGCGATCTGGCTTCGATGCTGATGGCCGGCGCGCGCAGCACGCTTGGCATCGCGCTGGCGGCGGTGTTCCTGGGAATGCTGCTCGGCGTGCCGCTCGGGCTGTGGGCGGCGGCGCGGCGCGGGCTGGCCGATGAGCTTCTGATGCGCGCCAACGATCTGCTGTTCGCGTTCCCGGCGCTGCTGCTGGCGATCTTGTTCGCCGCTGCATTCGGGCCGGGCGCATGGAACGCGGTGCTGGCGATCGGCCTGTTCTCGGTTCCGGTATTCGCGCGCGTGGTTCGCGCCGGCGCGCTGTCGCTGTGGCTGCGCGATTTCGTACTGGCCGCCAAGCTGGCGGGCAAGGGCGGCTGGCGCATTTCCTTCGAGCACATCCTGCCCAACCTCGCCGGCCTGATCGTGGTGCAGGCGTCCTTGCAGTTGTCCCTCGGCGTGCTGGCCGAGGCGGGCCTTTCGTACGTGGGGCTGGGCACGCAGCCGCCCGCGCCAAGCTGGGGCCGGATGTTGAACGAGGCCCAGACGCTCACCGCCATCGCGCCGCATCTGGCCGTGCTGCCGGGGTTGTGCATCGCGCTCGCGGTGCTGGGGTTGAATCTGGTCGGCGATGGCCTGCGCCAGCGTTTCGACCCGCGCACCTGGCAGGGACGGCCATGAGTGTGCCGCGCCTTGCCGTATCCGGTCTGTCGGTGGAACTGGCGGGCCGCCGTCTGCTGTCCGATGTGACGCTGGAGCTGGAATCCGGCCAGACGTTGGGTTTAGTGGGCGCATCCGGTTCGGGCAAATCGCTCACCGCGCTGGCGATTGCAGGTTTGCTGCCGGCAGGTGCGCGGGTGTCCGGCAGCGTGCGGCTCGATGGCGAGGAACTGGTCGGCCTGCCCGAAGCGCGCCTGTGCCGGATCCGCGGGGAGCGCATCGGGCTGGTGACGCAGGAACCGGCCAGCGCGCTGAATCCGCTGATGGCCATTGGCGATCAGGTTGCCGAAACCATCCTCGAACACCGCGCTGTATCGAACGCCGAAGCCCTGCGCATCGCGCGGGAAACACTGGAGGACGTTGGCCTGCCAGCCGAGCGCTTCGCGCTGGATCGCTACCCGCACGAACTGTCCGGCGGCCAGCGCCAGCGCGTGGCCATCGCCATCGCGGTCGCGCTGCGGCCGGCGCTCCTGATCGCGGACGAACCGACCACGGCGCTCGATGTCACCGTGCAGGCGCAGGTGCTGGCGCTGCTGAAACGGCTTTCGCGCAGCCACGGCATCGGCCTTCTGTTCGTCAGTCACGACCTGGCCGTGGTGGGGCAGATCGCCGACCGCATCGCGGTGATGCACGAAGGCCGCGTGGTGGAACGCCGGGGGCCGGGCGGCACCGCCTTGGCCACCTTGCGCGATCCCGTCTCGCTGCGCCTGCTCGATGCCGCGCGCCACCGGCCCGTGCGCCGTGCGCCGCCGCCGGCGCGTGACGCCGAGCCGCTGCTGAAGGCGCAGGGCCTGTGCTTCGAACACGCGCCGTTTGCCGGAAGTGTGTTCGACACGCCGCGCCCGGACGCCGTGCGCGCGGTCGATGGCGTGGACATCGAACTGCATCGCGGCGAAAACCTGGCGCTGGTGGGCGAATCGGGCAGCGGCAAGACCACGCTGCTGCGTCTCCTGCTCGGCCTGCAAATGCCCACGGCAGGGCAGGTGCGGCTGGCCGGGCAGCCGCTGGCGAAGCTGCACGGAAAGGAACTGCGCGCCGCGCGTCGCCGCATCCAGGCGGTGTTCCAGGATCCCTACGACAGCTTCGATCCGCACTGGAAGGTGGAACGCCTGGTGGCCGAGCCGCTGGCGCTGCTGGAGCCGGCCGTTTCCGCGCAGGAACGGCAGCGGCGCGTGGCAGCGGCGCTGGCCCAGGTCGGCCTGCCCGCCGATGCGGCGCAGCGTTATCCGCACGCCTTTTCCGGTGGCCAGCGCCAGCGCATCGCCATTGCCCGCGCCCTGATCGTGGAGCCGGACATCGTGGTGCTGGACGAAGCCGTGTCGGCCCTGGACATCTTCACCCGCAACCAGATCCTCGACCTGCTGGCCGAGCTTTCCCGGGAAGCGGGCATCGCCTGGTTGTTCGTCTCGCACGATCTGGCGCTGGTGCGCGGCGTCGCCGACCGCGTGGCGGTGATGCAGGCCGGGCGCATCGTGGAAACCGGCGACACCGCGAGCCTCTTTTCCGACCCCCGGCACCCCGGCACCCGCGCGTTGCTGGCCGCGATACCGAGGTTGCCGGATGCGTTGGGGGTGTGAGGTCGCGCCCTCGCGGAAGGCTGCTTTTTTCGGGCGCGTACGGCGCAGGTAGAATGATCGGCTCGCCATCCGCCCCAGGATCGTTCCGTGATCAAGCCCCGCACTCCGCCCGGCGTCCTCGAACTGCTGCCGCGCGACCAGATCGCGTTCCAGCAGATGCTCGATACGGTTCGCCGCAACTTCGAGCGCTTCGGCTTCCTGCCGGTCGAAACGCCGGTGTTCGAACTTTCCGAGGTGCTGCTCACCAAGAGCGGCGGAGAAACCGAGCGGCAGGTGTATTTCGCCCAATCCACCGGCGCCTTGCAGAATGCGGCGGCCGAAGGCGGCGAGGGGCTGCCGGAACTGGCGCTGCGCTTCGATCTCACCGTGCCCCTGGCGCGCTATGTGGCCGAGCACGAGCACGAACTTTCCTTCCCGTTCCGGCGCTATCAGATGCAGCGCGTGTATCGCGGCG
>CAZHXV010000172.1:0-6801 GCA_964536455.1 uncultured Aquimonas sp.
CCTGCGTTTCCTGGGCGGCGGCGGCCACCTGCACGGCGGTCTCGTTGATGGTGGTAACGAGGGAGCGCAGCGCCTCGACCGCGAAGTTGATCGAGTCCGCGATTGCGCCGGTGATGTCTTCGGTAACGGTCGCGCGGACGGTGAGGTCGCCTTCTGCGAGCGATCCCATTTCGTCCAGCAGCCGCAGAATGGCCTCCTGGTTGCGCTGGTTGAGTTCCTGAGTGACGCGGAAGCGCTTGCTCTGGTCTTTGTACAGGGTGTACAGCAGGCCGATGATGCCCAGAACCGCGGCCAGCGCCGCGGCGCCGCCGATGTAGATGCTCGGGAAGACGCGCCCTTCCGGCAGTTTGATGAAGGCCTGGTTGAGGTTTTCAGCGCCTTGCAGCAGGTCGGCGGAGGCCAGCGAGATCTGGTTCGCGGATTCCTTCACGTCGATGAGGTCGTTGGAGGCGTTGAGGATGGACTCGACGTCGGGCTCGACCTCGCCGTAGATCTGCGACACGCGGGCCAGCGACTGGCGCGCGGCGGGGCTGTCGATGCGGCGGATGTTCTGCTCCGGCAGGCCTTCCTGGAGGCCGGAAAGCACCTGGCTGAACAACATCGCGTCGCGCGAGAGCCGGTCGCCGGCGGAACCGGCGGCGGAACCGCCCTGGAGGATCTGCGCCACGTGGCGCAGCATGCGGTCGGCGAGCACGACCTGACGGTAGGCGGTGGAAAGCTGGGAGAACGTGGCATTGCCCGATTCGCCCATGGCGCGCACCACTTCGTCCATTTCCGCCTGGATCAAAGGCACGCTCTCGGTGAACTTCTGCGCGGTCTCGGTGAGGCCGAGCACCATTTCCTTGTTGTCCAGGATGCGGCCCGCAGCCGCGTCCATCGGCGCCCAGCCTTCGCCCAGCCTCGCCAAGGGCACGGTAATGCCGTTGACGCCCCGGTAGGCCGGGATGTTGTCGGCCGCGCTGCCGTTGTTGAGCGTTTCCAGATTCTTCCTGATTCGGGCACGGGCGCTGCCCAATTCGTCGAATGCGTCAACGCCGCCGGAAGCCGCGTCCTGCCCGGCCTTGGCGATCTGCTGCGACAGCACGCGCACATCGGCGACGATGTTGCGCGCGTTTGCCTCTTTGTCCGCATAGTCGGTGGAGAACCATGCGTTGACCACCAGCACGGCGAATGCCACCACCAGCATCACGATCCACACGTAGATCGCATTGCTGCGCTCTTTGCCGGAACCTGCCCCCAGAGTACTCATGCTCGAAACCTCGCAGAAAAAATCGTGTGTGTATCGCTGCCGTGCCGCTCTTTGGAACCTTTTGCAAGCCTCATGCCGTGGCCTGGCGGAATTCGGATGTCTTCGTCAGTTTGGCCATGTCGAATACGCCCCACATCGTGTCGCTCGCCCGGTACGCGCGCTGCACGAACTGGCTGTACCTGCCTTCCTCGAAGCCCTCGGTCGGAGCCGATTGGGATTCGACGAAATTGCGTTGCCCGTAAAGCTCGTCGATCAGCACCGCGACGTTGCCGCCGCTCTGCCGGATCACCAAGGCCCGGGTGGAGCCAAGCTGCACGGTGCGGTCGCCCATCAGGAACTGCTTGAGATCCACCACCGGCAACAGGTTGCTGCGCAGGTTGGCGATGCCCAGGAGCCAGTGCTCGGCACCGGGCACCGGGGTCAACGGCGGCAGCGAGATGATTTCCATCACTTCGGAAAACGCAGCCACCAGCCGGAAATCGCCGAGCCTGAACCCGATGCCGCGCCACAGGCCCGGTGCGTCAAGCTGCTCCGGCACGCCGGGTGCGTGGGAGAAGCTGCGCCGCTCGTAATCGGCCAGGATGCGGAAGGCGGCATTGGAATCGGCGGTCGCCATGGGCTTGTCTTACTTCCTTGTGCCGTTTCCGCGCGGGGACGGATGGCTCGTTCCAAAGGTTCGCATCGCCTCAACTCCTGACATGGCGACGGATCGCGGAAAGCAGCTCTTCGCGCGTGAAGGGCTTGGTGAGGTATTGCTCGGAACCGACGATGCGGCCCTTGGCCTTGTCGAACAGGCCGTCCTTGGAGGAGAGCATGATCACCGGCGTACCGCGAAACAGTTGGTTGTTCTTGATCAGCGCGCAGGTCTGATAGCCATCCAGCCTGGGCATCATGATGTCCACGAAGATGATCTGCGGCTGGTGATCGGCGATCTTGGCCAATGCCTCGAAGCCGTCGTCGGCGGTGACGACGTCGCAACCTTCCTTTTTCAGCAGTGTCTCGGCGGTGCGCCGGATGGTCTTGGAGTCGTCGATGACCATGACCTTCAAGCCGCTGAGGCTGACCGTGCTTTCGTTCCCATCCATCCAGTTGATCCTCAAGACCTGCTATTGCCAGCGGCCACTGCGAAGCTATATCGCAACGGAGGCAACCCCATGTCAAGCCTCGCCGCGCCCGCTGGAGCCCGGATCCGTCCGGGCGACTCCCCAACCTGCCGCAGAGTGTCACGTAGGTGACGCAGGTCCGCGATAGGCAAGCCATTCTTGGCTAGTATAGTCACAAACGTCCGCAGCTTTGCGGGGATTCTCTTGGCAGGAGGCCGTGTGGCGCTCGACGTACTCGTGATCATGGATCCGATCGGCAGGATCAAGCCCGCCAAGGACACCAGTTTTGCCCTGCTGCTGGAAGCGCAACGCCGCGGCCATCGCATCTTCGTGGCGGAAACCTGCGATCTTTCCGTGGCGCAGCGCGGCCCTTCCGTGCGCGCCGCTGCGCTTGCGGTGCGCGACGACACGAAGGATTGGTACACCGCACAGGAGCCGCAGAGCCGGCCCCTGGCCTCGTTTTCCGTGGCCTTGATGCGCACCGATCCGCCCGTCGATGCGGCCTATCTGCACGCGACGCATATCCTCAGCCACGCCCAGCGCGAAGGTCTTTTGGTGGTGAACGATCCGCAGGGCCTGCGCGACCTCAACGAAAAACTCGGTGCCTTGCTGTTCCCCGAATGTTGCCCGCCGACGCTGGTTTCGTGCCGCGCATCGGAATTGAAAACTTTTATTTCCGAACAGGGCGATTGCGTCCTGAAACCCCTGGACGGCATGGGCGGGCGCTCGATTTTCCGCCTTTCTCGCGGCGAACCGAACGTCAACGTGGTGCTGGAAACCCTCACCGAGGGCGGCAGGCAGCTGGCGCTGGCACAGCGCTATCTGCCGGAAATCGCCGAAGGCGACAAGCGTATCCTCCTGGTCGATGGCGAGCCGGTGCCGTATTGCCTGGCGCGAATCCCGCAGGGCGACGAATTCCGCGGCAACCTCGCCGCCGGCGGGCGCGGCGAAGGCCGGCCCCTGTCCGAGCGCGACCGCTGGATTGCGGCGCAGGTCGGGCCGGAACTGGTCAAGCGCGGCATGTTGTTCGTCGGGCTTGACGTGATCGGGGGCTGGCTGACCGAAGTGAACGTCACCAGCCCGACCTGCGCGCGCGAACTGGACGCCCAATTCGGCCTCAACATCGCAGGCCTGCTGTTCGACCGGATCGAGGCGCGACTTAGCGGAGCCACCGCACAGTGAGCCTCGCCGGGCCTGCCATTTCCTCCGGCGACCGGCTTGCCGCGACGCTGATCTTCTCCATGCTGGCGCATGGCGTGGTGCTGCTCGGCATTGGCTTCTCGATCGAGGATCCCGCGCCGGTGCTGCCGACGCTGGACGTGATCCTGGTGCAGACCCACAGCAATGATCCACCGGAGAAAGCCGATTTCCTCGCCAACGCCAGCCAACAGGGCGGCGGCGATTCGGAAAAGCCCGAGCGCCCCGCCGATACCCAGCCCGCGCCCGCACCGAACCCGACGCCGGGGCTTGCGCCGACTCCCATAGAAGAAGGCGCGCCCAAACCGCAGAGCGCCAGCAGCCAGGCCGTCGTGGCCAGCGTCGCGCAGGCCGAATTCGTCGCACCGACCACGCAGGCCACACCGACGCCCACCGCACCGCTGCCGGACAGCCGCGAACTGATGGAGCGCAGTCTGGAAATGGCGCGGCTGGCCGCTTCCGTGGCCGAGCGCGAGCGCAACTACGCCAAGCGCCCGAAAAAGAAATTCATCTCGGCCAACACCCAGGAATACGAATTCGCGAGCTACCTCAAGGCCTGGCAGGCCCGGGTGGAGCGCATCGGCAACCTGAACTACCCCGACGAAGCCCGCCGCCGCGATCTTCAAGGCCATCTGGTGCTCACCGTCGGCGTGCGGCGCGACGGCACGGTGGAGGAAATCACCGTGGTGCAATCCTCCGGCCTCCCGGTGCTGGACAGCGCCTCGATCCGCACCGTGCGCATGTCCGAACCCTTCGCACCGCTGCCCCGCGACAAGGACAACACCGAAATCCTCTACATCACCCGCACCTGGCACTACCTGCCGGGCAACGTGATGGAAAGCCGCTGAATCGCGGCCGCCGATCCCGCGCGGCACGGGCCGGGCAGGCTAAAATGCCCGCATGTCCGCCGATCCGCACTATCTGCAGAATCACTTCCTGATCGCCCTGCCCGGTGCGGACGATCCGAACTTCGCCGGCGGCGTCACCCTGCTCTGCCATCACGCCGCCGAAGGCGCGATGGGCCTGATGTTGAACCGCGTCTCCCCGCTCACCCTGGGCGATGTATTCGAGCAAATGGGCATCGAGATCCTGGACATCGAACTGGCGCAAAGGCCGGTGCTGCTCGGCGGCCCGGTGCAGGCCGACCGCGGCTTCGTGCTGCACAGCCCCGACGGCGGCGAATGGGAATCCACTTTCCCGGTTTCCGAAGACCTGCGCCTGACCACCTCGCGCGACGTGCTGGAAGCCATCGCACGCGGTCACGGCCCGCGCCACAGTCTGGTCGCGCTCGGCTATGCCGGCTGGGGCGAACACCAACTGGAGGAAGAAATCCAGGGCAACGCCTGGCTCACGGTCGAGGCCGATCCTTCCGTCATCTTCGATACGCCGCTGGAACAGCGCTGGGATGCGGCCACGCGCCTAATCGGCATCGATCCGCGCCTGCTCGCCAGCTACGCCGGGCACGCCTGACGCCATGGGCACGACCCTCTGCGTACTCGGCTTCGACGTCGGCAGCCGCCGCATCGGCGTTGCCGTCGGCAACACCCTGTCGCAGACCGCACGGGCCATCGCCATGGTCGCGGCCAGCGACGACGGCCCGGACTGGAAACAGGTGGACGCGCTGGTACGCGAATGGAGGCCGGATCGCATCCTCGTCGGCGAACCGCTGACGCTGGACGGCGAAACCCAGCCGGCCACGCACATGGCGCGGCGCTTCGCACGGGAAGCCGCGCAGCGCTTCGGCGTGCCGGTGGACATGATCGACGAACGCTCCACCTCGCGCGAAGCCGACCGTCGCTTCGCCGAGCGCCGCCGCAACGGCCAGGCCCGCCGCCGCGATGCGGCCATGCAGGATGCGCTGGCCGCGCAGATCATCGTCGAACGCTGGCTGCGCGACGGCATCGGTCTGCCCGCCATGCCGCTTGCGGACGCTGCGGATTGAAATGAACTCAAACGGATCGAATCGCCCGATGCGCCACCTGCTCACTCTCGACGGCTTGCCGCGCGCTACGCTCGAACGCCTGCTCGACGCCGCCCAGGCCTTGCGCCCGAATGCGCTGCGCGGCAGCGACTACCGGCCATTGCGCGGCGTCACCTGCGCCAACCTGTTCTTCGAACCGTCCACGCGCACCCGCAGTTCGTTCCAGCTCGCCGCGCAGCGCCTCGGCGCGGACGTGCTGAACTTCGACGCCGAACGCTCATCGACGCGCAAGGGCGAAACCCTGGTGGACACGCTGCGCAATCTCGAAGCGATGGGCGCAAGCCTGTTCGTGGTGCGCCATGCGCAGGACGGCGCGGTGCAGGAACTGGCGCAAGCTGCCGCGCCGGGAACCTCGATCGTCAACGCCGGCGACGGCCGCAACGCCCATCCCACCCAGGGGTTGCTCGACATGCTGACCATCCGCCAGCGCAAGGGCGCGGATTTCGCGGAACTGAGGGTCGTCGTCGCCGGCGACATCCGGCACTCGCGCGTGGCTCGATCCGACGTACACGCGCTCCGTACGCTGGGCGCAACCGATATCCGCCTGGCCGCGCCCGACGCATTGCTGCCCGACGACGAACCGGCCTTCGCCGGCCTCCCGCGTTTTTCCGATTTCGACGCGGCGCTGGAAGGCTGCGACGTGGTGATGACGCTGCGCCTGCAACGCGAGCGCATGGAAGAAGGGCTGGTCGAATCGCTGGAAGGCTATTACCGCGACTGGGGTCTATCGCCGCAGCGCCTGGAACGGGCCGCACCCGACGCCATCGTGCTGCACCCCGGCCCGATGAACCGGGGCGTGGAAATCGCCGACGCCGTGGCCGACGGGCCGCAGTCGGTGATCCTGGAGCAGGTCAGCAATGGCGTTGCGGTGCGGATGGCGGTGTTGGAGATGCTCGGGATTGGTGATTCGGGATTCGTGACTCGGTAAAAGCAGGGATGTTTGCGTCTGCGTGACTCTGCTTTTACGAATCCCGAATCCCGAATCACCAATCCCGAATCACGGCATTACCGCGATTCGAGCAACTCCACCCCATCCAGACCCTGCGACAGCGTATGCGCATCACCGCCCTGGGCGAGCTTGATGCGCAGGCGAACCTCGTTCTGGGAATCGGCGTAGCGCAGCGCATCCTCGTAGGTGATTTCCCCGGCCTGGTACAGCTCGAACAGGGCCTGATCGAAGGTCTTCATGCCAAGGTTGACGGATTCCTTCATCACTTCCTTGAGTTTGTGGACTTCGCCGTCGCGGATGTAATCCTGCACCAGCGGCGTGC
>CAZHXV010000173.1:0-6679 GCA_964536455.1 uncultured Aquimonas sp.
TCGAAGCCATCGAAGAAAATCCGCCCGTTGCCGTCGTGGATCGTCACCTCCATCAGCGCATGCGGCAGGATCGCGGTGCCGACCGGATTGGCGAGGCGCAGGCGGAAGGTTTCCGCCGATTCCACAACGCCATCGTCGAGGATCGGGATGACGATCTGCTTGGGCGCGGAATCGCCCGGCTCCCAGCTCAGGGTCTGCGCGGGCGGGGCGGTGTAGTCGGTGCCGGGCGTGGCGGTTCCTGTTTCGTGTTGCAGATCGACCGATACCGCCGCCATGCCGCCACTGGGGCGGACGATGGAAACCGCCAGGTCGCCGCCCTCCAGCGCCAGCGCGCGGCAGGAAGAAAAGCCGACCTGCTCCGGGCCGGGTTCGGTCACGACAAAGGGCGTGCTGATCTGGGTATTGCCGCCGTCCGTGCTGGTGTAGAAGGCCGACAGTGTGGTGGGATGCACCGCGAGCAGGGTGCCACCGGCGTTCACGGAAATGGACGTGAAGCTGCAACTGGCGCGGCTGGTGTTGGGCACTCCCGGCACCGGCACGAGCGTGGATTCGCACTGCACGCCGTTGAGGATGTTGTAGCGGAACAGCACCACACCGTTGGGCGCGAATGGGCCTTGCGTGGCCACGACTTCTGCCGTCACCGTCACCGGCATGCCGGCCGGCGTGCTGGTCGGGCTGCCGGCGGCGAACGCGATCTGGGCCGGGTACGCGGTCAGCACGCTGCTGTGTCCGATCGCACTCGGCGAGACGGGCTGGTCGGTGGCGATGGCGACGATCACGTCGTCCGCGTCCAGCGCCACGCCGCCGGGCAAGGTGAGCGTGATGGTCTTGTCCTGCTGCGCCTGCGCGGCGGTGTAGAGATCGGTGCCGAGCGGCGCGTCCGCGCCGCCAGCATCGGCACGGAAGAACTCGATGCGCAGCGGATAGCGCGCATCGCCCGCGCCCGGCGGATCGACCGCCGCCGAATCCACCCGGTAGGTCAGTTGCACCTGCCCTGGTGCGGGGAAGCTGCGCGCGGAAATCGTCGGGAAGTTCTGGCGGCGGTCGGCGGCGTCGCCATCGGCATCGCCGGCATCGTTGACCCGGCGCGGGTTGCCGACGCCGATGATGGCCAGGCCGCGATTGCCGACGAAGCGGTTGCCGAGGATTTCCGCGCCGGCGCTGTTCACGCCATGCGAAGGCCGGTTCGGGAACGGCGGATCCGGAAACGTCGGGCGATCCAGCCCGGTGTAGGCGATCAGATTCCCCTCGCCCGGCAGGTCGCCGCCCAGCACCATGCCCGAACCACCGCTGTAGATGACGGCGTAGGCCGCCGCGCCCGGCTCGCGTACGTTCGACAGCGGCGTGACGCCATCGACGCCAATGCCGATCAGGTTGCCCTGTATCCGCAGCGGTTGGGTTGAATTGGCACCGCAACCCAGCGTAACGGCTTCGCGCAGGTTGCCGGAAATCACATTGCCCTCGCCCGGCGCCGCGCCGCCGATCAGGCAGTCGCGGCAGGAGCAGGAGCTTATCCCGGCGAGGTTTCCGACCGATGCCATGCCAGTGCGGTCGCTGCCGATCAGGTTGCCCTGCACGCGGTGGTTGCTGCCGTTCAGGCGCATCCCTTCCGTACGATTGGCGAACACGTTGCGGTCGGCCGGATCGGCGCTGCCGATGCGCGCGCCATCGATGTTGCCTACGCTGCCCGAGAGCACCAGATTGATGCCGTTGACAATGCCCTGCGGCGTCGTGCCATCGGCGTGCAGACCGAAGAAATTGCCGAACACCTCG
The DNA here is from genome assembly GCA_964536455.1 of uncultured Aquimonas sp. Taxonomy (GTDB): domain Bacteria; phylum Pseudomonadota; class Gammaproteobacteria; order Xanthomonadales; family Xanthomonadaceae; genus Denitratimonas. The sequence goes on from CAZHXV010000173.1 coordinate 1,774, forward strand.
TAACGCCCGCTGCCCGGTGGCGTGCCGCAGCAGAAGCCGCCGACCCGCTCGATTTCCACCCGCAGGTGAAAGGCCAGGCCGCGCAAAGTGATCGGGATCTGACTGAGCAGAGCCTGCGACGCCGGCCCAGCCAGCACGATTTTGATCTGCGCGTTGGTGCCTTGCCCGGCGGGCAGGGTGTTGGGGCTGGCACCGGGCTGGGTGTAGCCGTCGATGGTCAGGCCCTGCTGAACGTGATTGCTGCCAGCGCCCAGTATCAGCCCGCCCTGCCCGGGGTTGTCGATCGTGATCGTGCACACGCCCGTGGCCGCCTCGCAGTTCGGATCGCTCATCGGAATGTCGAAGGCGATGGTGTCGTTGCCCGGCGACCCCGCCGACTGCGCCTTGTCCACCGCGCCGCGCAGCGAACAATCGTTCGGCGCGGCGGTGCAGGCGGAGAGGGCAACATCGTTGCTGGTGGTATCCACCGTGTAGGTGGCCGCCGATGCGGGCGCGGCGGCGAATAGCGCGAATGCGTTCAGGACGAAGGTATGGAGCAACAGGGGTTTCATGGTGTGGTGTCCTTTTCGTAGGAAAGCGGTCAAGGCGCGGCGGTGGTCCGGCACGCTCATTCGCCGATGGCTTCGAAGCCGTCGGCGAAAATCCCCGGCTCGGCGTCGAACTGGATGTGGTCCAGCTCCATCAAGGCATTGGCGGAGCCGCTGACGAAGGCGATGGCCGCGATGCCGCCCGCGTCGCGCACGCCGAAGAAACGATCCTCGGCGGTCTGGCCGGTGATGTTGGTATCGCCGATGCTGTCCACGCTCACCGTGCCGAGCGAACTGCCGTCCGGGCCGAAGGCCTCGAACGTGAGCGCAGCCTGCGTGCCATCCGTCCAGACCATGCCCGCCGCCACGGGATACGGCGGCTTGAAGACGATGTGCAGATTCGCGCCGAACAGACTGTGCCCCTGGTTGCCGTCACCGTCGATCACGCCGTCGTCGGCATCCACCGAATCGGTATTGCCGCCCGGCCCGATGATGCTGGAGCCGCCGGGCAGGATCAGACGCGCATCGGCCACGCCATCCTCGAAATCCTCGATGGTCATGGCCCCGCTGGCGAAGCCTTCCGGCGTGTCGGCGGCGGAAAGATAGGGCGCAGGGCCGAAGAACTCGGCGGCGGTAGCCGGGCCTGCGGCGAGCAGCGCAAGCAACACGAGGCAGAACGGGTGGGGAAAACGGACGCGGGTGGATGGCATGACACGTTCCTCGGTGATGGGGAGCACGAAAAGGCTCCCTGTCTCCTACATCACGGAAAACGGTCGGCGGTTTTGCCATCGGCGGCGAGTTTTTTGGTGGAACTTATGAACAACCGTCGTCATGCCCGCGACTGCGAAGCGAACGGCGATAGCCGGTAAAGCGGGCAAAGCCTCTGGATGCCAAAGTCGCTGGGCACCCGCCTTCGCGGGTGCGACGGCTGTTTCCCCGGACAGCAGTGCGCCTTCGCGGGCGGCATGACGAGGTTCCTGTATGAAGATGGGAAAGAGGGCATCTCACTCGAAGCCGTCGCTGAAGACAGCGGGGCCGAGCGGCGGCAGGACGATGACGCGGTATTCCCGTTCGAGAATCGAGTTGGAGCCATTGCCTCGACCACCGGCGTGGAAACTTCTGACATGGACGAAGCCGCTTCCCTGCACCGGCACATTCAGCCCGCTCAAGAGCCACTCGCCTGCACTGAAAACTCCGGCACCGAGGACGAGACCGTCCTGGCCAATCACACCCTCGAAATACACCCGGGACGGTGCCGGTGCCGAGCCGGACGGCCGCCAGCGAGCCTCGTCCTGCCTGACGGTGATGTCGTAGCGTGCGGGCGTGTCGTTGGCAAGCCGCGCGATGTTGTTGCGTTCGGTGCCGCCGACGCTGGTGAAAAGTCCGACCGCCCATACCTTGCCGTCGCCCTGAAGCGCGATCCCCGAGACCTGGGAGTTGATGTTCGGATCGAACTCGTTATCGAGCGTGCCATCGGCGTTGAGCCGGGCGATGCGATTGCGCGACACGCCATTGACGGTCGTAAAGCTTATGCCGCCGATCAGGATCTTGCCGTCCGACTGGATGGCGATCGTGCGCACGCTGCCGCCGCTGACGCTTGCGTTGAACTGGGTGTCGAGCTCGCCGTTCGCGTTGAATCGCGCGATGCGGCTGCGCGTTGCGCCGCCGATGGATGTGAATTCGCCACCGACCAGTATCTTGCCGTCGGGTTGTACGGCGAGCGTGAAGACCGGGGCGTTCGCATTCGGGTTGAATGAGGTGTCGATCGTTCCATTGCTTTCGAGCCGGGCGATGCGGTTGCGCGTCACGTTCCGCACATTGGCGAACTCGCCGCCGATGAGCACTTTCCCGTCGCGCTGCAAGGCCAGGGTATTGACCTGCGCATCGGTGAGCGTGTCGAAGAACGTGAAGTCGAGCGATCCGTCGTTGTTCAGTCGTGCGACACGGCTGCGCTCGGTTCCGCCGACCATCGTGAACGTACCGGCGATCAGTATCTTTCCGTTGGGTTGCTGGGCAATCGCCCTGACCCCGCCGTCCGCATCCGGATTGAACGCCCTGAGCGTTCCGGTTGGGCCAAGACGCGCGATGCGGTTGCGCGGGGTGTTTGCGACCGAGGTGAAGGTGCCTCCGATCAGGATCTCCGGGGGGGTTGTGTTTTCAACCACGGCGATCGCAAGGACATTGCTGTTTGCGTTCGGGTTGAACGAGGTATCGAGCGTTCCATCCGGATGGAACCGCGCGATGCGGTTGCGGCCGACGTCGCCGATATGGCCGAACCCGCCGCCGACCAGCACTTTTCCGTCGCTCTGCACGACTACGGCATCGGTCTGGGCGCTGGCACCGGCACTGACGGTCGCATCGACGCGCCCGTCCGAATACAGCCGAGCGATGTTGCGGCGGGAAAATCCGTTGACGGTGGTGAATCCGCCGCCGATGACGGCCTTGCCGTCGTCTTGAACGGTGATCGCATGGACCAGGGTGGAACCGCCGGATACAGGCGCATCGAACGAGTAATCCAGCATGCCGCTCCGATCAATCCTTGCGCTGCGAAGGCGGGCAACGCTGTTGACCGAGGTGAAAGCTCCGCCCAGCAGCAGCTTGCCGTCCGGCAGCAGGGCCAAGGCTCTGACAGCGCCTCCGGTGACGTCGGCAATGGCCGCCTGGAGAACGCCGTTTTCGTCCAGCAACGCCATATGGTTGCGGGCTGTGGCACCGACGAAGGTGAAATCTCCGCCAACCCAGATCTTTCCATCCTGCAGGATGCTGATGGCATGGACGATGTTGTTCAGATCCACGTTGCCGAACGACTCATCCAGCGATCCATCCGCGTTGAGCCGCGCCAGCCCGTTGCGCGGCACGCCGCCGACCGAGCTGAAACTGCCGCCGATCCAGATCTTTCCATCCGGGCGAACGGCGATGGCCCTGACTTCGTCGTCCACATTCGGGTTGAAACCGAGATCCAGCGAACTGTCGGGGTGCAGCCTCGCCATCCGGTTGCGCGGCAGATTGGGCGGAACGTTGGCACCATTGGCGATGGTGAACGAGCCGCCGACCAGCAACTGTCCATTGGGCAGGACGGCCATCGTGTTGATCGTGTCATTGAAGCGCGTGAGCGGCGTGCCGTTGAGCGCACCGTCGCTTCGCAGGCACGCGACCGAACCGTGCGTCACGCCGTTGACCAGTTGAAAGTTGCCGCCGATCCAGAAGCGCCCGTCGGGCAGCGGAGCGATGGCATGGACCGCGCCGTTCACGCTCGCGCTCATGGGAATCACCACGCCGGTGTGATCCACGCGAACCAGGAACTTGCGCTCCCCCTGGCCGTTGAACTCCTGAAACGAGCCGCCGATCAGCAGGGTTCCGTTGGGTTGCGTCGCAATGGCCCGGACCGGATTGATGGCCGCACCGGCGTCCGCCTCGAACCCGTCCAGCGGCGATTGTGCCAGCACCAGGGGTGCGCCCAGCAGCAGGCCGAAGAGCAGCAGGGCGCGCGCGATGGCGCGGTGGGCGTGGCGCAGCAGACGCGGCGGCGTGATGAGATGGAGACAGGTCATGGCGGCGATTTCCTCGTGACGGGGTGACATCGGGGCCGGACATTCCTCCCCTCACCTATCCATCACGAAAAAACGCAGATGGTTTTGCCATCGCGGTGAAAATTTTTTCGGGGGGCAGCTTTTCTTCTCCCCTTTCGCCTGCAAAGGCGCTGCGCTGATGTCCCCCCTTCCCTTGCGAAGGGGGCCAGAGGGGGATTCTGGCCGCGTGCGGCCAGTGGCCTTTCCTCCCCGCCAAAGGCCGTACCTTCTTCGCCGCTACGCGGCGCATCCTCCCCAACCCTCCCCGGATCAAGTCCGGAGCAGGCTCTTCTGAGAAGGAGGGAGTAGCGCCAGGATGATTGCCTCGTACACTTCGCCCATGCCCATCGACCCCAGCCAGTTCCAGACCGGCGGCGCGCTGCAAGGCGCGGTGGCGGCCTCGTTGCTGCGCGAGGCGGCGGCGGAACTGGCGCCGGGCGCGCGCGTCGGGCCGTACCGGGTGATGGGCGAGCTGGGCCGGGGCGGCATGGCCATCGTCTATCTGGCGCAGCGCGACGATGGCGAGTACGAGCAGCGCATCGCGCTCAAATGGATGCAGGGCGGGCAGGCCGATGCCGCCGGCGAGGCGCTGTTCCGGCGCGAGCGGCAGGCGCTGGCCGATCTGCGCCATCCGCACATCGCGCGCCTTCTGGATGGCGGGCGCAGCGAATCGGGGCGGCCGTGGTTTGCGATGGAGTACATCGAGGGCCAGCCGCTGGACCGCCACTGCATCGACGCGCGCCTGCCGCAGCGCCAGCGCCTGGCGCTGTTTCTGGAAGTCTGCGCGGCGGTGGCGTTCGCGCATGCGCG
>CAZHXV010000174.1:0-5918 GCA_964536455.1 uncultured Aquimonas sp.
GCCGGGCCCTGGTGCGCCAGTCCAGTTCGCCGCCGGCGGCGAGCATGAACAACGGTGCCGCTGCGACCGCCAGCCAGCCCCACCACGATGAGCCGGGAATCGCGGCAGCCAGGCTGAGGGCGACCGGCAACGACCAGCCGCCGATCCGGCCTGCCGTGCCGGGCGAATCACTGCCCATCGTCGGCGTGCCTGTGAACCGGGGGCGGCATTTGCAGGTGCCAGCCCCGCACGCTGAGGTTTTCGAGAATCTTCCCGGCATCCTCCTGCGCCAGCTTGCGCCCGGGCGCCAGGTCGAACTCCACGACGAAGGCGAGCGGTTCGAGCGTGGCGCGCAGCGTCTCGGGGATCGCGTCGAAGTTTTCGCGCGTGGCCAGATAGACGTAGGTGTCGGCGCGGCGGGCGCTCTTGAAGACGTGGCAACGCATGCGCGGATCGGCGGCTGGAATGGGGGCAAGCATAGCGCCGGGGCGGTTCATCCGCCCGCCATCAGCGCTTCCAGTTCCTCGCTGCGCTTGGGCAGGGCGCGGCTGAGCACCTCGCAGCCGGTGCGCGTCACCGCCACGTCGTCCTCGATCCGCACGCCGATGCCACGCCAGCGCGCCGCGACGGTCTTGTCGTCCGGGCGCACGTACAGGCCCGGCTCGACGGTGAAGACCATCGAAGGCTCCAGCACGCGGAATTCGTTGTCGATGCGGTAATCGCCCACGTCGTGCACGTCCAGGCCGAGCCAGTGGCCGGTCTTGTGCGGGTAGAAGCGGCGGTAGCCCTCGTCCTTCAGGTTCTGCTTCAGCGTGCCTTCCAGAAGGCCCAGCCGCAGCAAGCCGTCGGTGAGCGTTTCCACGGCGGCCAGGTGCGGGGCGATCCACGACGCGCCCGGCTTCACCACGTCGATCGCGGCCAGTTGCGCGTCCAGCACCAGATCGTGGATGGCGCGCTGCGCCGGCGAATAGCGGCCATTGGCCGGAAAGGTGCGGGTGATGTCCGAGGCGTAGCCCTGCACTTCCGCGCCAGCGTCGATCAGCAGCAGGTCGCCGTCGGCGATGCGCGCATCGTTGCTGCGGTAATGCAGCACGCAGGCGTTGTTCCCCGCGGCCACGATGGGCGCATAGGACGGCACCGCGCCGTGGCGGCGGAAGCGGTACAGCAGTTCGGCTTCCATCTCGTATTCGAAACACGCCGGCAAGGTTGCGCGCATCGCCGCAACGTGGGCTTCGATCGCCACCGCGCAGGCGCGCCGCATCAGTGCCAGTTCGGCGGTGCTCTTGTACAGCCGCAGTTCGTGCAGCAGGTGCCCGATCTGCTGGAATTCGTGCGGCGAGGTGGAGCTTCCGCGCAGTTGCGCCCGCACCCGTTTCACCCAGCCGATCAGCTTCAGGTCGAACTCCGCGTCGCGGCCGAAATGGAAGAACACCCGGCTGCGGCCTTCGATCAGGCGCGGCAGGATTTCGTCCATGTCCGACCACGGATAGGCGTCGTCCATGCCGTGCCGCTCGACCACGCCCTCCGGCCCGGCGCGCGGGCCGTCCCAGCTTTCGCGCTCGGGGTCGCGTTCGCGGCAGAACATCAACGCCTGGCCGGCGTTGCGGCCGGGCACCAGCACCAATACGGCTTCCGGTTCCGCAAAGCCGGTGAGGTACCAGAAATCCGAATCCTGACGATAGGGGTGGTGGGTGTCGTTGCTGCGGATGCGCTCGGGCGCGGCGGGGATCACCAGGATCGCGTCCTCGCCGGCCATTTCCATCAGGCGGCGGCGGCGGCGGGCGTATTCGGCGGCCCCGATGGCCGGGGCGCTTTCGGGCGGCGGCGCTGGTTTGAGCTGGGCGTTCAATGCAGCCTCGAACGCGGCGCGGCTTCCGTGCGACCGTCCCCGTGCAGCAACAGCGCGGCCACGCGGACGAATTCCAGGATTTCCTCGAAGGCTTCCTGCGCATCCTCGTCGTCGTCGGAAAGCGCATCGAAGGCGGCGATCTTCGCCAGGTCGTGCAGGGCTTCGGAGGATTCCGGCGACAGTGGCGCTTCGTCGCCGACGGCCAGCCCAAAGCCGCCGAGGAAGCCCCGGCTCCAGTCCAGCAGCGCCTGCACGCGCTCGGAGAACGGTTCCTGGGAGGAAGGCAGCAAGGGCATGAAACCGAAATCCGGCGCGTCAAGCGCTTCGCGGCTGGCGTCGAGCAAGGCGTGCAGCACCGGCTCGGGTGCGGCGGCTTCGCTGGCTTCGTAGCCGAGCCGCTCGACCAGGTTGCGTTCGTCCGCCTGGCCGCCGCCGGCGAGATAGCCGCACAGCGAGCCGTGCAGTTCGGAAGCATCGACGCCGAGCTTGAGCCTGGAGGCCGCCTGGTTCACTGCATCGAGCGATGGCATGGGATGGGAGGTCACGGCAATGCCCGGAGCGAAGACGACCGGAATTCTACTGCGACTGCGTCTTCCCGCAGTGCCGCATCGACAAGGCCGGCAGGTGCGCCGCGACCGGTGCAAAGCGGGTGAAACCCTCAACCAGCCAACAGCAATCCCGCTCGACGCCATCACCGCCGATACGGCACCATGCACGAATCCAAAGAACGGCACGTCCCCATGCCCAGACTCCACCTTATCCCATTGCTGATGGCCTTTCTCGGCGGCCTCCCGGTCACGCTCAAGGCACAGGAAACGGCCGGGCTGTACGAGGGCGTGGTCGCCGTGTCCAGCCAGGATCAGGCGCAGCGCGAAGCCGCGTTGCCGGTGGCGCTGGCGCAGGTGCTGGTGAAGGTGAGCGGCGATTCGGGCGCGGGCGCGCTGGCAAACGGCGTTGCGGCGTCCTCGCTGGTGTCGCAGTACCGCTACCGGCAAGGCGTGGAAGCGGTCGAAGGGTTGCCGCAACTGCGCTCCCATCTGGTGGCGCAGTTCGACCAGGCTGCGGTGTCGCGGTTGCTGGCGTCCGCCGGGCGCGCGGCGTGGCCTGCGCCACGGCCTGCGCCGCTGGTGTTGCTGGCGATCGACGACGGCAGTGGTTTCCGGCTGCTGACCCGCGCCAACGCCAGTGCCGTGCCCGCGCTCGGCGTGGCGGCGGAACGGCGCGGCATTGCGTTGCGCTATCCCGATTACGGCCCGGACGAACAGGCCATGCTGCGCGCCACCGATCTGGCCGCCGAGGAGACCTACGCCGCCGATACCGTGGCGCAGCGCTATGGCGGCCCGGTGCTGCTGGGCGATCTGCGGCGCAGCGGGGCGGGCTGGCAGGCGCGCTGGCGGTTGCGCGAAGGCGGCCAGAAGCTGGGCGACTGGCGCGCCCAGGAGGCCGATTCCAGCAGCGTGCTGGCCGCGGGCGTGAACGGCGCGGCGGACATCCTGGCCCGGCGCTACACGCAACTGGTGCTGTCCGGCCCGGCCGGGCGGTATCCGGTGCTGGTCGAGGGCATCGGCTCGGCGGCGGATTTCGCCCGCGTCCTGCGCACGCTGCGCGCCCAGCCCATCGTGCGCGAAGCGCGCGTCACCTCCGCAGGCGGCGAGCGTCTGGCGCTGGAGCTGGATCTTTCCGCCGGCATCGAAGGTTTGGCGCGTTTGCTGGAAGGTGGCCGCGTGCTGCGCAGTGCGGTACCGGAGGCGGATGGAACGGCGGTATTCGTGTTGTCGCGCTGAGGATTTCGCCCGATGAAGGACATGCAGAAATGGCAGTTGCTGGCCCTGGCCGTGGTGCTGGGGTTCCTGCTCTGGTTGCTCTCGCCGGTGCTGATGCCCTTCGTCGCGGGTGCGTTGCTGGCGTACCTGGGCGATCCGATGGTGGATCGGCTGGAACGCTGGAAGTTCTCGCGCAGCGGCGGCGTGGTGGTGGTGTTCTGCCTGATGGCGCTCGCGCTGGTGGGCGTGGTGCTGTTGCTGATCCCGATGCTGGAACGGCAGATCGGCACGATGGTGGAGCAGTTCCCCAAGCTGCGCGACTGGTTCGTCGGCGTGGCCCTGCCGTGGGTGACGCGGCACACCGGCCTGGAACTGCCGCAGCTGGATCCGGCCAGCCTGTTCGAATCGTTGCGCGGCCACTGGCAGCAGGCCGGCGGCGTGGCCACGCAGGTGCTCGGCGGCCTGTCCAAATCCGGCCTGGTCATCATCAACTGGGTGCTGAACCTGGCGCTGATTCCCGTCGTCGCCTTCTACCTGCTGCGCGACTGGGACGTGATGGTGGCGCGCGTGCGGGAACTGTTGCCGCGCCCGATCGAGCCGATCGTCTCGCGCCTGGCCGGGGAAGCGGACAGCGTGCTCGGCAGCTTCCTGCGCGGCCAGCTTTCCGTGATGCTGGCGCTGGGCGTGGTCTACGCCGCCGGCATGGCGCTGGTCGGCATCGATCTGGCGCTGCTGATCGGCGTGGTTGCGGGCCTGGTGAGCTTCATCCCATACCTGGGCACGGCGGTGGGCGTGGCGATGGGCGTGATCGCGGCGCTGGTGCAGTACGGCGATGTCTGGCACCTCGCGCTGGTGCTGGCGGTGTTCGGCGTCGGGCAGTTGCTGGAAGGCATGGTGCTGACGCCCTGGCTGGTCGGGGACCGGATCGGCCTGCATCCGGTGGCGGTGATCTTCGCGGTGATGGCCGGCGGGCAACTGTTCGGCTTCCTCGGCGTGCTCGCGGCGCTGCCCGCCGCTGCGGTGCTGATGGTGCTGCTGCGCTACCTGCACGAACGCTACACCGCCAGCATGCTGTATGCCGGGCACGACGGGACATCGCCGCCGCAGGACGATGCGTCTCAATCCATGCCGGCGACCTTGGCGCTTGCGCCGCTGCCGGAGGCCGCCGGGCCTGCGCCTTCCGCCGCCCCCAAGCGCCGCCGCCCGCGCAAGAAGCCGCAGCCGCCTGCGACGTGAGTACGCCGCAGTTGCCGCTGATGCTGCGCGCGCCTGCCGATCAGCGATTGGAAACCTTCGTTGGCAACGATATCGCCGCCGCCGCGCTGCTGGCGCTGGCGCAGGGCCGCGACAGCGGCACCGTGTATCTGAGCGGCATGGAAGCCAGCGGCAAGACCCACGCGCTGCTGGCCACCGTGGCCGCCGCCAGCGAAGCCGGGCGCGAAGCGGCCTACCTGCCGCTGCCTGCCCTGCGCGGCCATCTGGCGGCAGTGCTGGATGGCCGCGAAACCGCCGCACTGGTTGCACTCGATGGGCTGGACGCCATCGCCGGCGAACGCGAGGACGAAACCGCGCTGTTCCATTTCCACAACCGCGCCCGCGCTGCCGGATGCAGCGTGGTCTATGCCGCGCGCGCCAATCCCGATGGCCTGGGGTTGGTGTTGCCCGATCTGCGTTCGCGCCTGGCGCAGGGCCTGCGCTTCGCGCTGGCCACGCCGGACGACGACGCCCGCCGCGACATCCTGCGCCGCCGCGCTGCACGCCGTGGCCTGGTGCTGGATGATGGCGCGCTGGAATTCCTGCTGCGCCGGGCCAGCCGGAACCTGAACGAGCTGGCCGTCCTATTCGAACGCATCGACCGCGAAAGCCTCGCCGCCAAGCGCCGCGTCACCGTGCCGTTCCTGCGGGAATTGCTGGCGCGGGAATGACCAGATCGGGAAAGTGCATGAAAGCGCTTTCCCGACGGCCTGCTAGAATCACCGCCCCCCGCGAACCGCCCCCGGCACGGCATCAGTGAACATCACCGCTTCATCGCCACCAGGCATCGAGCACGTCTCGCCCGCCGTGCTGCGCGAGGTGGTGGCGCAGTCGGTGCGACGCTACCTGCACGATCTGGACGACCACCCCGCCGACGACCTCTACGACGTGGTGCTGCGCGAAGTGGAAGCGCCGCTGCTGCGCGAAGTACTGCGCCATTGCGAGGGCAACCAGAGCCGCGCCGCCGCCACGCTCGGCCTCAACCGCGCCACCTTGCGCAAGAAGCTGCGCGACCACGGATTGCTTTGACGATGACGATGAACCTCGTTCCCGTGCGCCGCGCGCTGCTGTCC
>CAZHXV010000174.1:5928-6663 GCA_964536455.1 uncultured Aquimonas sp.
GATCGCTTTGGCGGTGCCGCCGGTGGAGAGCAGTTCGATGTCGCGCGCTGCTGTCCGTCTCGGACAAGACCGGCCTGATCGAACTGGCCGCCTTCCTCGCCGCGCGCGACATCGAACTGCTCTCCACCGGCGGCACCGCCAAAGCGATCCGCGACGCGGGCCTGCCGGTGAAGGACGTTTCCGACGTCACCGGCTTCCCGGAAATCATGGACGGCCGCGTCAAGACGCTGCATCCCAAGGTGCACGGCGGGTTGCTTGGCCGCCGCGGCATCGACGATGCGGTGATGGCGCAGCAGGGCATCGAACCCATCGACCTGCTGGTGCTGAACCTCTATCCGTTCGAGCGCGTCGCGGCCCGGCCCGATGCGGGCTTCGCGGACATCGTCGAGAACATCGACATCGGCGGCCCGGCGATGCTGCGCGCCGCCGCGAAAAACTTCGCGTTCGTCGCGGTCGCGACCGATCCGGCGCAATACGCGGGCCTGGTCGAGGAGCTCGACGCGAACGGGGGCGCGCTGTCGGCGGACACGCGCTTCAGCTTGAGCGTGGCCGCGTTCAATCGCGTCGCGCAGTACGACGCGCGCATCAGCGATGTGTTGTCGTCCATCCAGGTTCCGAACGACGAAGGCACCAGGAACCGCGCGCCGTTTTCCGCGCAGGCCAACGGCAATTTCGTGAAGCTGATGGACTTGCGCTACGGCGAGAACCCGCACCAGCAGGCCGCGTTCTACCGCG
>CAZHXV010000175.1:0-6636 GCA_964536455.1 uncultured Aquimonas sp.
AGCATGGCCAGCGAGCCGAAGTAGTACCAGAAGTTGAAGTTCTTTGGCGCGTAGTACTCGGACATGTGCTTCCGGTACGCGGGCATCAGGCCCGGCGCGCGCTCGTTGACCCAATCGAAGACGCCATTCGCGGCGCGGACGAACACGTTGCTCATCATGCGGCTCCCTGATCGACGCCGATCTCGATGCGATCGTCATCGAGGAAGCGGTATGGCGGTACCTTGAGGTTGGTCGGCGCGGGCACGCCCTGATAGACGCGGCCGGCCAGATCGAACTTCGATTGGTGGCATGGGCAATAGAACCCGCCCTTCCATTCGCTGTCGAACGGCTCGGGCGTCAATTCCGGGAAGAACGTCGGCGAACAGCCCAGGTGCGTGCAGGTGCCGACCAGCACGAGGATTTCCGGTTTGATCGAGCGGTACGGGTTCTTGGCGTAGTCCGGCTGCTGCTCCGGGTTCTCCGAATTGGGATCGCGCAGGCGGCCATCCTGCTGCGGCAGCGCGGCAAGCTGCTCGGGCGTGCGACGCACGATCCAGACCGGCTGGCCGCGCCACTGGACGATCAGGCGCTGGCCCACTTCGAGCTTGCTGATGTCCTCGGTCACCGGCGCTCCGGCGACCTTGGCGCGGGCGCTGGGCTGAAGGGTCTTGAGGAAAGGAATCGCCGCCATCGCGGCTCCCGCGCCCCCGACCACCGCAGTGGTGGCCGTGAGGAACCGGCGACGGCCCGTATCGACTTCATGGTTAGCCATCCGGCTCTCCGCTGTCACGCTGTGTGGATTCGAGCGGCAACCGGGTTCCGGTGGCGGAGCGGCTGCCGAAAAGCGCCCCAGTTTAACGGAACGCGGGAACCTGCCACAACGCTTCAGGCACCAAGCACTCGTCGATCCGGTCGTTTGCGGGCCGTTGTGGCGCGCATGCGACAATCCCTTCCTTTTCCGGTCAGGCCGATTCCGGCGGTTTCCTTCCCATGTCGCAACGCGGCTCCACTCTTGGCTTTCTCTTGCAATGCGTCGTATTCGGGCTGGCGGCGGCCTTCATCGTGAGCCTGCTGGTTCCTGATGCGGGCCTGCGGCTGCGGGGCTGGCTCGGGCTGGGTATCCCGCCCGGCTCGGCCACCGTCCCGGCAGCACCGATGAACGCATCCTCACCCGTGACCTCATACGCCGGCGCAGTGCAGCGCGCCGGGCCATCGGTGGTGAGCGTGTACGTGGACAAAATCGTGACCGAGCGGGTGCTGCTCCAGAACTCCGGCCTGCGCGCACTGACCGGGCTGCCGCTCAGCATGTCGCGCCAGCGCCTGCAACGGGCGCAGGGTTCAGGGGTGCTCGTGTCGGGCGACGGCTATATCCTCACCAACCACCATGTCGCCAGCGGTGCCAAGGAAATCCAGATCGTGCTATGGGATGGCCGCGTGACGCCGGCAAAGCTCGTCGGCAGCGACCCGGACACCGATCTTGCGGTGTTGAAGATCGACGGCAGCAACCTGCCCGCGATGCCGCTGGAAACCTCCGCGCCGCCGCGCGTGGGCGACGTGGCGCTGGCCATCGGCAACCCCTTCGGCCTGGGCCAGACGGTGACCCAGGGCATCGTCTCGGGCGTGGGCCGCAACCAGTTCGTGCTGAACGGCATGGAAGGCGCGGCGCAGCCTTCGGCGATGGTGGATTTCATCCAGACCGATGCGGCGATCAATTCCGGCAATTCCGGCGGCGCGCTGATCGACGCGTACGGCAACCTGATCGGCATCAACACCTTCATCTTCGGGCGCATGAGCATGGATGCCGAAGGCATCGGCTTTGCGATCCCGGCCCGCACCGCGCTGGAAGTGTTCGAGGAAATCCGCGATCACGGCGCAGTGCTGCGCGGCTGGATGGGCGCCGAATACGGCGATGCCCCCGTCGTTCCGGATTCCGCCCTGGGCGATGGGCCGCGCGGGGTTGCAGTGACCGGCATCTACAACGCCGGCCCCGCCGCCATCGCAGGGCTTCAACCCGGCGATGTGCTGCTGAAACTGGATGGCGTGGACATCATCGATCAATTCGACCTGCGCAATCGCGAATCCAACCTCTCGCCCGGCGATACCCTGACCTTCTCCGGCCTGCGGGCCGGGGTGCCGTTCGAGGTGCCACTGACGTTGGCAACACGCCCGACGATGCGAGCGCATTGAGCGGACTTCAGCCGCCGGCCCCGCCGGAAGCGGCCGCGGCGGACGTCGCCGCCGGGGCTTTCGCCGTCGCCAGGGCTTCCCGGTAACGTTGATGCAGGATGCCGACGCGATCCACGTACAGCAGGGTTTCCTGGTACGGCGGCACGCCCTCGTAACGATCCACCGCGCCTTCGCCGGCGTTGTAACCGGCGGCCACCTTGCGCAGATCGCCGTCGAAGCGCCTGGTCAGCCAGGCGAGGTAACTGACGCCGCCATTGATGTTCTGGCCCGGATCGAACGCATTCTCCACACCGAAGCGCGCTGCCGTGGCGGGAATCAATTGCATCAGGCCCTGCGCCCCGGCACGCGACAGCGCGTTGGAATCGAAGGCCGATTCGGCGTGCATCACCGCCCGCACTAGGGCTTCGTCCACGCCATGCACCGCCGCCGCGCTGGCCACTTCGTCCGCATAGGCGGTGAGATTCAGGCCCACCGAATTGAAGTCCACGGAAGGCCGCGCCGAACAGGCGAAGCAGGTTTCGATGTAGGTGAACAACACCTGCGCCTTTCCGGCCGGGCGCCGATTGGTGTAATGCGTCACCCCGTTCTTGGTGTACTTGTACACCGCGCCCTGGGTGATCTTCGGCTTGGGAATGTCGATCGGCACCGATACCGGCTTGGGCTGAGCCTCGCCCGCAGCGGAACGGAATTCAACCGCCGCCGGCGCGGGTGCCGGCGTTGCGGCAGGCTTGCTGTCCGGGAATTTGCCCACCAGCGTGCAATTCGTGTAACCGGTGCGGCTGCTGGCGTAGGCGGTGACGCCCTTCTTGTCCACGCAGCGGTACAGATCGCCTGCACACGCCGGGGCCGCCGCCACGAGGACGGAAATAGCGAGCAGGGTGCGCAGCAATACATGCATCGGGGGCGGAAGACCATCGAAACCGCCGCAAGTTTCCGCCGGAAGTTGCGGAAAATCCAGCGCGATGGCTTACACGGCGGCGGTGACGACGATCTCCACCTTCCACGCCGGGTCGGCCAAAGCCGCCTGCACCGTGGCGCGCGCGGGCGTGTGCCCGTGCACGACCCACGCCTCCCACGCCTTGTTCATTCCGGCGAAATCGGCCATGTCCGAGAGGAAAATCTGCGCCCGGAGAATCTTCGACCTGTCACTTCCCGCCTGCGCCAGCAGCGCGTCAATCTGCGCCAGCACCTGCTGCGTCTGACCACCGATGTCGGCGGAGGCATCCTCGGCCACTTGGCCTGCAAGGTAGGCGACGCCTGCGTGAACCGTCATCTCGGACATGCGCGGGCCGGTGTCGTAACGCTGGATCATGGTTTGCTCCGTATGTATTGGCGGAAACGAAAAGACCCGGCTGAAAGGCCGGGTCTCTGCGCGAAAGCGAATGAGTTGGTCGGGGAGACAGGATTTGAACCTGCGACTTCTACGTCCCGAACGTAGCGCTCTACCAGGCTGAGCTACACCCCGAATCGGTGAGCCGACTATTCTAATCAGCCCACCGAGGGCTGGCAATAGTCTGCCTGCACCGCAACATCCCTGGCCCATGCCTCCCACCGGCGCCGTTTGCATTTGCCGATGCCGCCTGGGCGGCGCACACTGATTCGCACACCGCACCCTGGAGGATGGCCATGCGCGCGCTGCATCGTGTACTTGCCGCGTTGCTACTGCTGGTTCCCGCCACGGGATTGGCGCAGGTGTTCGGGGGCGACCGTGGCGCATCCTGCGCGAGCATCCCGCAGGCCGGCGGCAGTCACTCGGTCGTGCTGACCGGCGCCGTTCCTGCCGGCAGCGTGTTGCTGGTGTCGGCCGGCACTACCGGCAATGCGACATTCGGGAGCATCGGCGACACGAGGGGCAACAGCTACACAGGCACGATGTCGCGCATCCACACCTCGCTGGATCCGACCTATCGAGGTTTCAGCTTCGCCGCACCGATCGCCACTGCTCTGCAAGCTGGCGACAGCGTCACCCTGACCTACACTGCGGCGGCCGTCGGTGGCGAGTCGAGTTGCGTCAGTCTGGCGCGCTTCGATGCCGTCTCCATCCCCTTCGCGATGGATGTGAATATGTCGGATCAGACGGAATTGACCACCACCCACACGATCGGCTCGGGCGGCACGCCGTTCCCGCACCTGCTGCTGCATTCGGTCTTCGTGTACAACAGCGTGCCGAACGGCATTTCGGTGTTTCCGGGCAATCCCATGCAGTTTGCCTGCACCGCCGGCAATACGTTCTGCGTGGTGCCGGCCTATCGCATCGCCACCACGACCGGCAGCTACGACATCACCTCCGGGACGAACAACCCCACCCATGCAGTGATGACCATGGTGAGCTTCCGTAGCGTGCCGTTGGTCTTCAAGGACGGCTTCGAATGACGGAGCCGAATCGCTCGTTGTCGGTGCGATAGGTGCCTGCGCTGGGTCTTGCGGCCGCTGGGTGTGCACCCACCATGCCGCTCCATGCGCCCAGGCTATCGTCATCGCACGGTGCGGGCGCCGCAAAGCACCAGCACCCGCTCCGAAACCACCGGGCCGGCTAGCGCAGAGCCTGCGGTCAAGCCTGCGGCAGGCCGAATCCCACTCCACGCGCCAATTCCGCGAAGCCGGGGAATGAGGTCGCCACGTTGGCGCAGTCGCGTACCTTCACGGCGCCGGAAGCCCGTTGCGCGGCGACGACGAAGCTCATCGCGATGCGGTGGTCGCCGTGGCTTTCCACTTCGCCTCCTGCGAACGGGGCATCGCCGCCATTGCCGTGAATCAGCGCGCCGTCCGGCGTTTCCTCGATGTCGATGCCGAGTGCACGCAACCCGGCGGCCATCGTGGCGATGCGGTCGGATTCCTTCACCCGCAGTTCCGCCGCGCCGCGCACCACCGTGGTTCCGGCGGCGGCGGCGGCGGCGATGAACAGGATCGGAAATTCGTCGATCATGTCCGGCACCAGATGTTCGGGCACCTCGATGCCGCGCAGTTTCGCGGCGCGCACGCGCAGATTCGCGACGGGTTCGCCGCCTTCCTCGCGCAGATGCTCGGCCACGATGTCCGCACCCATCAGCCGCAGCGCATCGACGAGGCCGGTTCGGCGCGGGTTCATGCCGACGGCTTCGAGCATGAGATCGGAGCCTTCAACCAGGCTCGCGGCCACGATGAAGAACGCGGCGGAGGAAAAATCCGCCGGCACGGCGATGTCGCGTGCGGTGAGCCGATGGCCGCCGGACAGCCTTGCGGCGCCGGGCGAGAACTCGATGGGCCAGCCGAACGCGGCCAGCATTCGTTCGGTGTAGTCGCGCGTTGGGAGCGGTTCGCGTACGAAGGTTTCACCGCTCGCATACAACCCGGCCAGCAGCAGCGCCGACTTCACCTGCGCACTGGCCACCGGCAGCGTGTAGTGGATGCCGTGCAGCGCCTGGCCACCGTGGATGAGCAGCGGCGGCGTGCCGCCTTCGGCGGTGTCGATGCGCGCGCCCATCTTCGCGAGCGGCTCCGTCACGCGGCGCATCGGGCGGCGCGTGAGCGAGGCATCGCCGGTGAGCGTGGTATCGAACCCCTGCCCCGCCAGCACACCGGCCAGCAGACGCATCCCGGTGCCGGCGTTGCCGCAGTCGATGGCCCCCCGCGGCGCGCGCAACCCGTGCAGGCCGACGCCGTGGACGATGCGCCGCCCCGCCCCTTCGGATTCGATGCGAACGCCCATCGCGGCAAATGCCGCAGCGGTGGCCAGCGTGTCCTCGCCTTCGAGGAACCCGGACACCTGCGTCGTGCCGTCGGCCAGCGCGCCCAGCATGATGGCGCGATGCGAAACGGACTTGTCGCCCGGCACGCGCAGACGTCCATGCAGCGCGCGTCCACTGCCAGCAACCCAATCAATCGTGCGATCCATCAGCTTCTGCCAATCCTTAATCCCGAATCCCCAATCCCGGCTCTCAAGGCACCGCCACCGGATAAGACCCCAACGCCTTCACCGTGGCCGCGTGCGCGGCGAGTTCGCTCAACGCCTGCTTCATCGCCTCGTCCTCCACATGCCCGGCCAGATCGATGAAGAACGCATATTCCCACTTGGCGTTGTGCGAGGGCCGCGATTCGATCCGGTTCATGCTGATGCCGTGCCGCGCGAACGGGCTCAGCACGTCGAACAGCGCGCCGGGCTTGTCGTGGATGAAGACCAGCACCGAGGTGCGGTCGTGGCCGGACGGCGGGAAGATGCTGCGGCCGATCACGAGGAAGCGCGTGGTGTTGTCCTTGTCGTCCTGGATCGGCTTCATGATGACTTTCTTCAAGCCATAGACGTGCGCCGCGCTTTCCCCGCCGATGGCCGCCGCATCGTCCGCGCTGCGCGCCCGGCGCGCGCCTTCGGCATTGCTCGATACCGGAATCTTCTCGACCTTGGGCAGGTTCGCGCGCAGCCAACCGGCGGTCTGGGCGAAGGATTGCGGATGCGCATAGATGCGTTCGATGTCCTCGATCCGGCCGCTGCGC
>CAZHXV010000176.1:0-6509 GCA_964536455.1 uncultured Aquimonas sp.
CGGGTTGCGGCGGATTCCCTCCACTACCTGAGCGATCTGGTCGATCTCCCCGCCCGCGCCGTCGCTCCAGTGCCGCCACTGCCTGCCGTACACCGGCCCCAGTTCGCCATCGGCATCGGCCCATTCGTCCCAGATCGTGACCTGGTTCTCCTTCAGGTACGCGATGTTGGTTTCCCCGCGCAGGTACCACAGCAGTTCATGCACGATGGAGCGGATGTGCAGCTTCTTGGTGGTCAGCAGCGGGAATCCTTCGCCCAGCGCAAAACGCATCTGCCAGCCGAACACGCTGCGCGTGCCGGTGCCGGTGCGGTCGGATTTTTCCGTGCCGTGTTCCAGCACATGGCGCAGCAGGTCGAGGTAGGGTTTCACGGTGGAGGGACGGGCGCAGGCGAAGCTGCGCACGCTATTGGCCCGTGGCGGCCAATGCAAGGGCAGCGCGCCGCTATCATGCGGCGCAGTCGTTCGGATTCGGGGTGTGGGATGTCGGAGGAACAGCAAGCGACCGGTGGCGAAGATTTCCGTTTCGTCATCGACTGGCAGGCGATGCAGCCGCGGGAGGCGGACGATCTGGTCGCGTTCTGGCTGCGCGAAGGCGCGATCCCCGATGCCGAACGCGCCCGCGAGCGCCTGTCGCAGGTGGTGCTGCACGCCCGCGCGCCGGATGGGGACATCGCGGCGGTGTGCACTGCCTACCTGGCACAGGCGCCGCAACTGCGCCAACCGATGTATCACTACCGCAGCTTCGTCGGCGCGCGCTGGCGGCATACGCTGCTGGTGCGCCGCCTGTTCAAGGCAGCCTGGGCCGTGCTGGAGGATTACGCTCGCGCGCACGGCTTCCCCGCCATCGGCGTGGCGGTGGAACTGGAGAACCCCAGATTCGCGAAGTTCGGCGGCGCGAATCGGCCGGTGTGGCACAGCGGGTTGATCTATGTGGGGAAAAACCAGCGAGGCCTGGATGTCCGCATCCGCTATTTCGACGGTGCGCAGCTGCTGCGGGAGTGAGGACGCTTCGTGCCTGCAGGGCCAGCGTTGAGCTGGAAGTTCATCCGGCGTTATGATATCGGAGAGGATCGGTTCGTTCGCCGCTTGGGCGGAGTGCTGGATCCGCGCGGAGTTGATGGACGATATCTCGGCTCCTGCATTCGACGATTCGTACATACAGGGAGTTTTGGTGATGAAGCAGTCTTTGGATCGTGGCCTGGGCTTGAAGCGCGCGCCCTTGGCGTTGAGCTTGTCCCTGGTGCTGGCGGCGGGCGTCGTATCCGATGCCTTCGCGGTGGACCATTCCGCCGGAATCAGCGCTGTGCGCGAACGGATCGCGCAGCAGCGGCAGTCGCCCTCGGTGCAGGCCGCAGTTCAGGCGCAGCGCCACAACCGTCTGGAACGTGCCCGCGCCAAGGCAGCCGCCTCTGCCGCGCCGGCGCCGCTTGGCGCAGCGGCGGTCACCAACTGCAACGATTCCGGTGCCGACAGCCTGCGCAATGCGGTCGAAAACGCCAACGATGGCGATGTCGTCGATCTGACCGCGCTGGCGTGCAGCACCATCACCCTGACCACGGGCAGCATCGTGGTGGATGTGGACAACCTCACCATCCAGGGGCCTGGCGCGGGCGGCCTGACCATCAACGCCAACGGCAGTGATGTGGCGTTCGACTTCATCGGCTACGGCGCACTGGAGATCGAAGGCGTCACGGTCACGAACGGCCATTATTACGGCTACTGCGGCGGCGCGATCTGGTCCGCTTACGGCGATGTCGTGCTGACCGATGCGGTGCTCTCCAACTCTTCGGTCGAGGGTAGTGGCTATATCGGCGGCGCGGGCGTCTGCAATTACGATGGCGACGTCATCGTCAACCGCTCGACCGTGACCGGCAACACCGTTGATGCCGATTCGATCGGCATGGGGCCGGCGTTGTTCTCCAAGTACGGCTCGGTGATCGTCACCGATTCGGTCGTGACCGGAAACTCCGGCAACAGCGCATTCCTGGAATTCGGCGGCGCGCTCTACGCGGGCGAGGCCATTTCCGTGACCCGCAGCACCATTTCCGGCAACCAGGCCAGCGGCGACACGTGGGGCGGCGGCGGTGGCGCCTATTCCTATACCGGCAGCTTGACGGTGGTGGACAGCACGATTTCCGGCAATTCCGTCTCGCACAATGGCGGCGGCGCCTTCGTCGTCGGACTGACCGCCACCAACTCCACGTTCAGCGGCAACGAAGCCGGTGGTTTTTCCGGCGCGGCGGCGGTAATGGGCGGCAATGCGCAACTGTCCAACAGCACCATCACCGGCAACACCGCGGCGGATGGCGGCGGCGTGCTGATGGCCGAGCCCGCCAGCGTGACGCTGAACAGCGTCCTCGCGTACGGCAATACCAGCACGGCCCCGGACTATTACGGTGCGGATCTGGACGGTTCAACCGTTCCGGCCATCGCGGGCAGCCACAATCTGGTGGGCGATTCGCTGCTGGCTTTGCCGGGCGATACGATCGCGACCAATCCGCTGCTCGGTCCCTTGGCCAACAACGGCGGCCCGACCCAGACCCATGCGCTGTTGGCCGGCAGCCCGGCGATCGACATGGGCAACAACGTCGCGGCCCTCGCCAACGACCAGCGCGGCACCGGCTTCGCCCGCGTCGTGGCGGCGGCGGCGGATATCGGCGCTTTCGAAGTACAGGGCGGGGATCCCGGCCCTGGCCCTGGCCCGATCGAGCTGGCGACGCCCCGCGCCGTACCGGCGGCGTCGAGCTGGGCCTTGGGCATGCTCGCGTTGTTGCTCGGCTTCATTGGCTGGCGGCGAACGGAGCGATGACGGCCACCGCCCCGGGCGGTTGGCTCCACCGTTGACGGGTCACTCCGTCGAACGAGAAAAAGGCGGCCTGTCCCGGTCGCCTTTTTCTTTTGGAACCGGCGGTCGGGATACTGCACCAGTTTCACAGGAAGACGCGGATGACACAGGATTCCCCCGACAGCGCGGCTGCACCCACGGCGCCCTCCGAACCGCCCAAGACCAGGAAGCCGTTGACCGAGGAGCAGCTTTCCAGCGTCCATACCACCAATTTCCCCGATCTGCTGCGCCGCCTGCAGGGCTGCCTGCTGGTGAGCACCTACCAGGCCGGGAAGCTGGTGATCCTGCGGCCGGACGGGGCCGCGATCAACACCCACTTCCGCGGCTTCAATCGTCCGATGGGCATGGTGGCCGACCGCAACCAGCTGGTGCTCGGCGCGCGCATGGAAATCGCGCGCTTCCGCAACGTGCCGGCGGTCGCGCCGAAACTGCAGGATCCACCGCGCCACGATGCGGTGTACATGGCGCGCGGCGGCCACATCACCGGGGCCATCGACATCCACGAACTGGTGCTCGACGGAGAAGGACGGGTCTGGTTCGTCAATACGCTGTTTTCATGCCTGTGCACGCTGGATGAGGTTTCCAGCTTCGTGCCGCGCTGGCGGCCCTGGTTCGTTTCGCACTATTCGCCGGAAGACCGCTGCCATCTGAACGGCCTGGCGGTGCGCGATGGCGTGGTGCGCTACGTCACCGCGCTGGGCGAATCCAACGAGCCGGGCGGCTGGCGCGTCAACAAGCGCGATGGCGGCCTCCTGATCGACTGCGTGGAGAACCGCGTGATCGTGCGCGGGCTTTCGATGCCGCATTCCCCGCGCTGGCACGACGGCAAGCTCTGGGTGCTGGAATCCGGGCGCGGTGCGCTGGTGCAGGTCGATCCGGACACGGGCGAGAAAACCGATGTGGCCTTCGTTCCGGGGTTCGCGCGCGGTATGGATTTCCTCGGGCCGGTGGCCTTCATCGGCCTGTCGCAACTGCGCGAAACCAACGCCTTCACCGACATCCCGATCACCGAGGAAAACAAGGAGCGCCTGTCCGGCGTCTGGGCGGTGAACATCGAGACCGGCAAGACCATCGCCTTCCTGAAGTTCACCGGCGGCGTGCAGGAAATCTTCGCGGTGGCGGCAGTACAAGGTGTGCTGTTCCCGGAAATCGTGCACGAAGGCGAGCTTCTGACCTCCACGTATGCGTTGCCGGAAGCCGCGCTGCGCGAAGCCGCGCCGCCCCGGCCGCGCCCTCCGAAGCCGGAGCAGGCGGGCGGTTCGAGCGGCTGAGGCGCGTGGCAGATCGCCGCCGGGGCGTCGTTTACGGCCCGGCGATCTGTATGCTGGTGCCGCCGGCGGCCACGGGCGGCGAGCGGCCATAATCGCTCCACATCTCATACATGTACTGGCCGCGGCTCCTGTTCTGCGGGCCGACGTTGAATGGACGATTGGGGCCATCGGCGCATAGGGTGTTTTCCGCCGGGATGTTGTTTTCCACGGCCTGGTCGCGCAGGAATTCCACGTATTCGCGGCTGGCGGTCTGGAAGCGCAGCGTGGCTTCCACCGTGAGCGGGAACACCGCGCCGGCCACCGGGAAACTGTAGTTCGTCACGTCGAAATTGGCCGTCTTGGCAGGCGCGCCGGGCATGGGCGGATAGCTGTAACCGTAGCTTTTGATTTCCAGGTTCGATGCGCCGACGAAACCCAGCGGCGGGATGCGGTTGTCCTTGGCCACACAGTTGTTCAGCACGAAGTGGAAGATTTCCTTGCCCTGCGCGTTCTGCGTCTTGCACTCGCCGGCAATGTTGTCCCAGATGCCCTGCTTGATCTCGTAGATCTTGGTCTGCGCATCCATCGCAAGTTCGCCGGTGGCCGCGTTGTAGCCGCCGCTCTCGAATACCAGGGCGCTGTCGGCACCGCGCACCGCGACGTGCAGCCACATGCGGCGGCCTTCGCCATAACCGGTGGGCAGCTTGTGGCCGGCGAGATTGGTCACCTTCACCGAAACCGTGCCGGTTCCGGCGGAAACCTGCGCGGTGGCCTGCACCTTGGCGGTGCGCTCGCCGAGCATTTCGGTGGCCCAGGCGATGGTGCGATCGAAGGCCTCGCTGCGGTTGAGGAGCGGGTATTCGCCCTTGAGGATGGCGGGAATCCAGGTATTGCCGCCGACGAATTCGTGCGTCGGCAGGTCGCCGTCGCGTGGCGGGCCGGAATTGCAGGCCAGGAGCCCTCCCGGTTCGCCCGGCGCAGGCTGCGCCTGGCGCATGTGGCAATCCTGGCAATGCGTGGTGTTGGATACGCGCACGCCCGGCGTGCCGATATCGCCGCCGTCTTCCGCGCCATCGGAGAACAAGGCAATGGCGTAGTCGCTGGCTTGCCATTCGCTGTAGGTGCGTTCGATCGGGAAGGGCAGGCCGGTGTCGGTGCCGTCGGTGTCGATCAGGTTGCGGAAGGCGCCGGTTTCCGCCGGCGGCGAGGTGACGTTGTGGCAGCTTCCGCACATCGCGCTGTCGCTGTGGAAGGGCGAGTGTTTCCATGCGTGCGGCGGGCCGTTGTACGTCCAGCCACCGCCGGGGATGTCTTCCGGAACGTCGTAAGGGTAGTTGTACGGGCCGGCGCGACAGGGCTCGCCCGAGCCGCTGCAACTGCTGTCGTCGATGAAGGCGTCCGCATTGCCGATCGCCGCCGGCTGCCCCAGCGGGCCGATGTCCTTGACGCGATGGCAGTAGTGGCAGCCGACGCCACCAAAATCGTTGTTGTCGCCGTCGAACGCATCCGGCCTGCCTTCCAGCAGGCAGCCCCGGAAGCCCTCCACGATGTCGTCCGCATCCACCACGCCGCCAACCGGATCCACATCGCGTACCTTGCGGATGCGGCCTTCGAGCCAGGCCTTGGGCGTATGGCAGCGCAGGCAGAAATCGCCCACGCCTTCCACACCAAGCGCCTCGGCGTCCTTGTTCGCCACGTCCAGCGCGGCCCAGAACAGCGGGTCGCGCGTGGCGTTGGCCATCATCGAGCCGGCCCAGCCAGTGAAGGGCAGGTGCGGTTCGGGGCCGTTGGTATGGCAGCCGCCGCAATTGCCCGAACCTTGCATCGTGTGCGCCAGGCCCGGCTGGGTACCGTTCGGGGTGAAGTCGATGAAGTTGGAAATCGTGCCGGTGGGCGTGGGAAAACCCGCAGCCGGTGCGCCAATGGAAAGCAGGCAGCCCGCGCAGGCGAGCAGGAAACCGAACACGTGGTGCATCTGGAACTTCCCGGCAGGTACGGACAGGGCGCGAACCGGAAGTCGGCCCGTGCTTGCGCCGGCCATGCAGCGCGGGGCAAGCCGGAATCCTACCCTGACCGAGTGCGTGCGCTCAAACGAACCAGCCCCAGCGGATGTCGCGGAACTGCGCACGCCAGGGGCCGGTTTCGTGCGGGCCGCGCCCCAGCGCGATCAGGATCCCGGTGGCGGTGCCGCTCGCGTCGTCTCGTCCGCGCCGCGGAAGCTTTCTACCCGCGCCCCGCGCGTGCCGTCATAGCCGAGGGCGACGGAACAAGGTTCCGGCCATGCCAGCGAGGTATCGCCCAGCGTGATGCCGCCACCGTGGATGCGACGCGGTACGCCGGCCTCGTCGTACCCCAGCTGCGCCCGCAGCGCGATGGCGAATGCGATCCGGGCGAGCATCGGAACACGCCCTAGT
>CAZHXV010000177.1:0-1024 GCA_964536455.1 uncultured Aquimonas sp.
CGCACAACATCCATTTCGTGCTGGTGTCCGCGCAGATGGGCGGCGATGGGGAAGCCGCCATCGCCGCCGCCGCGAAACTCGACGCTTCGCTGACGGACGACACGGTGGCGCAATTCCCGCTGCTGGAACCGATCAAGGCCGCGCCGTATCTGGCCCATGCCATCTTCAGCCCGCCCGATACCGTGCTGGCGCTGGACGCGCCGCCGAAGGCGCACGTACTGGTATCGGCGCTGGCGCATTACTCGCGCGCGCTGGCCTTCGCATCGAGCCGGAAGCTGGAGGAGGCGCAGCGCGAAATCGATGCCATCGCAGCGCTGGAGAACGATGCCGACTTCAAGCCCTACGAAGACTGGTACGTGCCCGGCAGGGAAATCGTGCAGACCGCGCGCCTGGTCGCCAGCGCGCGGCTGGCCGACGCGCAGGGCGATCTTGCCGCCGCCGCGAAGGCATACGAGGCCGCCATCGCAGTGCAGGATTCGCTGTCCTACATGGAGCCGCCGTACTGGTACTACCCGATCCGCCAGTCGCTGGGTTCGGTGTACCTGCGCCAGGGCCGGCTCGACGACGCCGAGCGCACGCTGCGCGAATCCCTGCTGCGCGTGCGCGGCAACGGCTGGGCGCTGGCGGGGCTGGCCGAGGTTTACCGCAGCCGTGGCGATGAAGGCGCTGAAGCCTCCGCGCGGCAAGCCTTCGAGCGCGCATGGATGGGTGCGAATCCTCCAGCGCTGGAACGCCTGTAGTTGCTCCCTGTGGCCCATGCCGCAGGAAATCGGGAGAAGGAAGATGAGCGAAACCGAGTGGTTGCAGTGGGGGGCGCTGGCCGTGGCGGGTGTGGTTGCCGTGGCGCTGATGTACGGGATTTTCCGCTGGTCGAAGCAGCAGGGCGCGATCTTTCCGGAAACCGCGAAAAAGTACGGGCTGGCGCTTTCGCACGAAAAGCAGGGCAATGTCTTCACCAACACCAAGCGCAGCGACCATCTGCAAGGCGTTGTCACGCACCTCGCGCCATTCCGCATCGGTAGTC
>CAZHXV010000177.1:1034-6455 GCA_964536455.1 uncultured Aquimonas sp.
AGGGCGTGCCGATCCATGCCGCTTCCAGCTACGAAACCCGTGGCCGCCTCACGATCAAGGCCACCTGGGCCGCGACGCGCCCGCCGGCGCGGCTTGCGCCCTGCACCATCAACGTATCGCGCCAGCGGCCCGCCGCGAGCGTGCATCTGGTGCCAAGCGGCGATGCGCGGCTGGATGCGCAACGCTTCCTCACCAGCGATTCGCCGGATGGCGTGCGGCTGGCGTTGACGCCGGAAGTTCGGGCCGCACTGTTGCGCTGCCCGTTGCCGGAACTGCGCATCGTCGTGGATCGGGAACATCTGGTGGTGTCCTTCCCCGGCACGCCATCGAACCAGGCCGAACTGCACGGCCTCATCGACATCGCGCTGGCGTTGGGTGCGCCATGAACGAGAACGAATATCTCCAAGGGCTTGCCCGTGCGCACCGATTCACGCTGGACGAACTTCGCGCCAATCAGCGAGGGGAGTTGCATCCGGCGCAACTGGCGCGTGGACGCCGCAAGGGCAGGGTGGGCATCGTGTGTTTCGCGTTGCTGGGCATGGCATTCCTGGCTGGCGGATTGGCGGGCGCATGGCTGTGGCGCGATGCGCTCGGCCCTGTGCCTTCGCAGGTGGATGCCAACCTGGCGATCGTTATCGCCGTGGCAGGCGTGCTGCTGGCGGCGGCCTGTTTCTTCCTCGCCCGTCGCGGCCATGTGCGCCGCCGCGGGCGCATGGCGGCGTTCGCGAGCGGGCGCATCGACGTGCTGGAAGGGCCACTGGACAAGCGCGTGGTTCGCGGCAACGGCAGCAGCTACAGCTTCCGGGTGCGCGGCCGTTCGTTCCAGACCTCGCGCCAGCCGTGGGAGCTATTGACCCAGGGCGCGGCGTACCGGCTGCATTGCGTTGACGATGTATTGCTGAGCCTGGCCCCGAGCATCGGGGATGCGATCGAACGCGCCGAATACGCGCAGGAGTCCGAACGGTTCGAACGCACGCGCCGGATCGAATCGTCCAGGCGTGTCACATGATGCTCCGCTCCTGATACTCAAACCTGCTGCACGATATCCATCGGCTATCGCGAGCGGCGAACGCCGCAACGATGATCTTCGGGCTTGCCTGTAATCGTTGGGCAAGCGGGCGTGGAATACCGTTCGCGCAAAGGATGCCGGGCGGCCACCATGCAGCCCATCCACTGGCAATGCCCACGAGCCTCCCGCTATGATCGGCTGGCAGCGCCGCAACGGGCGCTGCGGGAGCTTAAGAACTCTCTGTGCTCAGCGGTCGAGTGCGTCCGCCACGCATTCCCTGGCCCCAGCGGTCGGGGAGGCGTCGGCGTATGTCCAAGGCGTCAGCCCAAAGGCCGATGCGGCTCTCTGTATGGAGCTTCTTAACTCCCCGATCACCGAAGGGAGCTAGATCGTGTATTCGAAAGAATCAGTAAAAGGGCCAATGGCGCCGAAGCGCAGCCGCCTCATGACGGGAGAGGTGTTTGCGATTCTGATGGTCTGCCTGGCCTTGCCCACGGCTACGTGCTGACGGTGAAGAACCGGCAGGACATCGGCTGGACGTTCGCCTACAGCGGCAACTACCTGCAGACGGTGACGCACACTTCCGGGCGCGCGGTGCACCATTCGTATCCCACGTTGGCGTAGATACATCCGCCATTGAAGCCGAACGGTGGGGAGCCGGAATAGATGAGCTGGCTGTCTGCGAAGCTGCCGTAGAGCAGGTGCTGCCGGGCCGCTGGGAATGAACGCCGCCTCAGGCGATGCCCAGGCCCTGAATCGCGCTGATCGCATCCGGGTCGAAACCGGAGCATTGGGCGAAATGCCTGCCGCGTTCGACGTAATCCTTGTAGCGCGGAAAACTCGGCGCGCCGGGAGACAGCAGCACCACGCCATCGGCGCCGACGGCGCGTTCGGCCAGTTGCACGGCTTCGGGCAGCTCGCTGGCCTGGTGCAGCGCGAAGCGTCCGCCACGCGCCGCGCTTTGCAGGCCCTCGAAGATGGCCGGGCCGTTCTGGCCCATCGCGATCACGGCGATCGGCGGTTCGCGGCTCATGCGTTCGAAGAACACGCCCCATTCCAGGCCGCGGTCGTAGCCGCCGACCAGGATCGCCACGCGCCGGCCCGCATACACGTCGAGCGCGGCCAGCGCCGAGTGCGGCGTGGTGCTGATCGAATCGTTGACGTATTCGCGCCCGTCGCGGTGGCCGATCACCTGCAGGCGGTGCGGCAGCGGTTTGAAGCTTGCCGCGAATTTCGCCAGCGGTACGGCCTCCAGGCCGAGGGCCTCGATCGCGGTGAGCGCGGCGCAGAGGTTGCCGCGGTTGTGCGCGCCGGGCAGCGGCAGGCTCGCGCCTTCCAGGATCGGATGCTCGCCGCGATACACCACGCTGCCGCGCGTGTGCCAGCCCTGCCTTGCGTTGAACCAATGCAGCTTGGTGGGGCGATCTTCGTCCGCGGGATCGACGTCTTCCTCGGAGGCGGAGCCTTGCAACGCGGCGCTGCGCCCGAACGCGGCCAGGCGCGCATCGGCGGCGTTCAGCACCAGATGCCTCGGGTTCGCGGCGGTGGCCAGCGCCAGCTTGTCGAGGATGTAGCGTTCCTCGCTGCCGTGCCAATCCAGGTGTTCGGGAAACAGGTTCAGCACCACGGCCACGTCCGGTTCCAGCGCATCGCGGGTCTGGTAGCTGGAAAGTTCTATCGCCCAGGCATCGGGCGGTTCCTCGTCGATCAGTTCCAGCAGCGGCATCCCGATATTGCCGGCCAGCGCGGTGCGCGCGCCGGAGGCCCGCAGCAAATGCGCGATCAGGGCGGTGGTGGTGCTTTTGCCCTTGGTGCCAGTGATGCAGATTTTGCGTGCGTCCGGGTTTTCGGCGAACCACAGCGAGGTGCCGGATACGAAGGTCGCGCCGTTGGCGATGGCCTGCGCCGCCGCGCCACGATAGGGGCTGATGCCCGGCGATTTGATCACCACGTGGAAGCGCGCCAGAAGTTCGGGCGTCACTTCCTCGGTGAAGATGTACAGGCCCGGGTCGCCGACTTCCGCGGCCTGCGCCGCTTCCGATTCGGAGCACAGCAGCGCGAGCGGGGCGCGCGGCAGTTTCCAGCGCAGTGCGGCGAGCGTGGCGCGGCCTTCGCGGCCATAGCCCCAGATGGCGACGCGCTTGCCTTCAAGCTCGGAAATGTTCACGCGCCGCCTCCCATACCCTGGCCGGAATGCCGTGCGCGCCTTCGATCTCCAGCAGTGCGGCGATCGGCTCGATCTCGATGTTCTCCGCGATTCCGTCGGCGAAGCGCGCTACCAGCGCATCCTCGCGCCAGGCCGCGCGCTGCGCCAGCTCCGCGAACGCGGCGCGCGCCTCGCGGCCTTCGCCGACGCATTCGAAGGGTTTGTGCGCCTGGAACTCCAGCAGGGCGTCGAAACCCGGCGCCAGGCCGGGTTCGTCCAGCAGGTTGCCGCCGAAGATGGCGGTGAGGCGCGGCTTCGGCACGAACGGCGCAAGCGCCAGGAACACGAATTCGCACTTCGGGCACTGCCCGCACCAGCGCGCCGAAGGCCGTGGCCCGAGCAGGTGGAAATTGCGGTTGCAACTGGAGAACACCGCGTCGTAGCGGTCGATCCTGGCAAATTGCCGCGCCACGGCCAGTTCCGAAAGCGGGCGCAGCAGGGAGTAGTAATGCAGGTCCGCCGCGATGTGGCGATGCACATACGCGGCGAATCCGCGCTCGAACTCCCAGCCCTTGGACCATTGGTGGTTCACTTCGCCGGTGCCGGAAATCGTGCTGCCGTAGCTGGCCGAGCGCTCGTTCGAGAACACCACCTGCGAGGCATCGGCAAGCAATGCCGCGACCACGAGGATGGCCGAATTCACCGCCGTCACCGGGATGTGGCCGTTGTACGCGCCTTGCTGGTTGAACTGGAACAGCAACGGGGAAAGCTGGCGCTGCACGTTCAGCGCGGCCAGGCCGGTGGCCTCGATGCAGGCGGCGATCAGCGGCGAGGAACCGATGAAGGCGGCACGCTGTTCGACCCCGGCGGCGCGCAGGGTTTCCACGCTGACGAGGGAATCCTTGCCGCCGCCGATGGCGGTGAGGGCGAGCGGCGAAAGGCCCAGCGCGGGCGCTGGCGCCGCGTCGGCGGAAGCGGTGGGGAATGCGATCTTCCCGCGCAGCGAAAGCCCGTTGCGGTAGGCGAATTCGCCCAGGCCGTTTTCGTAGATGGAAGTCAGCAGCGCCGCCAGTTCCGGCTCCAGCGCGCCGGTTTCCACGACGATGCGGCCCGGCACGGCGGCCTTGTAGTAGCTCACGCCGGCGATCAGGTGCGCGAGCTTCAGCGCCTTTTCCACGGCGGCGGCGCGTTCTTGCGAAAGCGCGAACGGCGCACCGGGAAACACGAGGGTTTCGACCAGTTCCGGGCCGTCGTCGAAAGCATAGACGAGTTGCGCGAGGCCGCTTTGCGCGTCGAACTCCACGCGCTTGAAGCGGAAGGTTTCGATGCCGTCGCGGTTGAATCCCCAGGGCTCAGTCATCGAGCACGCTCTGTGCAGGTAGCTGGCGCAGATTGTAGGTGGAGGCCATCACGAATCCATACGCGCCGGCATTGGCGAACAGCATGACATCGCCTTCGCTCGTGGCCGGAACGTCGCGGCCGCGCGCCAGCACGTCGCCGCTCTCGCAGATCGGCCCGACGATGTCCGCGCGCAGCGTGGCCGGCGCATCCAGCCGGGTAAGGTTCGCCACTTCATGCCGCGCTTCGTACAGCGCCGGGCGCAGCAGCGCGTTCATGCCGCCATCCACGCCGATGCGCACGAGGCCTTCCTTTTCCACGATCTGCGTGGCGGAAAGCAGCAGCGTGCCGCATTCGGCCACCAGAAACCGGCCCGGCTCCATCCACAGCGAATACTGCGGGCACAGCGCCTTGGCCTGCGCCAGCGCCTGGGCGATGGCCTGCGTATCCAGCGGCGGCGCGTCCGGTTCGTAGGGCACGCCGAGGCCGCCGCCGAGGTTCAGGATGCCGATGCTGCCGAGCCTGTCCGCCACGCCCGCCAGATGCCCGAACACGTCGCGCCAGTGCGAGGCGTCCATCACGCCGCTGCCCAGGTGCGCGTGCAGGCCGAGGATGCGCAGGTCGATGCGGCGCGCCAGTTCGACGAATTCGTCGAGCGCCTCCAGCGGCAGGCCGAATTTGGAATCGCTGCCGCCGGTGCGTACCTTCTGGTGGTGGCCGCGTCCGTAGCCGGGGTCGAGCCGCACCAGCGCGCCCCGGCCACGGAACAGTTCCGGCCACTGGCGCAGCACGAAGGCGTTGTCCAGCGTGATCCACACATCCTTGCCGAGGGCGAATTCGTATTCGGTGCGCGGCGCGAAGCTTGGCGTGAACAGCACGCGCGTGGGGTCGAGGTTGGGGAACAGCGCGAAGACGTGCTCCAGCTCCC
>CAZHXV010000178.1:0-6447 GCA_964536455.1 uncultured Aquimonas sp.
CCACCGACCCCGGCATTATGAGTGCCGTGCTCTAACCGGCTGAGCTACATAGCCACGCGAGCCGGGTATTTTAACCTGCCGATGCGGCAAAGCAAGGCTTGGATGGATGGGGCCGCATTGGCCCGCGTTCATTCCGCCATCAGGAACCGCCCGCCCACTTCCACCGAACGCAGCAGCCAGGCCGGGGCGATCTGCGTCAGCCACAGCCCGAGCACGGCGTGGCTGGCAGCGAGCGGCAGCAGGGCGCGATGGCGGAATCCGAGCGCGGCCCAGAGCGTGCCGCCTGCGGCAGTGGCGAGCATCAATGCGAAATTGGGCAGGTGCAACAGCGCGAACGCCAGGCCCGCCAGCAGCGCTGCGGCTCCGGTGCGGTTCCGGCTGATGAGCAGGGTGCGCGGTGCGATGGCGATGAGCAGCGCGGCCTGTTGCAGCAGCGCCCAGAGCGGATACCGCCAGTAGCGTTCGGGCGAACGCGAAGGCGTGCCGGCGGCATCGGGCAGCCACAGCAAGGGCGCGAGCAAGAGCCAGACCAGGGCCGTGGCGAGCATGGCCTCGCGCCAGGCGGCGGCATTCCCGAACCAGCGCCACGCCGGTTGCGGCACCGGCCACAGGAACAAGGAAACGCCAGCACAGGCGAAGGCCAGCGTCGCCACGAGGTTCGCCTCGCGCGCGGGCCAGCCGGCCAGCAACAGCGCAACGCAAGGCAACAGCACAACGCCCAGTTCCAGCGCCGCACGGTGTGGCGAAGCGGCTTCTTCGGCACGAAGACGGCGGCGCAACGCGGATGCGGCGGCGATCAGCGTCGCCGCCAGACCAAGCCACGGCAGCCACGGGGCCGAAGGCAAGCCGTGCGCCAGCGCCTGCGCGGGCCATCGCCACGGCGCGGGCGCATGAACCTGTGCGGAAGGGGATTGCATGCGCACCCGGTCACGGAAGGCGAGCAGGCGCTCGGGCGTGGCGGCATCCGTCGCTTCGATGGCTGCCGGCGGCACGTGCGATGCCGGAAGCAGCGACAGACGGTGCAGCACCACGCGCGCACCTGGCGCGGTGTCGATCCGCAACTGCAAACCTTCCGCCGGGGCATCGCCCATCCGCGAAGGCGCCAAGCCCATGTCGTGCGAACCGGTCTCGACCCAGGTTTCCACCCACGCCGGCCGCGCCGCGCCGCGCTGCACCAGCAGCATCACTCGCGCCGCGTCGGAGGCCTCCAGCGCCAGCGCGATGCGCCCGATGGCGGCGATGTCGATGCGCTCCCCGCGCAGGGGCAGCGAGAGATCGATGGCGCCATCCTTCGGCGCGATGGCGTGCAGGCCATCCCGCGCGAAGCGTGCGTTCGTCAGGCCGGAACTGCCCTTGCCGACGACGCTTTCCGCGTGGGAGAAATCCCATTGCCAATGCGTTTCCCCGCGCGTCCACCGCGCTGCGCGCTGCGCGTTCTCGCGCGCCAGCCAGGCGGCGACGGTGAGCT
Organism: uncultured Aquimonas sp.; assembly: GCA_964536455.1. Classification (GTDB taxonomy): domain Bacteria; phylum Pseudomonadota; class Gammaproteobacteria; order Xanthomonadales; family Xanthomonadaceae; genus Denitratimonas. The sequence goes on from CAZHXV010000178.1 coordinate 1,469, forward strand.
GGCAGACGATGAGGAACGCCAGCGCCATCAGCAGCGCCAGTGCCGCGAACCGCAACGCAGTAGCTGGCCGGATGCTCAATCCGCGGCATCGCGCAGCAGGCATTCCGCCTTCGCCGCGCAGATGAAATCGTTGAGCGAAAGCCCGCCCGCGTCGTGCGTGGAATAGCGCACCACGCAGCGGTCGTAATGCACGCCCAGATCGGGATGGTGATCTTCGCGATGCGCAACGAAGGCCAGCGCGTTCACGAACGCCAGGGTGCGGTAGTAATCGGGAAAGCGGAACGTTTTGGCGATCGCCGTGCCATCCTCCACCGCTTCCCAGCCCGGCAGCGCGGCCAGGTTCTCCGCCGCCGCTGCCGCATCGAGCCGGTGTTCGGGGCCGCGCAGCGGGCGGCAGTGCTGGCGGGCAAGTTGTTCGATGAGGGACATGGCGCGCTCCGGTATGCGTGAGAGGGCAAGTATAGGCAAGGCGCGTAGAATGGCTGCCCGGCTTCGCAGCGATACCTCCATGATCGAGATCAGCCCCACCGCACAGCACCATTTCCGCCGCCTGCTGGAGAACCAGGGCGGGGACGCCCTCGGCATCCGTTTGCATGCGGTGAACGGCGGCACGCCGGCGGGCGATGCCAAGCTGGAATTCGCGGAGGCTTCCGACCTGCGCGGCGACGAATGGGCGGTGGAGTGCGAAGGCTTCACCTTGTACGTGGACGCCGCCAGCGCCACGTATTTCGACGGCGCGGAAATCGACTACCTGCCCAGCGCCACCGGCGGTTCGCTCAACATCCGCGCCCCGCGCATCAAGGGCGCGTTGCCGGGCGAGGATGCTTCGCTGGTGGAGCGGGTGCGCTACGTGCTGGATGCGGACATCAACCCCGCCGTTGCCGCGCACGGCGGGCGCGTGGCGCTGGAACAGATCACCGCCGACGGCGTGGTGGTGCTGCGCTTCGGCGGCGGCTGCCACGGCTGCGGCATGGTCGATGTGACCTTGAAGCAGGGCGTGGAAAAGACCTTGCTGGAAAAAGTGCCGGGCGTGACGGCGGTGCGCGATGCCACCGACCACGCCAGCGGCGAAAGCCCCTACTACAAGAGCGCTTGAGGAGTTTCCGATGGACGAGTTCATGCAGGCGGCGATCGCCGAAGCCGAACAAGGCATGGCCGAAGGTGGCATCCCCATCGGCTCGGTGATCGTGTTCGAGGGCCGCATCATCGGCCGGGGCCACAACCGCCGCGTGCAGAACGGCAGCCCGATCCTGCACGGGGAAATGGACGCCTTCGAGAACGCCGGCCGCCAACCGGCGAGCGTCTATCGCCAGTGCACGCTCTACACCACCCTGTCGCCGTGTTCGATGTGCTCCGGCGCGATCCTGCTCTATGGTATCCCGCGCGTGGTCGTCGGCGAGAACCGCAGCTTCATGGGCGAGGAAGCTCTGCTCAAAAGCCGGGGCGTGGAGCTCACCGTGCTGGACGATCCGCGCTGCATCGAACTGATGGAAAGGCTGATGCGCGAGAAACCGCAGCTGTGGAACGAGGACATCGGAGAGTGACGATGCCCTCCGACGAGGAGGCCATCGACGCCACGAAGCGCTGGCTCGAACGCGCCGTCGTCGGCCTCAACCTGTGCCCATTCGCGAAAGCGCCGTATGCGAAAGGCCGCGTGCGCATCCGCGTGAGCCATGCGCAGGACGAGGAAACCCTGCTGCTGGATCTGTGCGAGGAGCTGCAACGCCTGGCCGTGGGCGAGGAGAACGAGATCGAAACCACCCTGCTGGTGCATCCGCAGGTGCTGAACGATTTCCTCGACTTCAACGATTTCCTCGATGTTGCCGATCACGCGCTGGAACAGATGAACCTCGCCGGCGAATTGCAGGTGGCGAGTTTCCACCCGGACTACCGATTCGCCGATGCCGCGCCCGACGACATCGCCAACCACACCAACCGCTCGCCGTACCCGACCCTGCACCTGCTGCGCGAATCCTCCATCGACCGCGCCGTGGAATCGGGCTTCGATACCGATTCCATCTACGGGAACAACATCGCAAGGCTGCGCGAATTGGGCGAAGCCGGCTGGCGGGCGCTCTGGGAGTGACGGCGGCACCCGCATTCCGGGTGCAGAATGGCAGGCGACGCTGGCGGATTGACGGGAGCGGAATGAAACTCACGACGAAACAGGCCTATGCCGCCGCAACCCTCGGCGGCGCGCTCCTGTGGCTGCTCGCCGCCGCCATCGGCGGCAGGAGCGAAGCCTGGGATTCCCCGCTGTACTGGCTCCTTTCCTATCCGCTGAGCATCGGCCTGGCGGGCGGCATCGGCTACTGGGCGCCGGAAAAACCCTGGCGCTGGGGTCTGGCGGTGATGCTGGCCCAGGCTGTGGTGTTGCTTGTCTCCAGCTCCAGCCTCGGCCTCTTGCCGCTGGGCCTCATCGTGTTCTCCATCCTCGCCCTGCCCGCCATCGGCCTCGCCGTGCTCATGGCCCGGGTTCGGTTGCGGCCGAGGAGATCCTGAAGCGGGTTTTCAGCGGAACAGTCGCCGGTGCGCGCCCACGATGCGCCTGTTGAGTCGCACGCTCATCCCACCGGATGCGCATCCAGAAATGCCCGCACCTTCGGCACGATGATCGCGGCCTTGTCTTCCAGCACGTAGTGGCCGGCGTCGTCGAAGATCAGGCTTTCCGCATTGGGCAGGCGCTGCTCGAAGCCGCGCAGGAAGTGCGCGTCGAACACGAAATCGCGCAGGCCCCAGGCCAGCAGTGCGGGGCGGTCGGCGTATCCGGAAAGCCGCTGGCCGGATTCTTCCACCAGCGCCCAGGCCGGATCGCCAGGCTTGAGCGGGATGTCCTGCACGAAGCGCAGGGTGGCGATGCGGTGGGCCCAGGAATCGTAGGGCGCGACGTAGGCCGCACGCACGTCCGCCGGCATCCGCGTGGCCACGCCCACGTGCGAGGCGATGCCGGAGAAGGCGTTGAAGGCGCGGATGGCGAAGGCGCCCAGCCACGAATCGCGGCCCAGCGACAACTGCCAGGGCATCGGTTTTTCCGCCGGCAGCGGAAACGCGGCGGTGTTGAGGACGACCAGCCGCGCCACCCGCGCAGGATCGCGCAGCGCCCAGCCGAAACCGATCATGCCGCCCCAGTCGTGCACCGCCAGCGTCACCTTGCCTTCGATGCCCAGGTGTTGCAGCAGGGTCTGCACGTCCTCGATGCGCGAGGCCAGGGTGTAGCGGTAGGCCGCGTCGTTCGGCTTGTCGGAAAAACCCATGCCGATGTGGTCGGGCACGATGCAGCGATAGCGATCGGAAAGCCCGGCCACGAGCTTGCGCCAGTAGTAGCTCCACGACGGATTGCCGTGCAGCATCAGCACCACCTCGCCATCGCGCGGGCCTTCGTCGAGAAAGCTCATCGCAATCCCTGGACGAACCTCGAAGCGTTGCGGCGTGAACGGATAATCGGGGAAGCGCATCGGCGTAGGTTCGCGAACGAAAGCGGGCCGGGAACTCTAAGGGCATGGCGATGGTGCGGCAACCGCCGCATCAACCGCTCAAGCGCGACGGCATGGCCTACCGCTCCGAATGCCCGCCGTCGTACCCATCCTGCCGGGTGAACAGCGAAGGCTTCACCAGATCGACGAAGGCGCGGGCGGGGGGCGAGAGGAATTTGCCCTTGCGGATCACCACGCCGTAGCTGCGCGGCGGGAAGTAGGCGCGCAGGTTGCGCACCGCCAGGCGTTCGTGATCGGCCTGCGTGAGGCAGATGCCGGTGACGATGGAAATGCCAAGGCCCATCGACACGTATTGCTTGATGATTTCCCAGCCGCCCACTTCCAGCGCCACGGTGTAGGGCACGCGGTGCTGCTGGAACACCAGATCGACCAGGCGGTACGTGGTCTGGCGCTGCGGCGGCAGGATCAGGCCGTAGGGCGAGAGATCCTCCAGCGTCAGTGGATGCCGCGTGGCGAGCGGATGCCCGAGCGGCGCAATCAGCATCGGGTCGTAGCTGCGCACCGGGGCGTAGTCGATGTCGTTGGGCACGTCCAGCATCGAACCGACGGCCAGATCGACGCCATCGCTGCGCAGCAGCGCCAGCCCGTCGCGGCCGGTGACGTTGTGCAGCTTCAACTGCACCTCCGGGTGCGCGTCGCGGAACGCCTGCACCAGCGCCGGCAGGAAGTAGAGGATGGTGGAACTGCCGGCGGCGATGTTCAGCTCGCCCGAGGACAACCCGCGCAGGCGATCCTTGAACTGGCCTTCGAGCGCATCCAGGCCATCGACCAGCGGTCGCGCCATTTCGTACAGGGTCTGGCCTTCGGCGGTGAGCGCCAGGCGGCGGCCCTGGCGCTCGAACAGCTGCGCCCCGAATTCGGCCTCCAGTGCGCCCAGTTGCAGGCTCACGGCGGGCTGGCTCAGGAACAGTGCCTCGGCGGCGCGCGACACCGAACCCAGCCGCGCGGCATGGCAGAAGGCACGCAACTGCTTGAGCCGGCTGCCTTTGTAATAGAAGCGGGCGGGCGCTTTGGGCATGGATTCAAGGCGGTGACGGGCGGTTCAAGATCAATTATTTCATATGTTAATAATATTTATTGAAACATTTATCTTGGCAAAGTTGCAGTGCAACACCTAGCTTGGCAGCCCCGGACGCCCAGCGCGGTTCGGGAACGCGGCCTACCGCCGCCACTTCACACAGCCAGGAACCCGCACCATGAGCAAGCAAGCCGAACAGATCGCCGCCCTGCAAAAGGAATGGAACACCGACCCGCGCTGGAAGCTGGTGAAGCGTCCGTACAGCGCCGCCGACGTGGTGCGCCTGCGCGGCAGCCTCCAGCCCGAGCACACGCTCGCCAAGCGCGGCGCGGAGAAGCTCTGGAAGCTGGTCAACGGCGAGGCGAAGAAGGGCTACGTCAATGCCTTCGGCGCGATCAGCGCCGGGCAGGCGATGCAGCAGGCCAAGGCCGGGCTGGAAGCGGTCTATCTCTCCGGTTGGCAGGTGG
>CAZHXV010000179.1:0-6433 GCA_964536455.1 uncultured Aquimonas sp.
GCCGCAGTTCGAGCGCGACCTGGAACTGAACATGGCCATCGCGGTGAAGGATGCGGGCCGCTTCCGCGTCAACGTGTTCAAGCAGCGCGGCGAGATCGGCATGGTGATCCGCGCGATCAAGAGCGACATCCCGACCATCGACCAGCTCCGCCTGCCGTCGATCCTGAAGGACATCGTGATGGAGCAGCGCGGCCTGGTGCTGGTGGTCGGCGCCACCGGTTCGGGCAAATCCACCACGCTGGCGGCGATGATCGACCAGCGCAACAGCAATACCAACGGCCACATCCTCACGGTCGAAGACCCGATCGAATTCCTGCACCGCCACAAGAAATCCATCGTCAACCAGCGCGAAGTGGGCCTGGATACGCACGGCTTCCACAATGCGCTGAAGAACGCGATGCGCGAGGCGCCGGACGTCATCCTGATCGGCGAAATCCTCGACCAGGTGACGATGGAGGCCGCCATCGCCTTCGCCGAGACCGGCCACCTGTGCATGGCGACGCTGCACTCCAACAACGCCGACCAGACCCTGGAGCGCATCCTCAACTTCTTCCACGAATCGGCGCACAAGAACATCCTGATGAACCTGTCGCTGAACCTGAAGGCGATCATCAGCCAGCGCCTGGTCGTCGGCGCCGACGGCAAGCGCCTGCCGGCGGTGGAAGTACTCATCAACACCCCGCTGATCCGCGACATGATCCGGCGCGGCCAGGTGCACGAGATCAAGGAAGCGATGGACAAATCGCTGCAGGAAGGCATGCAGACCTTCGACCAGGCCCTGTTCCGGATGTACAAGGACGGCAAGATCGACCTGGAGGAAGCCCTGCGCAAGGCCGATTCGCGCGATGGCCTCTCGCTCAAGATCCGCCTCTCCGAAGGCGGCACCGCCGAGCACGATCCTTACGCGGACACCTTCACCAACTCCGGCAGCAGCTTCGGCTGAGCGTCGCGAATGCTTGTACCTGAACGGGCCGTTTCGTGCGGCCTGTTTGCGTTTCCGGGTGCGGCATCGCACTTGTGTTCTCCCCACCCCGCCCGCATCCACCCGTCTCCCCCGCACGGACGACACGATGGATCTTCCCTCCCACGAACCCCACGCCGATCCGCGCGAACAGGCGCGCATCGACCGGCGGCGGTTCCTGCGCGCGCTGTTCGCGGCGGTGGCCTTTGTTTCGGCGCTGTGGTGGATCGAGCTGATCGGCAACTGGATCGGCTCCGGCTTCGGCGGGCTGGGCGTGGCCCCGCGCACGCTGTCCGGCCTGATCGGCATCCTCACCTCGCCGCTGGTGCACGGCTCCATCGGGCACCTCATCAACAACACCCTGCCGCTGATCGTGCTCGGCACGCTGGCGCTGGCGATCTATCCGCGCGCCTTCAAACCGTCCATCGCGCTGATCTGGCTCGGCTCGGGCGCGGGCATCTGGCTGTTCGGGCGCGATTCCTTCCACATCGGCGCCAGCGGCCTGAACCACGGGCTGATGTTCTTCCTGTTCGTGCTGGGCCTGCTGCGCCGCGACCGGCCCGCCGTGGCGGCGGCGATGATCGCCTTCTTCCTCTACGGCGGCATGTTGCTCACCGTGCTGCCGGGCGACCCCAAAGTCTCGTGGGAGGCGCACCTGTTCGGCGCGCTGGCCGGCACGCTGGCAGCGATCCTGTTCTTCCGCCGCGATCCCGCGCCGCCGCGCAAGGTGTATTCGTGGGAAACCGAGGAGGAAAACCTGGAACCGGTGCAGGACGAACTCACCCAGCGCGACCGCGATACCTACGAACCCGCCGCGCCCAACGACGTGCCGGTGCTGTGGCAGCGGCCCGACCCACAGGAAGAACCGCGCGGCGTGGTGCTGCCGTTCCGCAGGCCGGAGTCGTAGGGCGCAAACCCCTCTCCCCCTTGCGGGAGAGGGGAAAAGCCGCCTGCGCCGCTAACGATCCGCCCCACGCAATTCCCGCACCTTGGCTTCCAGCGTTTCCGCGCTTGCTTCCTCCGGCGAAACCGGCGCGCCCACGCGCAATTCGACATGGGCGCGGAAGCGGCGCGGCAGGCGGGCGCGGCGCAATACGGAATCGTCGCGGCGGCTCCACATGCTTTCCCACATGCCGCACAGGGCCATCGGCACCACGGGCACGGGGCGGGTGGCGAGGATGCGTTCCACACCTTTCTTGAATTGCGCGATTTCCCCATCCGTGGTGAGCGCGCCTTCCGGGAAAATGCCGACGATTTCCCCTTCCGCCAGCGCGGCGTCGATTCTGGCGAAAGCCTCCTCCATCAGCGCCTCGTTTTCCTTGATGCCTGCGATGGGAATGGCGCGGGCGGCGCGGAAGACGATGTTGGTCAACGGTTGCTGGAAGATCTTGTAATACATCACGAAGCGCGCCGGACGCGGCAAGGCGCCCATCACCAGCACGGCGTCCATGTAGCTGACGTGGTTGCACACCACCAGCGCCGCGCCATGGTCGGGCACCTGTTCCATGCCCTTCACCTCCAGCCGGTACAGCGCCTTGGCGGCGATCCAGGCAAGGAAGCGCGCGACGAATTCGGGCACCAGGGTGAAGATGTAGATCGCCACCACCGCATTCAGCAGCGCGGTGATGAGCAGCAGTTGCGGCACGTTGACGTGGATGCCGAACATCAAACCCAGGTTCAGCACCACGATCGCCATGATCGCGGCGGCGACCATGAAGGCGGCGTTGAGGATGTTGTTGGCGGCGATCGTGCGCGAAAGGTGTTCGGCCGGCGCGCGCTGCTGGATCAGCGCGAACAGCGGCACTACGTACAGGCCGCCGGAAATGCCGATGGCCAGCAAATCGAAGCAGATGCGCAGGTTGCCGGCGGCCGCGAGGAATTCGCGCCAGGAAAGCCCGGTTACCTCCGCCATGCCGGGCCGCGCGAAATACAGATCGACGCCGAACAAGGTCAGGCCCAAGGCGCCCAGCGGCACCAGGCCGATTTCCACGGTGCGGCGCGACAGCACTTCGCACAGCAGCGAGCCTGCGCCGATACCGAGCGAGAAGATCATCAGCACCAGCGGCGCGACCGTGGCATCGCCGCCCAGATAGAGCCGCGTGTAGTTCGGTAGTTGCGCCACGAAGATCGAGCCGAAGAACCAGAACCAGCTCACGCCCAGCACCGAGTTCAATACCGCGCGGTGGCCGCGCAGGAATTTGAGGTTGCGCCAGGTTTCGCTGACCGGGTTCCAGTTGATCCTCAATCCCGGCGAACTGGCCGGCGCGCGCGGAATAGCGCGGGCGGCGAGCCATCCGGCGATCGCCACGGCGAAAAGGGCCAGCGTGACGGCAAGTTTGCCGTTATCCAGATTGATGAGCGCCCCGCCCGCCAGCGTGCCGGTGAGGATCGCCAGGAAGGTGCCGCCTCGACCAGCGCATTGCCGCCCACCAGTTCCGCGGGTTTCAGCGCTTGGGGCAGGATCGAATACTTCAGCGGCCCGAACAGCGCGCTTTGCGTACCGAGCAGGAACAGCACCGCCAAGAGGAACGGCAGGGAGCTTGACCACAACGCGAAGCCCGCCGCCGCCATGATGGCGATTTCCAGCAGTTTCACCTGCGCGATGGCGCGCGATTTCTCCACTTTCTCCGCCCATTGGCCGGCGGTGGCGGAGAACAGGAAGAACGGCAGGATGAACAGCCCCGCCGCGAGGTTGGAGTACAGGTCGATCTGCGCGCTGGTGAGCCCTGCGATCTTGAACGCGATCAGCACGATCAGCGCGTTCTTGTAGAGGTTGTCGTTGAACGCGCCGGTGGCCTGGGCGAGGAAGAACGGCAGGAAGCGGCGGCGGCGCAGCAGATCGAATTGGCTGTGTCCGGACATGGATGGCCCCTGGCGAAAACTGAGCCGCATCCGAACAGACTCCGCCGCTTTGCGCAAGCGCAGTACACGCGGTTGTACGGCGCGCGATCCGGCCCGTTAACGGCCATGCCCATCGCTGCGTCCCTGGAACGCCGGATCGACAGCATGACCAACGACATTTCACTCGGGCGCCGCACAGGTTCATCGTGCCCGCCCACCACTTCGGAGCGGCCAGAGCGCCTCGCCCATGTCCCGATTTTCCCTGCACCCTCTTTCCGGCCTGGCCCTGCTGCCGGCGCTTTCGACGCCCGCACTGGCGCAGATCGAAGTGGACGGCGTCATCGACCCCGACGAATGGCAGGGCGCGCAGCACATCACCGACTTTCGCGCCACCCAGCCCTTGACCGGCGCGCCCGGATCATTGCCGACGCAGGCCTGGGTACTGGCCACGCCGGAAGGGCTGGCGGTGGCGTTCCGCGCGGTGCAGCCGCCGGGCGTGCCGCGCACCGTGCAGAAGATCCGCCGCGACGAGCAGGCACAGGTGGATCGGGTCAACCTGATGGTCGATTTCGAGGGCGACGGGCGCACCGGCTACAACTTCATGGTGAGCGCCAGCAACGGCATCAACGATGCGGTCATCACCAACCAGTCGCAGTTCAGCACCGACTGGGACGGCAACTGGCGCTACGCGGCCAGCAGCGATGCGGAAGGCTGGTCGGCGGAGATGCTGATCCCCTGGTACATCGCGCCGATGGGGAAGGGCGTGGACGGCAAACGCACGTTGCGCATCTACCTGGATCGGGTGATCGGTGCGACCGGCGAGCGCATGGCCTGGCCGCTGGCGAGCTTCGAGCGCCCGCGCTTCCTGTCCGATTTCGCGCCGATCCAAGTGCCGGCCTACACCGCCGCGCTGTTGGCGATCACGCCGTATGTCTCCGGCCTGTACGACAACGTGCGCAGCGAGGGCCGTTTCGACGGCGGCGGCGATGTGTTCTGGAAGCCGAACGGCCAGTTCCAGTTGACCGCCACCGTCAACCCGGATTTCGGCCAGGTGGAAAGCGACGACCTGGTGGTCAACTTCGGCGCCAACGAAACCTTCTTCAGCGACAAACGGCCGTTCTTCACCGAGAACCAGGGCCTGTTCGATTTCACCACGCCCTCGGACTACAGCCAGTTGCTGTACACCCGGCGCGTGGGCGGGCCGGCGGACGACCGCAGCGGCGCCGGCGACATCACCGCGGCGCTCAAGTTCAACGGCAACGTCGGCTCCACCAAGTACGGCATGTTCCTGGCCGAGGAAGGCGACGCGGTGGGCCGTTCGTTCCGCGCGTTGCGGTTGGTGCACGACTTCAGCTCGCAGAATCTCGGCGTGATGCTGACCCAGGTCGAACACCCGTTTCTGGATCGGGAGGCGAACGTGCTCGGCATCGACCACGATTGGCGGCCCAGCGCGAAGTGGACGGTGCGCACCCGCCTGATCGGCAGCGACATCGAGCAGGCCGGGCAGGACACGCACGGCAGCGGCGGCACGCTCTGGGCCGATTATGAGATGGCGCGCGGCTGGCGCCAGCAGTTCATGGCGATGCACTTCGGCGACAGCCTCCAGATCAACGATTTCGGTTACCTCTCGCGCAACAACCTCAACTATGGCCATTACCAGGTTTCCCGGCGCATCACCGATCTGCCGGAAGATTCCGCGTTCGCCTCGCACGACTGGCGCGCGCGGATCAGCGCCACCGACAACGACCACGGCCTGAAGCTGCAGCGCCAGTTCCGCCTGAGCCGGCAGAGCCAGTTGCGCGATGGCAGCAGCCTGTACGCCCAGATCAACGTCAACAGCGCCGGCTTCGACGACCGCATCACGCGCGGCGGCCATCCGCTGTGGCTGCCGGCCAACTTCAACAGCCACGTCGATTTCTCCCGCCCCCGCAAGGGCCACTGGGCATTCAATGCCTTCGCCGAAGCGATGAGCGGCGGACTGGCGGGCAACGACCGGATCGGCTGGGTCGCGGGCGTGGCGCCGACCTGGTTCGCCAACGACGCACTCAGCTTCACCCTCGATCTCAGCGCCGAGCATGTGCCGGACTGGATGGTCTGGCGAGGAGGCGATCTGGTTGGCGAATTCGACGAACGATCGATCCAGCTCAACGGTTCGGTGAACTGGAACATCGACGATCGCCAGGAACTGCGGGTCAAGCTGCAAGCACTGGGAATGGATGCGCGCCTGCGCCAGGGCTGGGATGCGCAACCGGACGGCAGCGTGCAGGCCAGCACCGAAGCGGTGGGCGATTTCAGCCTGCGCAACCTCGGCTTCCAGGTGCGCTACCGCTACGAACTGGCGCCGCTGTCCTATCTCTATGTGGTGTATGGCCGCGGTGGAGACGTGTTCAACGAGTATTCGCGCTCCACCGACAGCCTGCTGGGCGATGCGTTCTCGCTGCGCGACGACGAGCAGCTGATGGTGAAGTTCACCTATCGCTTCGAGTTGTAGCCTGGCTTTTTCGCAGATCGGTTCAAGCGCCGCAGGCCTGGAGCCGACTTTCGTAGAACGGGGCTTGCCCCGCTGCTCTTGGCGCCGAAAGCAGTGCGCCTTCGCGGGAGCGACGGGAGTTATTCAGCGCTTCCCTGCGA
>CAZHXV010000180.1:0-6320 GCA_964536455.1 uncultured Aquimonas sp.
ACCGCCAAAGCCCTGGCGCAATGGTTCGGCGAGCTTGAAACCATCCGCCACCTGCCGTGGCCGCTGTTCAAGCGCGTGCCGGACATCGGCGGGGAAGTGGCGCGCAGCCTCGGGCATTTCTTCGATCAGCCCGGCAACCAGCAGGTCATCGATGCCCTGCTTGCCGCCGGATTGCGCATCGCCGACGAGCACGCGCCCTCGCCGAAACTGCGCGACGGCCTGGACTTCGCCACCTTGCTGGCCGATTTCGACATTCCGAAACTGACCGGCGTGCGCGCCACGCAGGCAGCGGCGGCATTTCCCGATGCGGCAAGCCTGATCGACGCCGCCGAACACAACCTCGTCATTGCCGGATGGCCTGCGGAAACCGCCGCGGCCTTCGTCGCATGGCGCGAGGTTCCCGCCAATGCCGCGCTGCTGCTGCGCGCGGAAAAAGCGTTGCGCAGCCTGCTGGGAAAGCTTCCCGAAGCCGACAGCACGAGCAAGCCGCTCGATGGCGTGACCGTGGTTCTGACCGGCACACTGGCTGCGCTCACGCGCGATGAGGCGAAGGAAAAACTCGAGGCCCTCGGGGCGAAAGTCGCCGGCAGCGTGTCGAAGAAAACCGGCTTCGTGGTCGCGGGCACGGAAGCCGGTTCCAAACTCGACAAGGCGCTGGAATTGGGCGTGGCGGTGTGGGACGAGGCGCGCCTGCTGGCGTTTCTGCAGGCCCCTGATTCGCTTCCGTGACCTAACGGGCGCGGTGCGAGCGCCGCCCGCCTCAGCCCTGACGCGAGCGCAAGCCTTCCAGCATCTGCGGCGTGCCGGCATCCGTCCAGTCGCCTTCGTGCAGTTGCCCACGGACGGCACCCCGGCGCATCGCATGGCGCAGCAGCGGTGCGAGGCGGAAGCTGGGCGGATGGCCGGCGATGTCTTCCGGTGCGAAGGCTTCGCGCCAGCCATCGAACAGTTGCGGGTGGATCGCCGCGACGCCGGAATAGGTGAGCGGTGTGCCGAATCGCGGATCGGGTTCGGCATGAAGCCGGCCATCCGCGGCCAGCGCGAAATCGCCGGGTTTGCCCGCGGGCGGGGCGACCATCGCCAGATGCGCCAGCATGGGCGGAGCAATCGTGCTCACAGTGCCGTCATTCCCGCGCAGGCGGGAATGACGGCTTCCCTGAAGTGCTTCCAGAAACGGAACGAAATCCATGTCCGTGTAGATGTCGCCGTTCACCAGCAGGAACGGCTCTGCGCCCAGCAGCGGCAGCGCATTGAGCAGGCCGCCGCCGGTTTCGAGCGCGCGCTGGCCCTCGAAGGAATACAGGATGGAAAGTCCGTAGCGCGAACCATCGCCCAGGCACTGCGGGAATTGCTCGGCCAGCCAGGCGGTGTTGATCACGACTTCCCGCATGCCTGCGGCGGCCAGCCGCAGTAGGTGGTGTTCGATCAGCGCCCGCCCGCCGACCTCCAGCAATGGCTTGGGCGTGGTGTCGGTCAGGGGTCGTAGCCGTTCGCCGCGACCGGCGGCGAAGATCATCGCTTTCATTGCGGCAGGCGTCGCAGCAGTGCGGCCAGTGCGGCGAGTTCCGGATAACGCGGAAGCACCTCGCCGAGGTAGCGCAGGAAGCGCGGCGCGTCTTCCAGATAGCGCGGTTTGCCGTCGCGGTGATGCAGGCGCGCGAAGATGCCGAGCACCTTGAGGTGGCGCTGCACGCCGGTGAGGTCGAGATCGCGGCGGAAGGTGGCGGCGTCGGGAACCGGAAGGTTCGCAGCTCCGGCCAGTTGCAGATAGCGCGCCGCCCAGCCGTCGATGCGCGGCTGCGGCCAGGAGAGGAAGGCATCCTTGAACAGGCTCAGCACGTCGTAGGCGATCGGCCCGCGCACTGCATCCTGGAAATCCAGCACGGCAACCTCATGGGCCAGCGGCATCAGGTTGCGCGGCATGTAATCGCGGTGCACCAGCACCTGCGGCTGGCGCAGGAAAACGCCGGTGAGCATGGCGCAAAGTTCGTCCCATGCGGCGGCCTCGGCGTCATCCAGCGCGATGCCCAGGTGGCGGCCCAGATACCACTGCGGGAACAGTGCAAGTTCGCGTTGCACCAGCGCGGCGTCGTAGCCGGGAAGTGTGGCGGGGCAGGGAATGGATTGCAGCTTGACCAGTTCCGCCAGCGCCTTGTCGAACCAGGCATCGGCATTGGCGTCGTCGATGCTTTGCAGCAGCGTCGGGCCGCCGAGGTCTTCCAGCAGCAGGAAGCCGTTTTCCACGTCCTGCGCCAGCAGCTTCGGCACGCGCACGCCATGCGCGGCAAGCAGGTCGCGCAGCGCCAGCCATGGGCGCACGTCCTCCCGTGCCGGCGGGGAATCCATCACGATGAAACTTTCCGCATCGCGCTGGCTGCGCCAGTAGCTGCGGAAACCGGCGTCGGCGCTGGCGCGGATCGGCTCGCCCACGTTCGCGCCCAGACGTTCGCGCACGAAGGCCAGGCGTGCGGCGCGGCGGGCGGAATCGGATTCGGGCGGGGATCCGGACGGTGCGCTCATGGCGTTGGGTTCAACCCAGCAGTTCCTTCACGTGCGCCAGCGTCGATTCGCGCAGCGCGGCCAGATCGTAGCCGCCTTCGAGCGTGGAAACGATGCGGCCTGCGCAATGCTTCGCAGCCAGCGCCAGCAACTCGCGCGTGAGCCAGGCGTAGTCGTTCGCTTCCAGCCGCAGATCGGCCAGCGGGTCGCTGCGGTGGCCGTCGAAACCGGCGGAAATCAGGATCAGTTGTGGCCTGAAGGCGTCGATTTCCGGCAACAGGATGTCCGCGTACGCGCGGCGGAACAGCGCGCCGCCGCTGCCCGCCGGCAAGGGCGCGTTGAACAGGTTGCCGGCGCCGCGTTCGCCCGCATCGCCGGTGTGCGGATACAGCCCGGCCTCGTGCGTGGAGACGTACATCACGCGCGGCTCGTTCTCGAAAATATCCTGCGTGCCGTTGCCGTGGTGCACGTCGAAATCCACGATGACGATGCGCTCCAGCAGATGCCGCGCCATCGCGCAGGCGGCACCGATGGCGATGTTGTTGAACAGGCAGAAGCCCATCGCCTGGCCGCGCGTGGCGTGGTGGCCGGGCGGGCGCACCGCGCAGAAGGCGCGCTGGCAGTGGCCGAGCAGTACCTGATCCACCGCTTCCCACGCTGCGCCGGCGGCGTACAGCGCCGCCTGCGGGGAGGCTGCGTTCATTGCGGTATCGCCGTCGAGCCGGCATTCGCCTTCGATCTTCGCATCGAGGATGCGCGCGATATGGGCATCGTCGTGAACCAGCCGAAGCTGGGCGCGCGAGGCCAGCGGCGCCTGGAACCATTCCGCGCCGCGCAGGCCGCCGCCGCGCAGCGCATCCAGCACGGCGGCCAGCCGCTGCGGCGATTCGGGATGACCCAGGCCGTTGCTGTGTTCCAGGCAAACCGGGTGCGAATAGATCCGCAGGGTGTCGAAGCTCTGGTGGATAACTCACCCCGCGCGCCGTTCGCGCCGCCACAGCACTTCGCCCTCGCCGCTGGCGCGCGCCAATACGCGGCAGAGCACGAACAGCAGATCGGAAAGACGGTTGAGGAAGGCCAGCGCTTCCGGCCTCACCTGTTCCTGCCGCGACAGTGCAACGGTGGCGCGTTCGGCGCGACGGCAGACGGTGCGCGCCAGATGGCAATGCGCCGCCGCCATGCCGCCACCGGGCAGGATGAATTCCTTGAGCGGGGGCAGGGCCTCGTTCCAGCCGTCCAGCCGCTCTTCCAGCCAGGCGATGTCGTCGGCGGCAATGGCGGCATGGCCGGGGATGCACAGTTCGCCGCCCAGGTCGAACAACTGGTGCTGGATTCGCACCAGCGCATCGCGCACATCGTCCGGCAGCGGTTGCGCCAGCACCAGCCCGAGCGCGGCATTGGTTTCGTCGACATCGCCCAGCACGCCGATGCGCGCCCCATCCTTCGGCACGCGGCTGCCATCGCCAAGGCCGGTGGAGCCGTGGTCGCCGGTGCGCGTGTAGATGCGGGAAAGGCGATGGCCCACGGCACTAGACCTTGACGGACTGTTCGGAGGCGCCGGGCTGCGTTGCGGGCCACACCCTGCCCAGCGCCACGTGCAGCAGCGCCATGCCGGCCACGTACATCGCCGTGGTCTTCAGATACGGCAGATACCAGTGCGAAAGATTCAACAGCCAGCCTTCGATGCTGCGCTCGCGCCCCGCCAGCCAGCTATCGGAAAGCCAGTAGAAACTGCCATTGGAAATCAGGTAGGCAAGGCTGACCGATGCCAGCAGCGCCGCCGCCAGCGCGGCCATGGTTTCCCAGCGCCGCGCCTTGCGCCGCGCCAGCCACGCACCTCCCAGCCACAACGCGGCGTGCGTGGGAACCAGGAACCAGTAGGCTGCGGAAACGCAGTAATGCCGCCAGAAATCCATGCCGGCGTTGTGGATCACGTACCAATCCGCCAGCACCGCGATGGCCATCAGCGCCGGAAATGCCCAGCGCCACTGCTTTTTCAAGTAAAAACCCGCCGCGAAAAATACCGCCCAGGACGCATCGGGGATCGACGCGAAGTGATGCACCCGCGTGGCCGCCATCAATGCGGCGAGCAGCAGGAAGGCGACGGCGGGGGCAAGCGATGGACGTGGCATGGGAGCGTCTCGCGAAGGAGGCGGGGATTGTAGCGCGGAGGTCGGGTTCGGCTGCCAGGCGTTCCGGCGCATCAACGCAGTTCGCCCTGCCGCACCGACCCCCAGGCGTCCAGTTCATCCAGCAGCGCCAACGCGGCAGGCTCATCGCACCGGCTTTCGCGCAGGCTGGCGATTTCCGCGAAGTAGCTGGCGAAGCTGTATTCGGAAAGGCCGCTGGCTTCGGCAAGGCGAATGCGGCGGGTGTCGCGCCAGCGTTCGGATTCGGCCGGAGTCAGGCTTTCCGGCCAGTTGCGGGCGCGGTAGCGGAAGGCCAGTTCGGTGAAGCGGGCGTCGCGGAAATCGAAACCCTCGGGTTTCTCGGGCAGGCCGCGACGACGGCGAACCTGCGGAAACAGGGCCTTGTCGGCGGGTGCGGGGAAGCCGGCGTAGATCGCAAGGTCGGGATCGGGGCGCTCCTGCGCGAACTCCCGGGCAAAGACTTGGCGCAGTTTCCCGGCCAGGCCGGTGGCGGCCCGCAACCGTTCGGCGTGGGCGTAGCAGCGCGCAGGATCGATGTGCAGCCGCTGGAACTGTTCGGGTTTGACGTGGCGCGGTTCGATCAGGATCGGGCTGCGGTTGGCGTGGACTTCCTTCAGTCCGATGCGCGCCACGCCTTCGGGCAGTTCCTCGCGCCGGGTGTAGAGGCGGCTGGCGATTTCCTCCGCGGGAAGTTCCAGCAGCGGTGTGGGGTCGTCGGCGAGGTCGCAGACGATGATGCGGGTGCCGATCTGCGGGTGCGGGCAGAGCGGCAGCACCAGCCGGGCGCAGCCGTCGATGGCCGGGAATTTCTGCGAGACGTGCAGCACCGGCGTCATCCGCACCGCGTCGAGCAGTTGCAGCGCGCGGCGTTTGTCGCGCAGGGCTAAGGCGTAGTCGAACAGTTTTGGCGCGTCGGCCTTGAGTTTTTTCGCAAGGCCAATGGTGGCGCGTACATCGGAAAGCGCCTCGTGCGCCTGCGCGTGCTCCAGACCGTTGGCGGCGGAGAGTTGTTCCAGCCGGAAACTCGGCGCGCCGTCTTCGCGCAGGGGCCATTCCAGGGCTTCGGGGCGCAGCGCGTAGGCCATGCGCACCGTGTCGATCAGATCCCAGCGGCTGTTGCCGTTCTTCCATTCGCGCTCATACGGATCGAAGAAATCGCGGTAGAACAGATTGCGGATGAATTCGTCGTCGAAGCGCAGGCTGTTGTAGCCGGCGACGCAGGTGTCGGGGCGGGAAAGCTCCTCGAAGATGCGTGCGGCAAATTCGGCTTCGGGCAGGCCTTCGCGCAGGGCGTGTTGCGGCGTGATGCCGGTGATGAGGCAGGCAGTGGGCGAGGGCAGTAGGTCGTTCGCCGGGCGGCACAGCAGCGAGATCGGTTCCTCGATGGGGTCAAGGTTCTCGTCGGTGCGGATCGCGGCGAACTGCGCGATGCGGGAACGGCGCGGGTCGCGGCCGAAGGTTTCCAGGTCGTACCAGAGGAATTGCAAGTTACGATCCGGTCAGCGCGGCGCGCCTGCAGCCGGTTTCAGCGCGACCACCGGTTCCAGCGGCATGGCGACGACGTTCGATACCGGCAGCGGCGCGACGTTCGCCGTGGGCTCCTTCGCATCGTCGGAAATCGAATTGGGCATGCGCGGCAACAGTTGCAGGCGCGGATGCCCGACGCCGAAG
>CAZHXV010000181.1:0-6293 GCA_964536455.1 uncultured Aquimonas sp.
GCAGCCAGATCGCGCTGGCGTTGTTGACGAGGATGTCCAGGCCGCCGAAGCGTTCCACGGTGGCGGCGATCGCGGCCTCGACCTGGTCTTCCTCGCGGATGTCGCACTGGATCGCCAGCGCCTGCCCGCCGGCGGCTTCGACCTCGGCGGCGGCGGAATGGATGGTGCCGGGCAGTTTCGGGTTGGGCACGGCGGATTTGGCGGCGATGGCCACGTTCGCACCATCGCGTGCGGCGCGCAGCGCAATCGCAAGGCCGATGCCGCGCGAGGCGCCGGTGATGAACAGGGTCTTGCCTTGTAGGGTGGGCATGGCCGGGTTTCTTGCTGAGGGCGTTCGATCGTAGCAGGCGGTTGAGCCGATGGCCGATGGCAGGTATTCCAGCAAAGCAACCGCCGCAAACGCCGAAGGATCCCAGGAAGCCAAACCGCCACAAGCCACTTCTATAATTCGAGGATGAACTCGCAAACGCTGGAAACACTCATCGCCTGGGTCGGCCAACACCCCATCTCCGCAGGCGTGGTGATCTTCCTCATCGCGTTCTGCGACGCCCTGGTGATCCTCGGGTTTCTGGTGCCGGCGATTCCACTGCTGTTCGCCATCGGCGCGTTCATCGGCCTGGGCACGCTGGATGGCCCTTACGCCATCGTCTGCGGTGCGCTGGGGGCATTCTGCGGCGATGGGCTCTCCTACGTCGTGGGCCGCCGCTACGGCGATCGCCTGCGCACCATGTGGCCGTTTTCGCGCTACCCGCAATGGCTGCCGCAGGGCGAGGCCATGTTCCGGCGGCATGGCGTCAAGAGCATTTTCATCGCGCGCTTCGTGGGCGCGGTTCGGCCCCTGGTGCCAGCCATCGCGGGCATGCTGGCGATGCCGCTGCGGCGCTATGCGCTGCCCAGCCTGGTCGCCAGCGTGCTGTGGTCGGCGGCGTTCCTCGCGCCGGGCTGGGTGTTCGGCAAATCGGTGGAACTGCTCGCCGCCGTGGCCGGGCCGCTGGCCATCGTGGCGGCGGCGCTGCTGGCGCTTTTGGCGTTGATCTATTTCACCGTCGATCAGGCGTACCGCTTCTTCGCGCCGCGCACCTCGCTGATGCTTTCCCGCGCGTTGGCGTGGTCGAGCAGGCATCCGCTGCTGGGGCGTTTTTCCCAGGCCTTGATCGACCCGCGCCGGCGCGAGTCGCCCTCGCTGCTGCTGCTGGCCATCCTCCTGATCGGGGGCGGCTGGGCCTTCTTCACGTTGTTGCTGATGCTGGCCGGAAACGGCGATCCGACCTCGCTCGATCTGGCCACGCACCACGCCATGTTCGGCCTGCGCACGCCGCTGGCGGACGAGCCGATGGCTTTCCTGGCCAGCCTGGGCGATTGGGAGGTGCTGCTGCCGGCCACGCTGATCGCGGCGGCGTGGCTGCTGTGGCGCAGGCGCTTCAGCGCCGCCGCGCATCTGGCCGGGGCGTATGGCTTCGGCATCGCGCTGGTGTGGGCGCTGGATGCGCTGGTGCATGTGCCGCGCCCGCCGGCGGCGATGGACGTGGCGGGGTTCGATTTCCCCGCCGCGCAGGTCACGATGGCGGTGATGGTGTACGGCTTCTTCGCGGTGCTGATCGCGCGCGAACTGCCGGGCCGCGCCCGCGCCTGGCCGTATGCGGTCGCGGCGGTGCTGGTGACGCTGGTGGCGTTCGGGCGCCTGTACCTGGGCGCGCACTGGCTTTCCGACATCCTGGCCGGCGTGTTCCTCGGCATGGCCTTCATCGCCGCGCTCGGCATCGCCTACCGGCGGCGCGCGCCGCGCTCGTTCTGGATGCGCCCGCTGGCGCTGCTGTTCTACGGCGCGGTGGCCGGGTTTGCGGTCTGGCACGGCCAGCGCGATGTCCAGACCACGCTGCAGCGCTTCGCCCCCCCGCAGATGCAGGCGGACATCGACGCTGCGCACTGGTGGAGCCTGGGCTGGGAAAGCCTGCCCGGCCGCCGCAACGAGTTCCTCAGCGAGCGCGCCTGGCCGCTGAACGTGCAGTACGCCGGCTCCATCGATGCTTTGCGCAGGACGCTGGAACGCGCCGGCTGGAGCAATGAAGAGGAAACCGGCCTGCCGCTGCTCCTGCGCAGCCTGGACGATGCCTCCACGCCGCAAACCCTGCCGGTGCTGCCGGCCTCGCACAACGGTCTGGGCGACGCGCTGCGCATGACCGCCGCCGGCCCGGACGAGGGCACCCGCCTGATGCTGCACCTGTGGCCCGCGCCGCTGCGCCTGCAAGGCTCCGGTATGCCGGTCTGGCAGGGCACGGTGGCCGTGGTGAGGTTCGAACGACGCCTTTCGATCTTCCGCTACTGGCGCCTGCAACCGCAGTCCCGCATTGCGCTGGAAACGCTTTCCCGTTCCGTGCCGGACATGGCCCGGAAACAGGCCGAGCGCAGCGCGGATGCCAGCGCGGTGCTGCTGCTGCGGGAGGCCCCAGGCGGATGAATGGAATGCCCGGATTCTCCGGGCTCAAGGCGGATCAAGCGATATCGCGATGGCCGCATCGCCGGAAACCGGATGGAACAGCCATAGCGCATCGTCCGCCGCGCCGAGCGTCACCGGGCCGCGCACCGGCTTGAGATCGCCCTGCACGTCGAGGCGGGAAATCGCCGCGCGCAGGGCCGGATGCCGGATGCGCAAGGATTCGACCAGGGCGCCTTCCACGCCGTAGTTGAGCCATTGGTTGGCGGCAACGATGGCCTGGCCAATGGCGCTGGACAGCGGGATCTTCGCGCGGGCGGTGAGATCGTCCAGCCCTGCGCCGGAGAGGGCCTGCACCAGCGCCGTGGCGCTGCCTTCGGGCGGATCGAGCCTGAAATCCTCCAGCACCAGGGTGCGCAGGCCATCGTCGTAGCGCGGTGTGGCGGCGAGGTAGATCCAGCCGCGTGGATCGAACCAGAGCCAGCGCCCCGGCAGATCGGCCTCCACGCGCAGCCCCAGCACCAGATCGGGCGCGGCGGGATACAGCTTCACTTCGCGCACCGTCA
Organism: uncultured Aquimonas sp.; assembly: GCA_964536455.1. GTDB lineage: Bacteria > Pseudomonadota > Gammaproteobacteria > Xanthomonadales > Xanthomonadaceae > Denitratimonas. Next base: position 3,001 of record CAZHXV010000181.1, read on the forward strand.
TCGCCCCGCCGTTGCCCAGACGGATCGGCGCGACGGCGAAGGCGTTGAGCAACTGGCCGGCGAGTTCGTCGTAATCCAGCCGTACCGGCGTTGGAAAGCGCAACTTGCGGTGTTCCGGCGGCTGGGTGCTGGGCGGTGGCAGCGGCCCGGTCGCGGCGATGGGCGAGGCGGCATCCACCAGCATCGCATCGCCGGCAATGCCGATGTCCAGCAGCAGGCCGCCATCCTGCACCTTGGGCGCGAGGAAATAGGCGTGCCGGGGCTGGATCGAAAACCGCAGCGGCGAGGAGGCCAAGAACGGTGTCGGCAGCGAGCCGGCCTCCCACAGTGCACGCACCAGCGCTTCCACCGGCAAGGCATTGGCGGCACGCGCAGGCAGGGCACGCTCCAGTTCGCGGATGCGCGCATCGACGATGGCGCGGGCCTGGGCGCCGTAGGAAACATTCGCCGCGCCGAAGAAACGGTTGCTCGGCGGGCTCAGCCACTGGGCGCTGGATTGCACCGAAAAGGTGGGCCTCCAGTCCGGGCCGATGCCGTAATCGACCAGCGCGGAGACTTCCATCGAGGCGCGTGTGCTGGCGCGCAGCCGGTTCATGCTGGCGCGGTACTGCACATCGAGCGTGGTGGCGGCCACCAGGCTGCGGCCTTCGGCCCGCACCGTCACGGGGGTGCTGCGCACGATCTCCCCGTTGCCATACATCGCCGCGCCCGGAACCGTGTGGCGCTGGCCGGTGACGCGGTTGAGGATTTCCCGCGACGGCTCCTGCCAGATGCGCTGGCCGGGGATCCCGGCGCGCCTGGGGGCCTGGGCGCTGGCGAAGCGGGACAGGCTGGCAGCATCAATGAAAACCGGGATCCCGACGAAGGCGGCATTGGGCGGCGGCAACGCGTTCTGGCCGCGACGCGGCGGAACCGCCGTCAGATTCCGATCCGGTTCGGCGAACCAGTGCTCCGCCCCCCAGGCCGCACCCAGAAGGATCAGCACCACCAGCACGATGCGGCCAGGATTCATGTGCCCCCCGTTTCCCTCTCGACGGATCGCCGGACAACGCCCCGGCAGACCGTCCCATGCCCGTGCGCGAACCGCAGTAGAAGTAACACCTGGCCCGCCTCCCCGCAACCTCGAACCGCGCAATCGCTGGCGGACAGGCGCGCTTGCGGCATACTCGGCGGCTTTCCATTCGCAACTTCCCGCCGATGACGCTCCGACTCCTGGCCGCACTCGCCTGCGGCATCGCGTTTTCCGTTTCCGCCGCCGCGCAAAGCCCCAGCAAGCTGCTGCGCTTTCCCGACATCGCCGCCGGCCGCATCGTGTTCGTGCGTTCGGGCGATCTGTACATCGTGGATGCCGCTGGCGGCACCGCGTTCCGGCTGACGTCGCACCAGGGCGACGAGCTGTACCCGAAGTTCTCGCCCGATGGTCGCCAGATCGCGTTCTCGGCGGAATACAACGGCACCCGGCAGGTCTATGTGATGCCGGCCGCCGGCGGCGAGCCGCGCCAGCTCACCTGGTACAACGATGTCGGCCCGATGCCGCCGCGCGGCGGCACCGACTACCGCGTGCTGGACTGGACGCCGGACGGAAAAAACATCGTGGTGCGGATGAACCGCCTGCCCTACGACGAGCGCGGCGGCAAACCCTATCTGGTGCCGGTGGATGGCGGCCTGGAAACCCCGATGCCGATTCCCGAAAGCGGCGGCGGCATGTTGAGCCCGGACGGAACGAAGTTCGTCTATACGCCGATCGACCGCGATTTCCGCAGCTGGAAGCGCTATCGCGGCGGGCGCGCGCAGGACGTGTGGATCTACGACCTGGCCAACAGCGCTTCACTGCAACTCACCCAGGATCGCGCCACCAACCACCAGCCGATGTGGCTGGGCGATTCGGTCTATTTCGTCTCCGACCGCGACGACACCAAGCTCAACCTCTACGCCATCTCCCCGCAGGGCGGCACGCCCTCCAAACTGACCCACTTCACCGATTTCGACGTGCTCTGGCCCAGCGCCGGAGACAACGCCATCGTGTTCGAGAAAGGCGGGGCGATCTGGCGCTACGACCCGGCAGCAGGGCAAGCGGTCGAGGTGCCGATCCGCGTGGCCGCCGATGCGCCGGACGCACTGCCGCGCTACGTGAAGGCGGCGGATTTCGTCGAATCCTTCGGGCTGTCGCCGGGTGGCGAGCGCGCCCTGTTCGGCGCACGCGGGGAAATCTTCACCGTGCCGTCGAAGGAAGGCGAACCGCGCAACCTCACGCTGACGCCGGATGCGCGCGAGCATTCGGCGAGCTGGTCGCCGGATGGCCGTTCCATCGCGTACCTGTCGGACGAAAGCGGCGAGTACGAACTCTACGTGCGCCCGCAGGACGGCAAGGGCGCGCCGCGCCGCATCACCAGCGACGGCGACATCTGGCGCTTTGCGCCGGTGTGGTCGGCCGATTCCCGGCGCCTGGCCTTCGGCGACAAGAAGCAACGCCTGCGCATCGTGGAAATGGATGGCGGCGCGATTGCCGACGTGGATACCTCCGTACACGGGGACATCACCGATTACCGCTTCTCGCCCGATGGCCAGTGGCTGGCCTACGCCAAGGACAACCCGAACGGCAATGCCTCGATCTGGCTGTACTCGGTCGCTTCGAAAATCACGCGCCAACTCACCGGCGCGGAAAGCGCCGCGTTCAATCCGGCGTTCGACCCCAAGGGCCGCTATCTCTATTTCCTTTCCAACCGCGATTACAACCTCGCTTTCTCCGCCTACGAATTCAACTGGCTGTACCGCGACGCCACGCGCATCTACGCCGCCACGCTCGCCGCCACAGGCCCGGCGCTGTTCCGGCCGAAGATCGACGAAGCGGGGCAGGCGGATGACTCCGGCAAGGAAAAATCCGGCGGCAACCCCACCCCGCGCGTGGCGGTGGACTTCCCCGGCTTCGAGGCGCGCGTGGTCGCGTTGAACGCGCCTGCGGGCAACTATCGAAAGCTGGCCGCGAACGAGGCGGGCGTGTTCTACCTGGCCGCGTCCGGCGATGGGCCGAACGGCAGCGAACTGCGCTTCATCGGGCTGGATAATGATGCCAAGCCCGAGCGCGTCGCCGCCGCGCAGGATTACGAGCTTTCCGCCGACGCCGGTCATCTGATCCTGCGCCGCGGCAGCCGCTTCGCACTCGTCGGTGCCAAGCCCGGCGCGGATTTCGACAAGGGCGCGATGAAGCTCGACCGCATGGAACTGCGCATCGAGCCGCCGCGCGAGTGGCGGCAGATGTTCGTCGATGCCTGGCGCATCCTGCGCGACTGGTT
>CAZHXV010000182.1:0-6008 GCA_964536455.1 uncultured Aquimonas sp.
ACTACGGCTGGAGCCGCGAGGCGGCGCTGGCCGTAGTGGTGCACGCCGGTATCGATCACCAACCGGGCCGCGCGCCACATTTCATAGGTCAGCCGTCCGAACTCCTCGTAGGGCGTTTCGTAGATGCCCATTTCGCGGCCGAGTTTTTCGCAATACAGCGCCCAGCCTTCGCCATAGGCGGAGATATAGCTTTCGCGCCGGAACGCGGGCAGGTCTTGCTGTTCGGCGGAAAGCGACTGTTGCAGCGAATGGCCGGGCGAGGATTCGTGCAGGGTGAGCGCGGGCAGGTTGTAGAGCGGACGCGAAGGCAGGTTGTAGGTATTGAGCCAATAGGTCTTGGCTCCGCCCCGGCCCGCCGTCCAGAACGGCGCGATGTCCGGCGGCACCTCGACGATGCCGAAACTGCCGCGCGGCAGTTTCCCGATGTAGCGCGGCAGCACTGCATCCACGCGCTTGGCGATCCAGGCTGCGCGCATCAGCAGTTCACGCGGGGTCCTGGCGTAGAACTGCGGATCAGTGCGCAGGAAGGCGAGGAATTCGGAAAAATCGCCCTTGAACTCCAGTTCGGAGATGATGGCGTCCATTTCGCCGCGGATGCGCGCCACTTCGGCAAGACCGATCTGGTGGATTTGCTCCGGGGAAAGCTCCAGCGTGGTGTATTCGCGGATCTGCTGGCGGTAGAAGGCTTCGCCCTCGGGCAGCGCCTCGGCGGCCAGTGTGGCGCGCGCGTTCGGCACGTATTCCTCGCGGAAGAACCGGAGCAGATTGGCGAACGCGGGAACCACCGCCTCGCCCAGCGCAGTGCGTGCGGCGGCGCGCAGTTCGCCCTTCTGCGCGATGGGCATCGAGGCGGGCATTCGCTTCAGTGGCTCGTACAGCGCCAGCGATTCCACATCATTGGCCTGGGCGATCGTCGCAATGGAAACATCGCGCCCCTCCAGCACCGCGCGCGGCACCGTGAAGCCGCGCGCAAGCCCGGCGCGCATGTTGTCGATGTGCTGATCGAAATAGCGCGGCACATCGTTCAACTTGGCGATGTAGGCGCGGTAGTCGTCCGCATCGTCGAAGCGGCCCTGCGCCATGAAGCCCAGATCCGACCAGAACGAGGAATCGCTGTTGAACGGCATCTGGTACAGGCCAAAGCGCACCTCGGCCGCCAGGTTTTCCACTTGCTCGCGATAGATCGCCAGGTTGATGCGGTTGTCCGGCGAAAGCCGCGATTCGTCCAGCGCGGCAAGCTGGCCAAGCACCTCGTGCCATACCTTCAATTTGGCCTGCTGGCTGGCCTCATCCACATCCGGCAAACGGGTACGCCGCGCCGATTCGGGGCTGTCCTCATCTTCGGAAGTCTGGTTGCGCCGCCACTCCCATTCCTTCCCGTAAATCGCGGCGAACGCGGCATCGGCATCGAGCGCGGGCGCGGGCGGAACGGTGGCGCAGGCGGCGAGGAGCAAGGGCAGGAGCGCGAGCAGGGGTTTCATCTTGAGAGCCGGGTTATGGGTTCGGGAAAGCATATTCGAGTCCGGCCATCTTCACGCCTCATCGAACGGATATGCCAGCACCTCGCCGATGCGTTCCGCGCCGGTCATCGCCATCAGCAGGCGCTCGATGCCCAGCGCCACGCCGGCGCACTCGGGCAGGCGGCGTTCCAGTGCGGCGAGCAGGTTTTGGTCGATGGGAAGTTCGCGCTGACCGCGTGCGCGACGGCGGTGGTTATCGTTGAGGAAGCGGGCGTGCTGTTCGGTGGCGTCGGTGAGTTCGTGGTAGCCGTTCGCCAGTTCCTGCCCGGCCAGATACGCCTCGAAACGCTGCGCCACCGCACCGCCGCCCTGCCCTGCGATCTTCGCCAGCGCACATTGCGTCGGCGGGAAGTCGGTGACGATGGTGAGCGCGTCGCTTGGGAACGCGGTTTGCAGGCGGTGCGTCATCAGAAGATCGAGCCAATCGTCGCGGGAAAGACCATCGGCGCGGATGCAAAGATCGGCCAGCGGCGCTTGCAGGGTTTCGATGCTGGCGGTGAACGGATCGAAGCCAAAGGCTTGCGCATAGAGTTCGCGGTATGTGGTTTTTTCGATGCGGATGGCGCGGCCTACCAGCGCCAGCGTCGCCTGCACCAGTTCCGCTACTTCATCGGCTAGCTGGTGATGTGTGATGCCGAGCCGATACCACTCCAGCATCGTGAACTCGGGGTTGTGGCGGCGGCCCGATTCGCCGTCGCGGAACACACGACCCAGTTCGTAGCAATCGCCGAAGCCTTCGGCCAGCAGGCGTTTCAGCGGGAACTCGGGTGAGGTGCGCAGCCAGCGCCCGGCTTCGCCCGTGGCGCTGCCGAGCGCGCGGAAGCTCTCGATGTTCGGCTCGGTGTTGCCCGCCACGGAAAGGATCGGCGTTTCCACTTCGACCACGCCGCGTTCGGCGAAGAAGGCGCGGATCGTCGCGTACAGCCGCGCCCGCAGTTTCAACGCGGCATGGCGTCGGGCGTGCATCAGAACGGCTGGGCCAGCACCAGCCAGATGATCGCCACCAGAATAGGCAGCGGCGCTTCGTTCCACCAGCGCATCGCCTTCGGCGCGGGCAGCGGCGCGCCCTTGTCGATGGCTTTCAGGCGGCGTCCCGTCCAGATGAAGAACGCCAGCAAGGCCGCTACCAGCGCGAGCTTGGCGTGCAGCCAGCCGCCGGACACCCTCGTCGGGAAGTCCGGCAGCACGCGATAGCCCAGCCACAGCACCAGGCCCAGCACGAACGCCAGACCGAACATCGTGTGCCCGAAGCGGTACAGCCTGCGCCCCATCAGTACGAGGCGGTTGCGCACTTCGGCATGGTTCCCGGCTTCGCCGAGGTTGACGAGGATGCGCGGCAGGTAGAACACCGCCGCCATGAAAGCGACGACGAACACGAGGTGGAAGGTCTTGACCCACAGGTAGGCTTGCATGGAATGGCTCCGGCGCGCGCGAAAGATGAACCCTGCAAGTCTAGTGGATCGCCACCGCCGCCCATGCCCGGAGCGGACAAGCCCCACACCGACCGCCTGCACTTCCTCGCCGCCGCCGCGCCCTACATGCGCTCGACCCTTGACCGAACGCGCCCGCGACATCCGGGCCAGCCGCCGCCCGCGCGGCGACATGACGGCCACGCTCGGCGCTACGGCGACTTCGCGGCGCGGTCGAGCAGCGCATCGAGATGGTGATCGCGATCGAACGGGGTGGCGACGGCGCGGATCGCAGACAAATCCGCTTCCGGGTTATGTGCGAGCAATTGCTCGATGTCGGCAAGGTCGGAGAGCCCGCCCGCATACAGTTTCAAGGCCACGAGATCCTCGATCCTCACGCAGCGCAGCGTGCTCCCTGGCAAGGGCTCGGCGCGGGCGATCGCGGCGGGCGCGGGCGTCTCTACCGGCCGCCAGGGGTTGCGGAAGTTGACGACTTCGACAACGTCGTCGCGCTCGTCGCCGTCGGTTCGATGGCTCCAAACCGAAAGCACCCCACCCAGCGGATCGTCGTCGGGGAAACGCAGTTGCGTGCTCAAGCCCGCCGAATCCAGCGCGCCTTGCAAGGAAACGAGCTGGGTGCCGGGATCCGCGGCCACTGCGAGGTCGATATCTTCGGTGCCGCGCGTGTAGCGGTGTACCGCCAGCGCCGCCGCGCCGATCAAGGCCGTCTCGAAGCCGAGTTGCCGGGCGGCTTCGGCAACCTGCTCAGCGAGCGCGAGCGTCGCGGCTGGATCGAGCATACGACGGCGCCTTGTTGCCCATCTTGCGCAGCGCCTGGCCGCGCGCGCCCAATTCCAGCGCGCGCAGTACGCGCTCGCGCGCCGACGATGGCGCTCGGTGTGGTTCGTTCGGTGCGCTGGCGCTGGGCCGGCGGGCGGGAATGCCGCGGTTCATGCAGCTAGCCTGCGGCTGGGATACGGCAGCGTCAAGCCCGGCATGGTTGCCGCCATCAAATTCGCGCGTCGGCATTTTCGGGGCTACGGCAACCCCGCGAACGGATTCAACCACGTGGAGCCGAGCTTGCTCGGCTCCACATCGCCCAAACGCCGAGCAAGCTCGGCGCTACGGGATTGCAGGATGGCTGGAATACGGCTATCATCCCGCTTCTTTTTCGTCCCCCTTCTGAGGTTGAGCCATGAAAGTGCTGTCTTCGCTGAAGTCGGCCAAGTCCCGGCACCGCGACTGCAAGGTCGTGCGCCGCCGCGGCAAGGTCTTCGTGATCTGCAAGAGCAACCCGCGTTTCAAGGCGCGCCAGCGCTGAGCGATACTGCTTGCCGATCCAGGGAAAAGGCCGCCGATGCGGCCTTTTTCGTTGATGGGCTTCACACTGGAACCGATCGGTGGGGACAGGCGGCGCAATTGCGACATAATGTTACTGATCCGCCCGTCCCGTTCGTTCCAATCCAAAGGAGTCCGCCATGAAAGGTTCCCGCACGCTCCGCATCGCCGCGCTGACGCTCGCGCTGGCCGCGATTCCCGCGCTTTCCGCGCAGGCCGATACCCTCCTGGTGGATCGCGCCAACGCCGGCCAGGTCGCCGGCCCCAAGCGCGGTTCCACGATGGCGCAGGTACAGGCCGCGTTTGGCGCGCCCAGCGATCAACTCGATCCGCGCGGCGGCCAGCAGCCGCAATGGCCGGTGATCAACCGCTGGGTGTATCCGGATTTCGTGGTCTATTTCGAGCGTGACAAAGTCATCAATGTGGTGGCACGGCGCGCCTCGCCGAACGAAACCGGCCCCAAGCCGGTGAACTGATCTCAAGGAGCTTCAATGCCCGGATGGCGTTTTCCGGCGGAATGGGAAGACCAATCCGCCGTTCTGGTGGCTTGGCCGCACGCCGGCACGGATTGGGCGCAGCGGCTGGCTGAAGTCGAAGGCGCCTATACCGCCTTGGTGAAAGCGATTGCCGGTTCCACGACGGCCATCGTCTGCGTGGCGGACGATGCCGTGCGCGAACGCGCCGAACGCCTGCTGGACGCCGCCGGCGTGCCGGCTTCGCGCGTGCGCTACGTGCCGATTCCCTACGACGACACCTGGCTGCGCGATTCCGGCCCGATTACCTTGCGTGAGGCGCTGCGCGACGGCAAGGCATTCCGCTTCCTGGATTTCCGCTTCACCGGCTGGGGCGGCAAGTACGAGGCCGGGCGCGACGATGCGCTGATCGCCGGCCTGGCCGAGCGCGGCCTGCTGCGGAAAGACGCCATCGAACGCATCGACTTCGCACTGGAAGGCGGCGGCATCGAAACCGATGGCCAGGGCACGCTGCTCACCACCTGGCGCTGCCTTTCCGAACGCCATCCCGGCAAATCGCGCGACGACATCGAAGCCGTGCTGAAGCGCGCACTGCGGCAAGAGCGCGTGCTGTGGCTCGACCACGGTTACCTGGAAGGCGACGATACCGATGCGCATATCGATACCCTGGCGCGCTTCGCGCCGGACGATGCCATCGTGTTCCAGGCCTGCGACGACGAGGCCGATCCGCACCATGCCGAACTTTCCGCGATGGCCGCCGAAATCGCCGCGCTGCGCACTGCCCAGGGCCAGCCTTACAGGCTATTCCCGCTGCCGTGGGCGAAACCGATTCTCGATGGCGACAGGCGGCTGGCCGCCTCCTACGCGAATTTCCTCATCACCAACGGCGCGGTGCTGATTCCCGCCTACGGCGACGACGCCGACGATGAGGCGGCGAACATCATCGCGCAGGCGTTCCCGAACCGCCGCATCGTGCAGGTGCCCTGCCGCCCGCTGATCTGGCAGAACGGCAGCCTGCATTGCGTGACGATGCAGATTCCGCGAGGAGCAATCCATTGATGTCCACGAAACTGCTGCGCGTGGCGCTGGTGCAGGAACGCAACCAGGGTTCGGCCGAGGCCAACCTGGCGCTGATCGAAGCCCGCGTCGCGCAAGCCGCGTCGAACGGCGCGAGGCTGGTGCTGTTGCAGGAACTGCACAACGGCGCGTACTTCTGCCAGCACGAATCCGTCGATGAATTCGACCTGGCCGAGGCCATTCCCGGCCCG
>CAZHXV010000182.1:6018-6282 GCA_964536455.1 uncultured Aquimonas sp.
GCTGTTCGAACGCCGCGCCGCGGGCCTGTACCACAACACCGCCGTGGTGCTGGAAAAGGACGGCTCGCTCGCCGGCGTGTACCGGAAGATGCACATCCCGGACGACCCGGGCTTCTACGAGAAGTTCTATTTCACGCCCGGCGATCTGGGTTTCAACCCTGTCGATACCTCCGTGGGCCGCCTTGGCGTGCTGGTGTGCTGGGATCAGTGGTATCCCGAGGCTGCGCGCCTGATGGCGCTGGCCGGGGCAGAACTGCTGCTCTA
>CAZHXV010000183.1:0-1477 GCA_964536455.1 uncultured Aquimonas sp.
GGCAAGGCCGCGTGTCGACGAGTTGCGCGCTTCACTCGAGTTCGGCGTCAATACCGCAACCGGCGAACCCGGCGGCGGTGGCGGCAATCCCGAACTTGATCCGTGGCGCGCCTATGCCTTCGATCTCTCGTACGAAAAATACTTCGGCCACCGCGCCTACGTCGCCGCCGCCGTGTTCTACAAGGATCTGCGCACCTACATCTACACCCAGACCCGCGACGACTACGATTTCTCCGATCTGGTGGCCGACTACGTCCCGCCGCCGGGCACGCAGCCGGCGCAGGGCATCGGCGATTTCACCCAGCCGCTGAACGGCGAAGGCGGCACGCTGCGCGGCCTGGAATTGACGGCCTCGATCCCGTTCGACCTGTTCGGCGATGCGCTCGCCGGCTTCGGCATCATCGCCAGCGCCACCTTCAACGACAGCGACATCGCCATCCGCGACCCGGAAAGCGCCTCCAGCGTCGGCGGCGATGACATCAGCCTGCCGGGCCTCTCCGACCGGGTTTACAACCTCACCGCCTACTACGAGCGCAACGGCTTCGAGGCGCGCATCAGCCAGCGCCGCCGCTCGGATTTCATCGGCGAGATCGGCAACTTCAACGGCAACCGCACGCTGCGCTACGTGGTCGGAGAAAACATCACCGACGCGCAGATCAGCTACGCCTTCCAGTCCGGCAGCTCGCTGGATGGGCTCACGATCCTGCTCCAGGCCACCAACCTCACCAACGCGGCCTACCAGACCTACGCCGGTACCAAGGATCGCCCGCTCGAATACATCGAATGGGGCCGCACCTGGCTGCTGGGGCTGAACTACAAGTTCTGAGTCTTTTCTTCCCGGCGTGGCATCCGGACGCCGCGTTCCCCGTGTGGGGGCGCGGCGTTTTCACGTCTGCGGCTTGTGAAACCATCGAATCCGGTGAGATTTATCCATCAAGTGCAGCAGATCGGCTCAAGCCGCAACGCGGCGGAGCCGACAATGCCGCCGTTTCCGTTGGCTCCGCGTCTTCGACGCTTGGCTCGACCTAGATCTTTGCTTCATCCCAGCCTGCGGGCCTATCGACCACCGGCCACTGGCGTAAAGCGAATCGCAATGCCGCCGCCGGCGGCCAGGCGCAGGTCGAGGGCATCGGCGGCGGTGACTTCGCGGGTTTCGCGCACGAAGTCATGCGGGTTGCGCTCGAAATGGGCGGCGTCGCCATCGCGATAGATTTCCGCGCGGTAGCGCTTTCCGGCATCGAGGAATCCCAGCCCCGTGTGCAGGACGCGGCCAGTCTCGTCGGTGATTGCGCCCAGATACCAATCCTCGCCGTGGCGATCCTTGCGCGCGATCACTGCATAGTCGCCCACTTCGCCGGCCAGCGCTCGGCTCTGCGACCAGTCCACGGCCACGTCCTTGATGAACTGGAACGCTTGCGGGTATTTCGCATAGTTCTCGGGCAGGTCGGCGGCCATCTGCACCGGCGCGTACAGCACC
>CAZHXV010000183.1:1487-4539 GCA_964536455.1 uncultured Aquimonas sp.
GGTGCTGGGAATGGGCGTATCGCCGCGGCCGCGCAGGCTGAGGATGCCCGGCGTGTAATCCATCGGGCCAGCCAGCATCCGCGTGAACACCAGGTTCACCTCGTGCTCGGGCGGGTTCTTGGGGTTTCCCCAGGCGTTGTATTCCATGCCGCGCGCGCCTTCGCGGCTGATCCAGTTGGGGTAGGTGCGGCGCAGGCCCGTATCCTTGATCGGCTCGTGCGAATTGATGGCGATCCGATGCTTCGCGGCTTCGCTCAGAACGCGCAGGTGGTGCCGGCTCATCCACTGGCCGTCGTGCCATTCGCGCAGCACTGGGCCGCCCGGTTCGTCCTGCCGTTCGATCTGGCCGGCGTCGCAGACATAGCCGGTCTTGACCTGCTCCACGCCCAGGCGCTGGAGGAAGGCAAACGCCGCATCGAGCTGGCGTTCGTAGAAACTCACCGCGCAGGCGGTTTCGTGGTGGCCGATCAGGTGCACGCCGCGACGGGCCGCATGGGCGGCAACGGATTCGATGTCGTAATCGGGCGTGGCGCGGCTGAAATCGAAATTCCAGCCGTTGCTGAACCAGTCGCCGTCCCAGCCCGGATTCCAGCCTTCCACCAGCACGCCTTGGAAGCCGTTGTCAGCGGCGAAATCCACATAACGGCGCACGTTGGCCGTGGTTGCGCCATGCTTCTTGCCGGTGCTCCAGCTTTCCTGTTCCAGATGCAGCGACCACCACACGCCCACGTACTTGCCAGGCTTCACCCAATCCACGTTCCCCAGCGCATTGGGTTCGTTGAGGCTCAGGATCAGATTGGATTCCACCAGACCCGCCGCGCTGTCCGCGATCTGCACGGTGCGCCAGGGCGAATGGAACGGCGTCTGCCGCCGTACCTTCCAGCCTTCGGCCGCCGGCGAAAGCTGGGCTCGCAGGCGCTGGCCCTCCACCCGGCGCAGCCACATGCCCGAATAATCCACCAGCGCCGCTTCGTGCAGGGCGATGTGCAGGCCACTGTCGGTGCGCAGCGTCATGGGCGTGTGCGCCTGCCCCACTTCGCGCAGCGGCGTGCGTTGGTACAGATACTCGTAGCGGTTCCACTCCCCTGCCGGAATCCACCACGCCAGGGCTGGCTCGGCGACGACGATCTCGGTCAGTTCATCGTCGATCGTGGCCACGGGCAGCGCGTCCTGCTGCGGAAACGCGTAGCGAAAGCCCAGGCCATCGTCGAACAGGCGTACCACCACGTCAAAGCGCCGCGCATGCCGGTTGTTCTCGGTGAAACTGGCGGTGAGTTCGTTGAAACGATCGCGCACGAAACGGGTTTCGCCCCAGGGCTGCTCCCAGGTTTCATCGACGCTGCGCCGGGTTTCCCCCGTGAACACGAGATCGCGTTCCAGCCGCCCGCCTTCGCGCAGCGCGAATCCCATCCGGGAGGTATCGATCACCGTCCGGCCCAGCCGCGCCACGCGGTAGCCGAGCCGGCCATCCTCCAGCACCAGTTCAAGCCGCAGCACATGGCCGGGAGAATCCAGCGTGGCGACCGGCTCCGGCGCGGCCAGGCTCGTGGCAGCGCACAGCAAAAGGACGATGGCGGAAAGCAGTTTCATGGTCGGTCTCCCGGACGGAACGATCCGCGCAAGGTAACCAATCGGTCTCACCGGGAACGCGCCACCGGCATGAATACGTATGGAAGGCGGAAACCTTCCCGACCGGAAACTACCCGCCCACCGCTCCCAGCGCCTGCCGCAACGCCGCCAGCCGCGCCTCGCGCGCCGGTTCTTCATAGGCAAGGGACGGAACCTTGCCCCACACCGGCGCAGGCCAGGCGGGGTCGTTCGCATAGCGGGCGATGACGTGGACGTGCAGTTGCGCCACGACGTTGCCGAGCGCGGCAACGTTGAGCTTGTCCGGCGCGAACAGCCCGCGCATGACCTCGGAAATCTGCGCGACCTCGGCCCAGAGCATGGCCTGTTCCGCATGCGGAAGGTCGATCAGCTCGCGCAGGTTCGCGCGGCGCGGCACCAGGATCAGCCACGGGTAGTTGGCATCGTTCATCAGCAGCACGCGCGACAGCGGCGCATCGCAGACGTGCACGGTGTCGGCGGCCAGGCGGGGATCGAGCTGGAAGGAGCCGGTATCCATGACGGTATCGCCGGAACGGAACGCCATGATCGCATGGGCGGAGCGGCGGGCATCGACCGCTCCGCCACACGCCCTACGCCCTGCCGGATTTCGCGCCATGCCACCCGCGGTACAGCACCGGCAGCACGAGCAGGGTCAGCAAGGTGGAAGACACGATGCCGCCGATCACCACCGTCGCCAGCGGGCGCTGCACTTCCGAACCGGCGCCCACGTTCAGCGCCATCGGCAGGAAGCCGAGCGAGGCCACCAGCGCGGTCATCAGCACCGGTCGCAATCTTCCCAGCGCGCCATCGACCACGGCTTCCCGCAGCGGTGCGCCCTGTTCGCGCAGCTTGCGGATGAAGGCGATCATCACCAGGCCGTTCAATACCGCAACGCCCGACAGCGCAATGAAACCGACACCCGCACTGATGGACAGCGGAATCCCGCGCAAGGCCAGCGCCACCGCGCCGCCGGTCAACGCCAGTGGTACGCCGCTGAACACGATGGCTGCATCCTTGGCCGAGCCAAAAGCCCAGTACAGCAGTGCGAAGATGACCAACAGCGTGGCAGGCACGACGACCGTCAGGCGCTGGCTGGCGGAAATCAGTTGCTCGAAGGTGCCGCCGATCTCGATCCAGGTGCCGGCCGGCAATTCCACACCATCGCCGAGGCGCTGCCGCAGTTCGGCGACGAAGCCGCCCAGATCGCGGCCGCGCACGTTGGCCGTGACCACGATGCGGCGCTTGCCGTTCTCGCGGTTGATCTGGTTCGGCCCAAGCGTGGTTTCGATGGTCGCCACTTCGCGCAGCGGCACGGTTTTGGGCAGGCCGATGCCCCAGGTCGCCGCGCTTTGCGCTTCGTCGGCATTGCCGCTTCCGCGCAACGGAATCGGAAGATCCAGCAAGGCCACCGGATCCTGGCGCAGGGGTTCAGGCAGGCGCACCA
>CAZHXV010000183.1:4549-6268 GCA_964536455.1 uncultured Aquimonas sp.
AACGGCGGTCGCCCTCGAACAGTTGCCCTGCGGTTTCCCCACCGATGGCCGTGGCCACGGTGTCCTGCACGTCGCCCGGATTGAGGCCGTAGCGGATCAGGGCCTGCCGATCCGGCACGATGGCAAGCAGGGGTAAACCCGCCACTTGTTCCAGCCTCACGTCCGCTGCGCCCGGGATCGCGCTGGCGACGGCGTTGATGCGCTGGCCGACGCTGGCCATTGCATCGAGATCGTCGCCGTAGAGCTTGATCGCCACGTCCGCGCGCACACCGGAGATCAGCTCGTTCATGCGCATCTGGATCGGCTGGGTGAACTCGTAGTTGTTGCCGGGAACGCGCATCGCCGCCGCTTCGATTTCCGCGACCAGTTGCGCTTTCGGTTTGCGCGGATCGGGCCACGCCTCGCGCGGCTTCAGCATGATGAAGGTATCGGCCACCGATGGCGGCATCGGATCGGTGGCGACTTCCGCCGTGCCGATCTTGCCGAACACGTTGGCCACTTCCGGGAACTGCGCGAGGCGCTTTTCGACCATCGCCTGCATCGCCACCGATTGCGCCAGGCCGGTGCCGGGAATCCGCATCGCGTGCATGGCGATGTCGCCTTCGTCCAGGCTGGGCACGAACTCGCTGCCGAGCCGCGTCGCCAGCCATCCGCAGGCCGCGACCAGTACCAATGCCCCGGCCATCACCGGCAGGCGATGCGCCATCGCCCACGCCAGCACCGGCGCATAGACGCGGCGCGCCCAGCGCATGACGCGGGTTTCGGTTTCCTGCATCTTGCCGCGCAACAGCAAGGCAACGGCGGCGGGAACGAAGCTCAGCGACAGGATCATCGCACCGGTCAGCGCCAGCACCACGGTGATCGCCATCGGATGGAACATTTTTCCTTCCACGCCGGTGAGCGCGAAGATCGGCAGATAGACCGCCGCGATGATGCCGAGGCCGAACAGGCTCGGACGGATCACTTCCGCCGTCGCCGACGCCGTGACGTCCAACCGTTCCTCCTCGGTCAGCAGGCGGCCGAGCGCATGCTGCATGTCGCCGAAGCGCCGCAGGCAGTTCTCGATGATGATGACCGCCCCATCGACGATCAGGCCGAAGTCCAGCGCGCCCAGGCTCATCAGATTGCCGGACACGCCGCCGCGCACCATGCCCGCCAGCGTGAACAGCATCGACAGCGGAATCACGGCGGCGGTGATGAGGGCGGCGCGGAAGTTCCCGAGCAGCGCGAACAGCACCACGATCACCAGCAGCGCGCCTTCCACCAGGTTCCTGGCCACTGTCGCAATGGTGCGGTCCACCAGCGAAGTGCGGTCGTAGACGGGCCTGGCGACGACGCCCGGCGGCAGGCTTTTGGCGGCCTGTTCCAGCCGCGCGGCGGCGGCTTGCGACACCTCGCGGCTGTTCGCGCCGATCAGCATGAACACTGTGCCGAGCACCACTTCCTCGCCGTTCTGCGTGGCCGCGCCGGTGCGCAGCTCCTCGCCTTCGCCCACCGCCGCCACGTCGCGCACGCGGATCGGCACGCCTTCGCGGCGATCCAGCACGATGTCGCGAATTCCGTCCAGATCGGTCACCTGTCCCGGCGCGCGCACCAGGAACTGCTGGCCGTTGCGTTCGATGTAGCCCGCGCCGACGTTGCGGTTGTTGGTGGCGATGGCCTGGGTCACATCGTCGAAGGTGAAACCGAAGGCCACGAGCCGTGCCGGATCGGGCGTGA
>CAZHXV010000184.1:0-6258 GCA_964536455.1 uncultured Aquimonas sp.
AGCAGGGCGAGGTGATCCACCGCAAGTACGGCATCCGCGCGCTGGCGCTGCGCAATCTGGAACAGATGAGCGGCGCGGTGCTGCGCGCCACGCTGCGCCCGCGCCCGGCGGAAGCGCGAGAGACGCTCTGGCGCGAACGGATGCGGGAAATGGCGGAAGTCTCGCGCAACCACTACCGCGCGCTGGTGCACGAGGACGATGCGTTTCCGGCCTACTTCCGGTTGGCGACCCCGATCGACCTGATCGAGCGGTTGCGGCTCGGCTCACGGCCATCCAAACGCAGCGGTGCGGCGGGCATCGGCACGCTGCGTGCGATCCCGTGGGTGTTTTCGTGGTCGCTGAACCGAGCCGGCCTCACTGGCTGGTACGGCGCGGGCACGGGCCTTGCCCACGGCATCGCGCAATGGGGCCATCCCGCGATGGTCGAAATGGCGCGCGACTGGGCCTTCTTCGGCACCTTCATCGACGATATCGAGATGATGCTGGCCAAGTGCGACATCGCCATCTTCGCGCGTTATTCGCGCCTGGCCGGCGAGGAACTGCACGCCGCCTTCCATCCGCGCATCACCGGGGAATTCGCGCGTACGGTGGCGGCGGTGAAGGCGCTGCGCGACGCCGATGAACTCCTCTCCGGCGACCGCCGACTGCGCCAGTCGATAAGGCTGCGCAACCCGTACATCGACCCGATCAGTCTGCTGCAACTGCGCCTCCTGGAACGCTGGCGCGCCAACGGCCGGCAGGAGGACGACGATTACCGGGCGTTGGTCGCCACCGTGAACGGCATCAGCGCGGGCGTGCAGAATACCGGCTAGATTTCCCCTCTCCCCAACCCCTTTCCCGCGAGGGGAGAGGGCTTCGTTCTTCCCGCGGGCAGGCACTGGCGAAAGGATGCGGAACGACATGACAACTCCCCGTTGCGGCTTCATCGGCCTTGGCGGAATGGGCGCGCCGATGAGCCGCCATCTGGCCGCGCGCGGCCTGCTCGCCGTGCTCGGCAATCGCACTTTCGCCAGGGCGCAGGCGCTGGCCGATGAACTGGGCGTTGCGGCATCGCAAACCGCACAGGGCTTCGCCGATTGCGACGTGGTGATGCTCTGCGTCGGCATGGATGCCGACGTGCTCCAGAACGTCGTGGAACTGGCGCAGGTACTGACGCCGGGTGCGCTGGTCGTGGATCACTCCACGGTCGCGCCCGCTACCGCGCGGCAGGCGGCGGCGATGCTTGCCGAGCGTGGCATCGGCTTCGTCGATGCGCCGGTGTCCGGCGGGGTGGAAGGGGCGCGCAACGGCAGGCTTTCGGTGATGGCGGGCGGTAGCGGGGCCGATCTGGAAAAGGCCCGGCCCGCGCTGGAATGCTACGCGGCGCGGCTGTCGCATCTGGGTGGCGTGGGCCAGGGCCAGGCCGCCAAGGCGGTGAATCAGGTGATGGTGGCCGGCATCAACGAGGCCGTGTGCGAGGCGCTCGCGCTGGGCCAGGCGCTCGGGCTGGACGCGGAAACGCTGATTCCGACGCTGGCCTCGGGCGCGGCGGCCAACTGGTTCCTGGACAAGCGTGGGGCCACGATGCTGGCCGGGCAGTTCGCGCCGGGCTTCAAGTGCGGGTTCATGCTCAAAGACCTGCGCATCGTCGAGTCCACGGCGCGCGCTGCCGGCGTGGCGCACCCGGCCACCTCGCAGGCCCTGGCCGATTACGAACGCCTCGTGGCCGAAGGTGGGTTCGACGACGACACGTCCGCGTTGATCCGGCTGAAACTTCCGCAATGAAAGTTCTCGCGGTGAGGAGTGGCTTTCCTTTCCCCGCCGCCTTGGTGCCTGCCGTGCACCGGCTCACTCCGTTCCGAACCCCCGCTCGCGCCCCCAGATCACCGCCGCGCTGCGGCGGTTGACGCCGATCTTGCCGTAGAGCGTGGCGACGTGGTTGCGCACGGTGTTGCGCGAGAGCCGCAGCCGGTTGGCGATCTCCGCGTCGCCCTGGCCGCCGCAGATCAGTTCGAGCACCTCGCGCTCGCGCGCCGTCAGCGGTTCGGCCTCGCTCGCGGCCGCCTGCGGCCGGCGTACCTGCGCCAGTTTTTCCATCACGGTGCGGCTGAACCAGGAGGCATCCTTCATCACCGCTTCCATCGCGTTGATCAGTTCGCTCTCGCTGCGCTTGCGTTCGGTGATGTCCTGCACGACGAACAGCGCGCACGCCTCGTTCTGGATCGTCACCGATTCGGCGGACAGGAGGCCGTCGATCACCAGCCCGTCGGGCGCACGCAGTTGCGCATCGCGGTTGCGGATCATCTGGTTGGATTCCAGTGCCAGGTGGATGTCGCGCAGCGTGGCCTGATCCAGGTACAGCCCGGCGGCGGTCACGGAGCGGCCGACGATCTCGTTGCGCGGCCTTCCCACGGCGGTGGCGAACGCGCCGTTGGCCTCGATCACGCACCAGTTGGACTGCACGCACACCGCCATCGGCACCGGCGCCATGCGGAACGCTTTGGCGAAGCGTTCCTCGCTCTGGCGCAGCGCCTGCTCGGCGCGCCGCCGAGCTTCGAGATCGATGAAGGTGAACAGCATGCATGGCCGGCCCGTCACCACGATCGGCTGGCCGGCCACCATCACCGCTTTGCTGTCGCCGTCGCCGGTGCGCACGTGCGCTTCCTGCGGGCGGATCGAGGCGTGCGCGGCCAACGCGCGCACGGCCTGGTCGCGCCACTGGGCATCGTGCAGCACGTCGATTTCGTGGAAGGGCCGGCCCAGGATGTCCTCGCGCGCGAAGCCGGTCATTTCGCAGAAGCCGTCGTTGACGCGGATGTAGCGCGAATCGTCCAGCCGCAGGATCGCGGCGGGCGAGGGCTTGGAGGAGAAGAAGCGGTCGAACAGTTCGTCCGAGCCGACTTTTTCGGTGGTATCCACGACGAAGAGCACCAGCAGTTCGACATGTTCCGCATCGTCCGAAAGTACCAGGCCGCGGAATTCGAGCGTGCGCGCCAATCCTTCCTCGTCGCGCCGGGTCAGTTCCAGCATCAGGCCTTCGAACGATTCCCCTGCGATCAGGCGCGCGAGCGGATTCCGACCCGGCCCGAGCGCGCGGCGGCCGGCTTCGCGCAACACGAAACGCTCGGCGTAATGGGCTGCCGTTTCGCCCAGCTCGCCCTGAATGGCGCAGCCGTGCATGCCCAGTGCGGCGTGGTTGGCCCAGAGGATGGCGCCGTCGGGATCGAGCAGGATCACGCCTTCGCTGAGGTGGGCCATGATCTGCTGGAGCTGGCGGCGCTCCACGCCCCGGGCTGCCTGTGCTGTCGTCGTCATGGGAGCTCCTGATTCCAGCCGATGGGTCGGTTGCGATTCATTCTCGCATTAGGAGCGGGTTAAACCAGGTAAAAAAGTACCAGTTGTACTGGTACGTCCATCCCTAACTGCCTGCTCGGCGCGCACCTAGCATGGTTTCCGCCCGGCGCACCCTGCGTATCGGGTGCCGGCAGAGGAATCCGAAGGCATCCGTGATTCTCCGCCGGCTCATTCACCGGCCTTTGAGACATCCGCAACGACGCGGATCCATCAAGGGCCCAACAGGAGATCGACATGAACATTGCCAACCGGATCGTTCCTCTTGCCCTGGCCATTTCGCTCTCGCTCGGCGGTGGCGTCGCCCTGGCGGCGGATGGGGCCACGCCTTCCGAGGATCACTCCTCCAGCGCCAGCCAGGCGGTGAGCGACGCCTGGATCACCACCAAGGTCAAGAGCGAGCTTGCGACCGCCGATGGGGTTTCCAGCACCGATATTTCGGTGACTACGGTCGATGGCGTGGTGACGCTGACCGGCGTGCTGCCAACGCGCGCCGCCGTCGATGCCGCCGTTGCGCATGCCCGCAGCGTCAAGGGCGTGCTTAACGTGGACGCTGCCGGCCTGAAGGTCGGCGAGGCGGCCAAGGTCGCGGCCAGCGACGATGCCGACGGGAAATCGTCCAGCGTCGGCCAGGCCGTGGACGACACCTGGATCACGACCAAGGTGAAGGCCGAGCTGGCCGTCACCGATGGCGTCAAGAGCACCGACATTTCCGTCACCACCGTCGATGGCGTGGTGACGCTGTCCGGCGCCTTGCCGAGCGAACTGGCGGTGAAGAAGGCCATCGCCGCCGCACGCAGCGTCAAGGGCGTGCGCCAGGTCGATGCTGGCGCGCTCGTGGCGCACGGCTGAACAGATCAAGGAGGAACGTCATGAACGAAGATCGCATCAAGGGTCAATGGAAGCAGCTCAGCGGCAAGGTGAAGGCGCGCTGGGGCAGGCTCACCGACGACGACGTGCGCGTTTCGGAGGGCAACGCCGAATACCTCGCCGGCAAGCTCCAGGAGCGCTACGGCATGGCCAAGGACGCCGCGAAGAAGGAAGTGAACGCCTTCATCGATTCGCTCTGATCCCGCCCGGCCCGGGGCGTGCGCAAAACGCCCCGGGCCAATCCCCGCGCAAGGACGCGATGTGCATCACCCCGACAGGCTTCTCAAGGAGAACGACATGCTTCACTACGCAATCGTGTTTCTTATCATCGCCCTGATCGCAGGGTTCTTCGGTTTCTTCGGCATTGCCGGCACCGCCGCGTGGATCGCCAAGATCCTGTTCGTGGTGTTCATCGTGCTGTTCCTGGTGTCGCTGGTCACCGGCCGCCGGCCCAGGGTATAGGCCGCAGCCTCCAGCGGCATTGCCTTTTGGCTTGCATCCATTGACGGGAGAACGAGGATGAACATTCAACGCATGCTTCTGGCCGCCGTCCTTTCCGCTCCGCTGTTCGTGCTCGCCACCGGTTGTTCGGTCGCGCGCAAGCAGGAGACGGTGGGCGAATACATCGACGGCGCCGCCATCACCACCGAGATCAAGGCCAGGCTGGCCGACGATCGGGAAACCTCGGCGCTCAACATCGGCGTCAAGACCATCGATGCGGGCGTCGTGCAGCTTTCCGGCTTCGCCAAATCGCAGCGTGAGAAGAACCGCGCCGGCGAGATTGCACGCTCGGTGAAGGGCGTGAGATCGGTACACAACGATCTGATCGTCCAGCCGTAGCCAGGCCATGGCGATGTGATCGTCGCGTTGTTTCAAGGATCGCGGACAAGCCCGCTTCTGAAGGGCAACCCTAGTATTGGGGCGGGCTTGTCCGCGACCGGAATCCTCCGGCGTTTCCGTTACTCCCGCTTTTCGCGGATCGCCAAGGTTTCCGGTACGCCGTTTTCGGCCAGTTGCCGCTTGGCGGCTTCCAGTTCGCCGGCGCTGGAATACGGCCCCAGGCGCACGCGGTAGATCGCCGCGCCGTTGACTTCGCCGGTTTCCACGCGCGCCTTGAGGCCCGCCAGCGCGATGCGGGCCTTCACCGCATCGGCTTCGCGCAGGTCGCGGTAGGCGCCGGCCTGGAGGATGAAGCGTTCGCCATTGGCGGGCTTGGGCTGCGTGGCCTGGGTGCTGGCGCGTTCGGCGCGGGCGCGCTCGGCCAGTTCCTGATCCGGCACCGCGACTTCGCGCTCCTGCAACAGCGTGTAGAAATCGTAGCGCGGCTTCTTGGTTTCTTCCGGCTTGGGCCCGGGTTTGCGCGCATCGGCGGGCGGCGGTGGAACCACGCCGGCATCGCCTTCCGCCGGAGCCGTGGCATCGGGGCGCGCGTGCGGGCCGGGCGCATCGCCGCGTTCGTGGATCAACAGGCCAACCGCCAGCGCCAGGCCGAGCAGCGCGCCGGCCATGAGCCAGATCCACACTGGCACGCTGTGCCGGTCGGTATCGCGCCGGGCCTGGGATTTGGGGCGTTTGCGCGGGGCGGCCATCACATCGTCTCCGGTGCGGTGACGCCGATCAGCGCCAGCCCATTCACCAGCACCTGCTTCACCGCCAGGCACAGGCCCAGCCGCGCCAGCCGCAATTCCTCTTCCTCCACCAGGATCGGCGTGGCGTTGTAGTAGCTGTGGAAGGCGGCGGCCAGTTCGCGCAGATAGGTTGCCACCAGCTGCGGCGCGCGATGCTGCGCGGCGGCTTCGATGGTTTCGGGAAACTGCATGAGGTCCATCAGCAGGGCCAGTTCCGCAGGCTCGGTCAGGCGCGTGCGGGCGGCTTCGGCGGCGCTGCGGTTGTAGCTCCACTTCTTTTCCGCCAACTGCCGCAGCAGCGCGCAGACGCGGGCGTGGGCGTACTGGATGTAATACACCGGGTTGTCGTTGCCCTGCTTCTTGGCCAGATCCAGATCGAAATCCAGGTGCTGGTCGTTGCCGCGCATCACGTAGAAGAAGCGCGCCGCAT
>CAZHXV010000185.1:0-2933 GCA_964536455.1 uncultured Aquimonas sp.
GCTGGAAGACCGCGCGGTCAAGCGTTTCATCGCAAGCCGCGCCAAACCGCCCGCGGCCAACCGCCGTCTGCCGGATATGGTGGCGTTCCGGCCGAGCCTGCGCGCCATCGGCGGCGCCGTGATGGCCGATGACGCGGAGCTGGCGCGCAATCCGCGCGCGCGCAGCGCCGTGCTGCGCGTGGCGGAGAAGCTGGCATGAGCGCCCGCATCGTGCTGATTTCGATCCTGCTGCTGGCCACTGCCGCCAGCGGCATCGCCGTGGCCTGGTCGCGCCATCAGCACCGCCAGACCTTCACCCAGTTTTCCGCCGCCGAGCGCGAGCGCGACGAACTCAACATCGAATACGACCGGCTGCAACTGGAAATCGCCACGCTGGTCGATGCGCAGCGCGTTGGGCAGCGCGCCGTCGAGGAGCTCGGGATGCGTGTTCCCGGCCCGGCGGACATCGTGGTGATCGCGCCATGAAGCGCCAGGCCGCGAACGAGCGCTCCCCGAGGAATTTTCCGCCCGGCAGGGCGTCTTCCGGCCGGCCGCGCCCGCGCCATGCCGTGGATACGCGCAAGCGGCTGGCCTTCGTGGCCGCGATGCTGTGCCTGGGCGCGGTGTCGCTGGTGGTGCGCGCGGTCGATCTGCAGGTGCTGGACAAGGAGTTCTATCGCCGCCAGGGCGACGCGCGCTTCCTGCGCGAAGTGCCCATCGCCTCCTCGCGCGGCATGATCACCGACCGCAACGGCGAGCCGCTGGCGGTTTCCAGCCCGGTCGCAACCTTGTGGGCCGATCCTTCCGAGCTGACCAAATTCCCCGAGCGCGTGCCGGAGCTGGCCCGGGCGTTGGGTGCGGACGAAAGAGAGCTGGGCGAACGCCTGGCCGCGCGTGCGGACAGGGAATTCTTCTACCTGCGCCGCCACATGAGCCCGGAGGCCGCCGAAGACGTACTCGCGCTCGGCATCCCCGGCGTGTATTCGCAGCGCGAGTTCCGCCGCTTCTATCCGCTGGCCGACGCCGGCGCGCACGTGCTGGGCTTCACCAACATCGACGACGCGGGCCAGGAAGGGCTGGAACTGGCGTTCGACGAATGGCTGGCCGGCAAGCCCGGCGCCAAGCGCGTGATCCGCGACCGCAACGGCCGCAGCGTGGAGGACGTGGATCTCATCCGCGCCGCCGAGCCCGGGCACGATCTGCAACTGTCCATCGACCGCCGCCTGCAAACCCTGGCCAACCGCGCGCTGGCCGGAGCCATTGCCGCCAACCGCGCCAGCGCCGGCTCGGTCGTGGTGCTGGACGTGCGCAACGGCGAAGTGCTGGCGATGGTCAACCAGCCCAGCTACAACCCGAACAACCGCGCCGGTTCCACCCCTGCGCAACGCCGCAACCGTGCGGTGATCGATCTGTTCGAGCCGGGCTCCACCTTCAAGCCCTTCACCACCGCCGCTGCGCTGGAGACCGGTAAGGTCACGCCAGACACGATGATCGATACCTGGCCGGGCACCTTCCAGGTGGCCGGGCACACCATCCGCGACGTGCGCAATTTCGGCACGGTCAGCGTCACGCGGATGCTGACCAAATCCAGCAATGTCGCCGCCGTGAAACTGGCGCTGGGCATGTCCGCCGAGCACATGCACGACGTGTTTCGCCGTTTCGGCTTCGGGCAGGTGGCGAACATCGGCTTTCCGGGCGAATCCACCGGCGTGCTGCCCGAGCCGCGCCACTGGGGCACGCTGCCCAAGGCGACGATCTCCTTCGGCTATGGCGTTTCCGTTTCCGCGCTGCAACTGGCGCAGGCGTATGCGGCCATCGGCAACGGCGGGCGGCTGGTGCAGCCCACCTTCCTGAAAGGCGCGCAGACGCAAAGCCGCGCCGTGATCGATCCGTCCATCGCGGCCGATCTAGTGGCGATGCTGGAAACCGTCACCGGCCCGGAGGGCACGGCGCAGCGCGCGGCGATTTCCGGGTACCGGGTCGCAGGCAAGAGCGGCACCTCGCGCAAGGCCGTCAGCGGCGGCTACGACAAGCGCTACGTCAGCCTGTTCGCGGGCTTGGTGCCGGCCACCGATCCGCGCTTCGCCGTGATCGTGATGGTGGACGATCCCAAATCCACCGATGCCGCCGGCAACCTCGTCTATTACGGCGGCCTGGTCGCAAGCCCGGTGTTCCACGATCTGATGGACAACGCGCTGCGCATCCTCGATGTGCCGCCGGACAACGTGCAGCAGTGGATCGCGGCCAGCGCGAAGAAGCCTGCCGCATCCGTGCCGGCGCCGCCGGCCGGACCGTTGCCGGACGAGGCCGAATCCGTGCCCGAACTGTTCGGAGGGGCCGCGCCATGATGCGTTTGGATGCGCTGCTCGAAGGCGTGGCGACGGCTTCCCCGCGCACCATCGCGGGCCTCACGCTGGACAGTCGCCGCGTGGTGCGCGACGGCGCGTTCGTCGCGCTCGCCGGCGCGCGCACGCACGGCTTGGCGCATTTGGCCCAGGTTCGCGCACGGGGCGCTGCCTGCGTACTGTTCGAGCCGCCCGCCCCAAGCGGCATCGAATTGCCCGACAACGCCATCGCGGTGCCGCATCTGCGCGAAAGGCTGGGCGAACTGGCGGATCGCTTTTTCGCCTCGCCCTCGCTCTCGATGCCCGTGATCGGCGTGACCGGAACCAACGGCAAGACCTCCACCGTGCAGTTGCTGGCGCAGGCGCTGACGCGCGCCGGCACGCCCGCCGGAACCCTCGGCACGCTCGGCGCTGGCCTGTTCGGGAAACTGGAAGCGGGCGAGCGCACCACGCCGGACGTGATCGAAGTCCATGCCCAGCTTGCGAAGATGCGCGGCGAAGGCGCGCAGGCGGTGGCGATGGAAGTCTCCTCGCACGCCCTCGACCAGGGCCGCGTGGATGGCGTGCGCTTCCAGGCGCGAGAGCGTGGCCGCCGACGCCGCCGACACC
>CAZHXV010000185.1:2943-3475 GCA_964536455.1 uncultured Aquimonas sp.
CCCGTTACGGTCGCCGCCGGTGGCACCGGTGCAGCCAAGGCGCGGCTGTTCGCATGGGCGGGTTTGCGCGCGGCCGTGGTCAATCTCGACGATGGCTTCGGCGCCGAATTGTTCGCGCGGCTGCCGGTGGGCGTGGACGCCTTCGGCATCAGTTCGCGTGGCGCAGCGAAGGCGCGCATCGCCGCCGAGGGCATCGAACTTTCCGGCAATGGCCTGCGGTTCCGGCTGGCCGAAGGCGCGGCGAGCGTGGACGTGCAAAGCCGCCTGCTGGGTCGCTTCAACATCGACAACCTGCTGGCCGTGGCCGCGACGCTGCGCGCACTGGGTTGGACGCTGCCACAGGCTGCCGCTGCGCTTGAAGCCCTCGATCCGGTGCCTGGCCGCATGAACCGCCTCGGTGGCGATGCGCAGGCGCCGCTGGTCGTCGTCGATTACGCCCACACGCCCGATGCGCTGGAACAGGCGCTGGCCAGCCTGCGCGAACACACGTCAGGGAAACTTGTCTGCGTGTTTGGTTGCGGCGGCGAGCGCG
>CAZHXV010000185.1:3485-6246 GCA_964536455.1 uncultured Aquimonas sp.
TGCGGGCGCTTGCCGCGGTCGCGCTCGCAGATGGCCGCGATTGCGGAAAAACTCGCCGATGCGGCGATCGTCACCGACGACAACCCGCGTGGCGAGGATGGCGATGCCATCGTCGCGGACATTCTTGCAGGTTTCGCGAAGCCGCAGGCCGCGATCGTCGAACGCGACCGTGCCCGCGCCATTGCACGCGCGGTGGCGAACGCGCGGGCCGGCGATGTCGTCCTGATCGCGGGCAAGGGCCACGAGCCGTATCAGGAAATCTCCGGTGTGAAGCATCCGTTCGACGATGCCGCACACGCCGCCGCCGCGCTCGCGGCCCGCGAGGTGCGCGCATGAAGCCGCTGGCGCTCTCGCAGATCGCGGCCTGGTGCGCGGGCCGGCTGATCGGCGGCGATACCACCGTGGGCGTGGTCGGCACCGACAGCCGCGCGCCGCTTCCGGGCGGTTTGTTCGTCGCGCTGCGCGGGGAAAACTTCGACGGCCACCAGTTCCACGCACAGGCCGCCGCGAGCGGTGCGGTGGCGTTGCTGGTTTCGCAACGGGTGGACAGCCCGCTGCCGCAGGTTCTCGTCGGCGATACGCAACGCGCGCTCGGCGATTTCGCCGCTGCGCTGGCCGCCACGCGCGACACCAGCGTCGTTGGCCTCACCGGCAGCAACGGCAAGACGTCCACGCGCACGCTGGCGTTTTCGATCCTGAGCCGCTTCGAGACGAGCGCGTACTCCAATCCCGGCAACCGCAACAACGAGATCGGCCTGCCGCTGGCGGTGATCGGGCAACCGGAAGACGCGAAAACCGCGATCTACGAAATGGGCGCCGGCGCGCCGGGCGACATCGCGTATCTGGCGAGCATCGCGCATCCGCGCATCGGCCTGGTCAACAATGTCGCCGCCGCGCATCTGGAGCGCATGGGCAGCCTCGTTGGCGTGGCCGATACCAAGGCCGCGATCTACGACGCGCTGCCCGCCGATGGCGTGGCCGTGGTCAATGCCGACGATGCCTTCGCGCCATTCTTCCGCGCCCGCGCCAGCCATTGCCGCGTGCTGGATTTCGGCCTGGAAGCCAGTGCGCAGATCGTCGCTTCGCGCATCGTCGAAGGCGCGGAAGGCAGCCGCTTCCATCTGGCCAGCCCGTGGGGCGAGGCCGACGTGGCGCTGCCGCGTCCGGGCCGGCATCAGGTGAGCAATGCGCTGGCCGCTGCGGGCCTGGCGTTCGCGGCGGGTGCGACGCTCGACGATGTGGTTCTGGGTTTGGCCGATGCGCCGGAAGTCGCAGGCCGCCAGCAGCCGCATCGCCTGCCCAACGGCGCGTGGCTGATCGACGACAGCTACAACGCCAATCCCGGTTCGGTCGCCGCCGCCATCGACACGCTCGCCGCCCAGGCGCGGCGCGAGAAGGCCATCGCACTCCTCGTGCTCGGCGACATGCGCGAACTCGGCCCGGAAGCGGCCGTGCTGCACGCACGGATCGGCCAGCACGCTCGCGAGGCCGGCATCGCGCGCCTTTTCGCGGTGGGCGAACTGAGCCGTTTCGCAGTGCAGGCCTTCGGCCCGGAAGCGATGCATTTCGCCGATCAAACGGCGCTGTCGCAGGCATTGATCCCGCTGCTCGCTCCCGGCGTGCTGTGCCTGGTGAAAGGCTCGCGCGGCTCGCGCATGGAGCGCGTGGTGGAAGCGCTGCTGGCGCAACCCAACCTCCTGGAGGCCAGCCATGCTGCTTGAACTGGCCCGCTGGCTGCGCGAACTGGACGGCTTCTTCGCACTGTTCGGTTACCTCACCTTCCGCGCCATCCTGACTGCGCTCACTGCGCTGTCGCTGTCGCTGTGGCTGGGGCCGACGATGATCCAGAAGCTCGCCGCGTTGAAGCACGGCGGCCAGCCGATCCGCAGCGACGGCCCGCAGAGCCACCTGGCCAAGGCCGGCACGCCGACCATGGGCGGCGCGCTGATCCTGCTCTCCATCGCGGTCGCCACGCTGCTGTGGGCGGATCTGCGCAACCGCTACGTGTGGATCGTGCTGGCGACGATGCTGGCCTTCGGCCTGATCGGCTGGCTGGACGACTGGATCAAGATCAGGAAGCGCGATCCGAAAGGGCTGCGCTCCAAGGCCAAGTACGCGATGCAGTCCGTATTCGGGCTGGCCGCGGCGCTGGCCCTGTACTTCAGCGCCGATGCGCCCTCCAACACCACGTTCTACCTGCCCTTGCTCAAGGATGTCGCCATTCCGCTCGGGATCGGTTTCGTCGTCGTCGCCTATTTCTGGATCGTCGGTTTCTCCAATGCGGTGAACCTCACCGACGGCCTGGATGGGCTGGCGATCATGCCCAGCGTGCTGGTCGCAGGCGGCCTGGGCGTGTTCGCCTACGTTGCAGGCCACGCGCAATTCGCCGCCTATCTGGCGATTCCGCCCGTACCCGGCGCCGGGGAACTGGCCGTGATCTGCGCGGCCATCGGCGGCGCCGGCCTGGGTTTCCTGTGGTTCAACACCTACCCGGCGATGGTTTTCATGGGCGACATCGGTGCGCTGGCGCTGGGCGCGGCGCTCGGGGCCATCGCGGTGATCGTGCGGCAGGAACTGGTGCTGGTCGTGATGGGCGGCATCTTCGTCGTGGAAACGCTCTCGGTGATGGCGCAGGTGGGCAGCTTCAAGCTCACCGGCAAGCGCATCTTCCGCATGGCGCCGATCCACCACCACTTCGAGCTCAAGGGCTGGCCGGAGCCGCGCGTGATCGTGCGCTTCTGGATCATCTCGGTGATCCTGG
>CAZHXV010000186.1:0-6037 GCA_964536455.1 uncultured Aquimonas sp.
GGAATGGGATGGCCGCTTCGGCCGCGTGCGGCTGGATTCCGAACGCCGCGACGACGATCCGTTCGGGCAGGAATTCGAGGTCGAATCCTATCTGGAAGGCCATGCGCGCCGCTTCATCTGGCAATTCGACCCGAACTGCTACCTCTATCTTTCCCGCGCGATGGACTGGTTCGACCTCTCCGAATACTCCGGCGGCAGCGTCGATGCCGCACTCGCCGGGCTGAAGGTGGAAAAGGCGCGCAGCATCGGCGTCAGCACCGACATCCTGTTTCCGATCGAACAGCAGCAGCAAGTCGCCGATGGCCTGGCCGCCGGCGGCTGCCAGGCCGATTGCCTCGCCTTACCCTCGCCGCAGGGGCACGATGCGTTCCTGGTGGATACGGAGCGTTTCTCGCCCGCCATCGCCGGGCTCCTGGCGAAGTTGTAGTCGCAGCGCTTCCGATGGCGGCACCGGGTTCGGATAGCATCGCGCTTTCCCCGCACTCACCGGAAACCCCATGTCGGCCGATGCGCAACCCAGCGAACTGGTGAAAGTCGTCGCCCTGCTCGGCGCGGCGGTGGTCATGGTGCCGATCTTCCGCCGCCTGGGGCTGGGTTCGGTGCTCGGTTATCTGGCCGCAGGGCTTCTGATCGGGCCGTTCGGACTGCGCTGGTTCTCCGATCCGCAGGCGATCCTGCACGTGGCGGAACTGGGCGTGGTGATGTTCCTGTTCGTGATCGGGCTGGAAATGCGCCCCGCCCACCTGTGGGGCCTGCGCCGACAGATCTTCGGGTTGGGCAGCCTCCAGATCGCCCTATGCACCGGGGCGCTGACCTGCGTCCTGCTGGCGTTCGCCCTGCCGTGGAAAACCGCCTTCATCGGTGCGGCGGGCTTCGTGCTCACGTCCACCGCCGTCGTCATGCAGCTTCTGGCCGAGCGTGGCGACGTCGCCCTGCCGCGCGGGCAGAAGATCGTGGCGATCCTGCTGTTCGAGGATTTGCTGATCGTGCCGCTGCTGGCCATCGTTGCGCTGCTGGCGCCGCAGGCCGCAGCGGATGCGACACAGGGCGGAATGCACTGGCGCAACCTGCTGCTCGCGCTCGGTGCGATCGCCGTGCTGCTGGTGCTGGGCCGCTACGTGCTGAACCCGATGTTCCGCATCCTCGCCGCCGGCCGGGCGCGCGAGGTGATGACCGCCGCTGCGTTGCTGGTCGTGCTCGGCGCGGCGCTGCTGATGGAAAAAGGCGGTCTTTCCGCCGCGATGGGAGCCTTCGTCGCGGGCGTGATGCTGTCCGGCTCCACCTTCCGTCACCAGATCGAAGCCGACATCGAACCGTTTCGCGGCCTGTTGCTCGGCCTGTTCTTTCTCGGCGTCGGCATGTCGCTGGATCTTTCCGTGGTGGCGGCGAGCTGGCTGCTGATCAGCGCGGGCGTGGTGACGATGATGCTCGCCAAGGCCGCGTGCATCTACGCCGCTGCGCGGCTTACGAAAAGCGCGGGGCGCGAAGCGCTGGATCGGGCGGTGCTGATGGCCCAGGGCGGCGAATTCGCCTTCGTGCTGTTCGCCACGGCGGCGGCGCTGGGCGTGATCGACGCGCAGGCCAACGCCAACCTGACGGCCATCGTGGTGCTTTCGATGGCGCTGACGCCGCTGGCCGTGCTGGTGCTCAAGAAGCTGCTGCCCGCCGAAGCCAAATCGATGGAAGGCATCGAAGCCGCGCACGGGCTTTCCGGCAGCGTGCTGGTGATCGGCTTCGGCCGCTTCGGGCAGGTCGCAAGCCAGGCGCTGCTGGCGCGCGACGTGGAGGTGACCATCATCGACACCGACGTGGACATGATCCGCAGCGCCACCGGCTTCGGCTTCAAGGTCTATTACGGCGACGGCACGCGGCTGGACGTGCTGCACGCCTCCGGCGCGGAAAGCGTGTGCGCGATCCTGGTCTGCATCGACGACCGGCAGGCCGCCAACCGGATCGTCGAACTGGCCAAGCACGGCTTCCCGCAAGCGAAACTCCTGGTGCGTGCCTTCGACCGCGAGCACGCGCTGGAACTGGTCAAGGCCGGCGTCGATGCGCAGGTGCGCGAAACCTTCCACTCCGCCATCGCCTTCGGTGAGGCGGCCTTGCGCGAGATCGGCGTGGATGCCGACGAGGCCGCGCGCATCGCCGAGGAGGTGAAACGGTTGGATGCCGAACGCTTCAAGCTGGAACAGGCCGGCGGCAGCATCCGCGCCGGCATGGGCCTGATGCGCACGAACGTCCACATGCCGACGCCGCTGGTGGCGCCGCAGCGCGAAGCAAAAGAACTCAATCCCGAAGAAGAAGCCGCTGCGATGCGCGAACCGTAGAAGCGGAGCTTGCTCCGCTTGCGGAAGCGCCGGGGTGTTTGTGTTGAGTATTTATCCGGCGCTCCGCCCCTCGCAGGTGTCTGCGGCACTTGCCTGCCACCACGCATGGCGCGTATTCCAGCGAGCAGCACGCGAAACCGCCACAGGGATCTGCCCAACCTGTTACGCTATCGATGTTCCTACATTACGTGGCCCTTTATGGGAGATCGCCATGCAGACCGTCAACATCCGCCAGCTCAAGACCAACCCAAGTACCGCGCTGGCGGCGGCGCGCGAGGATGACATAGTGGTGGTGATGAACCGGGATACGCCGCCGGCCGTGCTGGTCGATCTGGATCGATTGGGAGTGCCCGATCTGCCCGCCGTGCGCGTGGCGCTGGCGGTCTCGCTGTTCCGTAGCGGCGGTGTGTCGGCAGGCTTCGCCGCGCGCATCGCGGACAAGCCACTGGCGCAGATGCTCACACTGCTTTCCAGTCAGGGCATCCCACTGACTGGCGAAGGCAAGGCCGCCGCCGATGAGGCACGCGAGGACATGCGCCGTGCGCGCGACTGGCTGGCTGCGTCGGCCAAGTGAGCCGCCGCGTCGTCATCGCCGACGCCGGGCCGCTGATTGCGCTGGCGCGGATCGAATCGCTGGGCTTGCTTCGTGCCCTGTTCGGGCGCGTGTGCATCACGGCCACGGTGCGCGATGAAATCCTGCCCGCCGACTCGGGTTTTCCCGATGCCGGCTTGCTGGCGCGCACGCTGGCCGAAGGCTGGATCGAAGTCGTGGATGAACCTTCGGACGGTTGGCGTCCGCTAAATCCCGGCATCGACGCGGGCGAGGCCAGCGCCATTTGCGCCGCTTGCCGCTGGCGCGACGCGGGCGATGCCGTGTTGCTGGTGATGGACGACCGTGCCGGACGATTGGAGGCCAAGGCGCGAGGAATCGCACTGATCGGCACGGCGGCGGTGATTGGCCTGGCCGGGATCGAAGGGTGGATTCCGGCGGTGCGCCCACTGCTGGAACGGCTGGTGCGATCCGGCTATTTCATCGGGCCATCGGTAATCGCGACCGTGTTGGCCGAAACCGGCGAATGACGGCCCAGGGGCAACCGGGCCATCCCGGCGCTATGCGGACGCAGCGCCGTTTTCGAGCAAATCCGCCACCGCGTAGCTTCCGGCTTCGCGGCGATGCAGGCGTAGCGCGCATTCCAGAGCGCCGCGCGCGAAGACATCGCGGTTGGTGGCGCGGTGCGTCAGTTCCAGGCGTTCGCCCAGGCCGGTGAACTGCGCCATGTGTTCGCCGACGATGTCGCCGGCGCGCAGGCTCGAATAGTTCGGTTCGGAACCGCCGCCGGTTTTCATCGCCGCGCCGAGCGTCAACGCGGTGCCGGAAGGCGCGTCCTGCTTGTGGATGTGGTGGCTTTCGACGAGGTCTCTCGACCACTGCGGCAACGCGGCGGCGGCGCGGCGGACGAGATCGGTCAGTACCGCGATGCCGAGGCTGAAGTTCGACGCCCACAGCACGGGGATTTCCCGCGCGGCGGCATCGAGCGCGACGCGTTGCGATTCGGATAGACCTGTGGTGCCGGAGACGAACGCAGCCTTGCGTTGCCTGGCCAATTCCAGCGCCGCATCGAACGCGACCGGCAGGCTGAAATCCACCAGCACGTCGAAGGCCGGAACCTGCGCGAGGTCTTTCGCGGCAAACACGGGAACCGAGCCGGCTTCGGCGATCGGGTCGCCCTGCCCGCTCACCGCAGCCACGACTTCAAGCCGCGCATCGTCGGCGGCCACTCGCAGCAAGGCGCGACCCATGCGGCCGGATGCGCCGTGGATCAATAGACGGATGAGCATGCAGGGATTCGGGATTGGGGATTGGGGATTGGAGATTAGCAAGAGCGCGGCGGCCTCACGAATCGCCCATCACGAATCCCGATCCCGCCTCAGGAAGTCATCTTGGCCCAGAACGCCTTCACCCCATCGAGGAACGAAGTCGAACGCGGCGAATGCGCGCGCGCGCCGTCGCCCTCGAACGTGGATTCGAATTCTTCCAGCAATTCGCGCTGGCGCTTGGTCAACGACACCGGCGTTTCCACGACAACGCGGCACAGCAGATCGCCCGGCGCGGAACTGCGCACGGATTTCACGCCCTTGCCGCGCAGCCGGAACAGCTTGCCTGTCTGGGTTTCGGCGGGAACCTTGATTTCCACCGTGCCGTCGAGCGTGGGCACTTCGATCAACGCGCCGAGCGCGGCCTGCGACAGACGGATCGGCAGTTCGCAATACAGATCGTCGCCGTCGCGCTGGAAGATCGCGTGTTCGCGCACCCGCACTTCCACATAGAGATCGCCGGGCGTCGTGCCCGCCGGGCCAGCTTCGCCCTCGCCCGCCAGACGGATGCGGTCGCCGTTGTCCACGCCCGCCGGAATCTTCACCTGCAGGGTCTTTTCGTCTTCGACCACGCCGCGCCCGTGACAATCGCCGCACGGATTCTTCACCTGCTTGCCGCTGCCGCCGCAATGCGGGCAGGTCTGCTGCACCGAGAAGATGCCCTGCTGCATCCGCACCCGGCCCTGGCCGCGACAGGTGGAACACGTGTCGGTCTTGCCATCGGCGGAGCCGGAACCCTTGCAGGATTCGCAGGAACGCAGCGTCGGCACTTCGATGGTGCGTTCGACGCCGAATACGGCTTCTTCCAGGTCCAGCTCGATCACGTAGCGCAGATCCGAACCGCGCCGCGCCTGCTGCGCACGGCCACGGCCGCCGCCGAAGATGTCGCCGAAAATATCCCCGAAAATATCCCCGAAATCCGCCGCGCCGCCCCGCGCACCGCCGCCCATGCCGGCCTCGAACGCAGCGTGCCCGTGCTGGTCGTACATCCGGCGCTTGGCCGCATCCGAGAGCACTTCGTAGGCTTCCTTGCACTCCTTGAACGCTTCCTCGGCGGCCTTGTCGCCGGGATTGCGGTCGGGATGGTGCTTCATCGCGCAGCGGCGATAGGCCTTCTTCAGATCATCGTCGCTGGCGGTTTTGGAGACGCCCAGGACTTCGTAGTAGTCGCGTTTCATTGGAGCCGGGATTCGGGATTGGAGATTGGTGATTCGTAAAAGCATCGGGAGCGGACGGCGTCCGCTCCCGAAATGGAGCAATCAGGATGATTCGGGATGAGGTGAAATTCGTGCGCCTAGCTTTTCACGAATCCCAATCCCGAATCACTGCTCTTTCTTCACTTCCGTGAACTCCGCATCCACTACGTCATCCGCAGGTTTGGAATCGCCCTGCGAAGTCGCGTCCGGGCCTGCGCCCTGCGCTGCGGAAGCGGCCGCCAGCAGCGATTGCGCGGCTTCTTCCAGCGCCCGGGTCCTGGCTTCGATCTGGGCCTGGTCCTCGCCCTTCATCACCGAATCCAGATCGGAAATCGCGGCTTCGATGCGGCCGATCTGGTCGCCCGGCACCTTGTCGCCGTGTTCCTTCACCGCGCTGCGGGCGGCGTGCAGCACCGCGTCGGCCTTGTTGCGGGCGCCGACCAGCTCGTGGAACTTCTTGTCCTCTTCGCGATTGAGTTCGGCGTCGCGCACCATCTTCTGGATTTCTTCTTCCGAAAGACCGGAACCGGCCTTGATCTCGATGCGCTGTTCCTTGCCGGTCTTCTTGTCCTTGGCCGAGACGTGCAGGATGCCGTTGGCGTCGATGTCAAAAGCCACTTCCACCTGCGGCATGCCGCG
>CAZHXV010000187.1:0-6031 GCA_964536455.1 uncultured Aquimonas sp.
TACGCGGCTTGCTCAGCGCGGCGTAGCGGCAGGCCCTCGCGCAGCGCCGGTTCGTCGATCTGGATGGCGCGGATGCCGATGCTCTCCAGATCCAGCACTTCATCGCGCAGCGCGAGTGCGATCTGGCGGCAGGTGTCCGCGCGCGGCTGGTCGTCGCGCACGAACGACCATTGCAGCACCGTCACCGGGCCGGTCAGCATGCCCTTCATCGGTTTGCCGGTCAGCGATTGCGCGAAGCTGGCCCACTTCACGGTCATCGGTCGCGGGCGGCTCACGTCGCCGAAGATGAGCGGCGGCTTCACGCAGCGGCTGCCATAGCTTTGCACCCATCCGTTGCGGGTGAAGGCGAAGCCGTCGAGCCGTTCGCCGAAGTATTCGACCATGTCGTTGCGCTCGAACTCGCCGTGCACCAGCACGTCCAAGCCGATCTCTTCCTGGAAGCGGACGCAGTGTTCGGTCTGCGCCTGGAGGAAGCGCTCGTAGCCGGCCTCGTCCAGTTCGCCCGCCGCGTGCCGGGCACGCGCCTTGCGAACCTCGGCGGTCTGCGGGAACGAGCCGATCGTCGTGGTCGGGAACGGCGGCAGGTTCAGTACGGCTTCCTGTGCCAGCCGACGCTGGCCGAATGGCGAACGGCGCTCTCCATCTTTGGCCGCGATCGCGGCCAGGCGTTTTTGTACCAGCGGGCTGGTCACGCGCGGCGACAGCAGGCGCGAAGCGCGGGCACGGCGCGCTTCGGCCAGGGCCGCGTCGGCCGATTCCCGGCCGTCCAGCGCATCGGCCAATGTGCGCAGTTCCCCCACTTTCTGGCGCGCGAAGGCCAGCCATTCGCGGATCGCCGGATCGAGCCGGGTTTCGCGCTCCAGATCGACCGGCACGTGCAGCAGCGAGCATGAGGACGACAGCCACAGCGGCCCTTCGCGCCCGGCTTTCGCGCGATGGGCCAGGGCGAGGGCGGCGTCGAGGTCGGTGCGCCAGATGTTGCGGCCATCGACGAGGCCGAGCGAGATCACGCGATCGGCCGGCCAGGCCGCGAGCACCGCGTCGAGCTGTTCCGGCGCGCGCGCCAGATCGACGTGCAGGCCCTGCACCGGCAGCCCGGCGGCCAGTTGCAGATTGTCGCCGAGCGCACCGAAATACGTGGTCAGGAGTTTCGCGGGCGAATCCGGCAGGTCGAGTGCGGCATAGGCGCGGGCGAAGGCGCCACGTGCGGCATCGGAAAGATCGGTGACGAGGCAGGGTTCGTCGATCTGAACCCATTCCGCGCCCGCCTGATGCAGTTTCGCCAGCAGTTGCGCGTAATGCGGCAGCAGCGCATCGAGAAGTTCGAGCGGATCGCCGCCATCGCTGCGCTTGGACAGCCGCAGGAACGACACCGGCCCGAGCAGCACCGGCCGCGCGTCGAAACCCGCTGCGCGGGCCTGTGCCAGCGCTTCCAGCGGCTTGTCCGGGCGCAGGCCGAAGCGCGTGTGGGCATCGAGTTCGGGCACGAGGTAGTGGTAGTTCGTGTCGAACCACTTGGTCATTTCCAGCGCATGCAGGTCGTGGCCGTCGCGCTGGTGGCCACGCGCCAGCGCGAAGTAGCCGGCCAGCGGATCGGCCTCGAACAGCGCGCGGTGCGAGGCGGGAATCGCATCGAACAGCACGGCGGTGTCGAGCACGTGGTCGTACAGCGAGAAATCGTTGCACGGCACCACGTCCGCGCCGGCCTCGCGCAGCAATGCGAAGTGGCGTTCGCGCAGGTCGCGCGCGGTCTGGTGCAGGCCATCGGCATCCAGTTCGCCGCGCCAGTGTGCTTCGAGGGCTTTCTTCAGTTCGCGGCGGGCGCCGATGCGCGGGAAGCCGGGGATCGTCACGAGGGTCATGTTGTCGCTCCAGTCGGTGTGAACCGCGGAAACGAAGGCGACGGCCGCCGCCGCGCGTGCGATGGCACGCCCGGAACCCGCCGACCTCCACCCCCGCGGGCGGATCGACGCTTCCGTGGCGCGACGAGCGACGGCGCGCCGCAGGCTGCGGAGTGCCGGGCCGCCGCTTCCCCGCGGAAGCGCCAGTCGAACGGAAGGCGGTCTGGCCTTCCGGCTCGGGCAGGTCTTCGGACTCGCGGACGTGGATGGCATGGCCATCCGCCTACTGTTCGCCGCTTCCCGGCCCGCGAGGGCCAGTGCTAATGGCGAAGGTCGTTTCCGCTCACCGCTGCGGGGCAGCTCCGGAATGGGCCGTGCGGGCCTTCACCGGATTCCCTTTTAATTTCATCGCTCCATTCGCATGAAGCGATGAAAACCATGAGCGGTGCGAACCCTATCGCCTCGGACGGCGTGCGTCAACCTTCGCTGCGCGGTTTACGGCGGGAAGGCGAGGCTTTGGCGGCCTTTGCCTTGCGTGGCGCTTTGGGTTTGGGTTCGGGCGCCAGCGCGGCGGTGGCCAGCAGCAGGCGTTTCAGCAGATCCGGTTCGTCCAGCAATTCGTCGGCGACCGGATAAGGCTTCGCGCCGGGGTAGGGCGGGGCCTGCGGCAATTCCAGCCGCAGTTGCGCAACGGCGGCGGTGGGTTTGACGAACAGGCTGTCGTCGCAGGCGAAGGCAACGACCTTGCCGTCCACATACAGGCCGTACTCGCCGAACATTTTTCGATGGGTCAGGCGCGGACCGAGGTTGGCCTGTTCGTGGACGTATTCGACGAAGGAAAGGTCGGTGGCCATGTCTGCAACACCTTGAGGAAGAAATCAACGGCGCCGCTTGGCGCGCGGGTGCGCGGCATCGTAAACCTTCGCCAGATGCTGGAAATCCAGGTGCGTGTAGATCTGCGTGGTGGCGATGTCGGCGTGGCCGAGCAGTTCCTGCACGCCGCGAAGATCCCCGGAGGATTCCAGTACGTGGCTGGCGCAGGAATGGCGCAGCAGGTGCGGATGCACGCGCTTGTCGATGCCCTGGCGCTGCGCGAGTTGCTTGACGCGAAGCTGCACTGCGCGCGCGGAGAGCGCGCCACCGTCGCGGCCGGGAAAGACGTGCTGCTGCAATGAGGTGGGCGGCGCGGTTTTTCGCCATCGGTGCAAGGCTTCGCGGGCCATGCGGCCGACCGGCACGTCGCGGGTTTTTGCGCCCTTGCCGACGACGCGTACCAGACCGTCGTCCAGGCCAAGGTCGATCCAGCGCAGGCCGCACAGTTCGGAAAGTCGCAAACCCGACGAATAGAACAGTTCCAGCAGCGCCGCGTCGCGCGCGCCAAGCGGTGCATCCTGCGGCACTTCGACCAGCCGCGCCATTTCGTCCACGTCCAGCACCCGCGGCAGCTTGCGCGGCGCCTTGGGGGCGCGCAGCCCGGCGGCGGGATCGGTGCGCAGCACGCCTTCGCGCATCAGTTCGCCGAACAGGCCACGGCAGGCCGAGAGCAGGCGTTGCAGGCTGCGCGGCGAAAGTCCTCGGCGATGTTGCGCGGCGAGGAAGGCGCGCAGCGTTTCCGGCGCGAGGTCTTTCCAGTCGCCGAGGTTCTTCTGCGCGGCGAACGCCAGCAGCAGCTCGAGGTCGCGGCGGTAGGCGGCCAGTGTGTGCGGGGACAGCCGTCGTTCCACTTTCAACCGTGCCAGCCAATGTTCGGCGGGCGCGGCCAATGCGGAAGGCGTGGCCATGGCGTTAGTCGAATCGCGCCAGCGCAGCGGAAACGGTTTCCCCGAGCAGGCGCAGGAACAGCGTGCCCATGCCCGGATAGAAACGGTTGGAATCGCCGCTGCCGATGGCCAGGAGGCCGTGTCCGCCGAGCGAGAGCAGCGCCACCGATTGCACGCTGACGGCGTCCTCGCCGTAGAGCACCGAGAGCTTGGCCGGTTGCAGGCGTCCGCACAGCGGTTCGCCCGCATTGATGAATTCGGCGAAGGGGGCAATTTCCGCCGCCTGGCGCGGCAGGTGTTTCCACCATGCGGCTGGCTCCAGCGCCGGCGCGGGCTTGAACAGCATCACGCGCACCCATTCGCTGCCGAAATCCTCGCGCAGGGAGGCCACCAGCGTGCCGAGCGTGGCGGGAAGGTCGCGGGCGCGCAGCAGCGCCAGCATCAACTGGTGAAGCCGCACGGTGAGGCGTTCGTTCTCGTTGGCCACCGCGAACAGTTCCTGCAGGCGCCGGTTCAGTTCGCGGTTCTTCTCGCGCAGCACGTCGAGCTGGTAGCTGGCCAGCGACGTGGCCTGGCCCTGTTCGCGCGGCACTTCGATCGCCAGCGCCAGCTCGGGGCGGCGCGCGAGGAAGTCCGGGTGCTCGCGCAGCCAGGCGGCGACGGCGGCTTCGTCGGGTGCGGACGTTTGGCTCATATGGGGAAATCTCCTTCGGAATACTCGCCCTCGAAGACGAACTTCGCCGGGCCGGTCATCAGCATGGCAGAGCCTGCGCCGGCCCAGGAAAGCTCCAGCGTGCCGCCCGGAAGCTGTACCTGCACGCTCTCTCCGAGCCTGCCGCGCCGCCGCAGCACCGCGACCGCCGCGCACGCGCCGCTGCCGCAGGCCAGGGTTTCGCCCGCGCCGCTTTCGAACACGCGCAGCCGCAGCCGCGCGGCATCCAGCACCTGCGCGAAGCCGACGTTGCAGCTGTGGCGGAAGGCCGGGTGGCGTTGCAGGGCCGGGCCGATTCGCGCCACGTCGGCAGCATCCACGTCATCGACTTCGATCACGGCATGGGCATTGCCCATCGACACCGCGCCAATGCGCACCTGCGAACCATCGTCCAGCAGGAGATCGCGGGGGTCGTCCGTTTCCAGCCCGATGGCGGCGGGCGAGAAATCCGGTTCGCCCATGTCGATGCGGAAGCAGCCATCGGGCAGGGCCAAGGCACGCACGCTTCCGGCTGGGCTGTCCAGCGTGAAGCCGCCACGGGCGGGCGCGCTGCCTTCGCGCACCAGCCAGGCGGCGACGCAGCGCGCGCCGTTGCCGCACTGGCGCGCGCGGCTGCCGTCGGGGTTGAGGATGTCGTAAGCCGCCACCGCACCCGGCGTGCGCGGGGTTTCGATGGACATGAGTTGATCGAAGCCGATGCCGGTGTGGCGGTCGCCCAGGCGGCGCGCCAGCGCCGGATCGAACGGCTCGCGCGCGGCACGGCGGTCGATCACGACGAAGTCGTTGCCCGCCCCGTGCATCTTGGAAAATCGCGGCACGGCGCGCTCCGTCAGAGGCTGGTTCGGTTCGGCATCACCAGCGGCCCCTTGTTGCCGCAGGCGCAAAGGTTGCAGAGCAGCAGCGCTGCGAGCGCGAGGCGGAGCAGGGTGACGGCGGTGCGTTTGCGGGATGGGGTTTGCATCGGCGAAGTATAGTTCGGTGCATTGCCCGTTGTTCGCGCCGATGCGTGCGAGGAGAGGTTCCATGTCCCCCTGGTCGATCCTGCTGGTTTCAGGCGCGTGCGTCGCATTGCTGGCGTTGTTGATGCTGCTTCCGCGCCGACGCGCGCATCGCGGACGCCATGGCGGGCGGCGCTGGCTGCGCGTGCTGTTCGGCCTGCCGCTGCTGCTTTCAGGTATCGCGTTGTGCCTTCTGGGCGTATCGCTGCGCAGTTACCTTACGCTGGACGGGGAAACCGTGGTTGCGCAGATCGTGCTGAAGCAGGCCGGCGTGCAGCGTTACCGTGCCGAGCTTTCCGCCGCCGGGCAGGTGCGCAGCTTCGATCTGGCGGGCGACGAATGGCAGCTCGATGCGCGCCTCATCACCTGGAAGCTGCCTGCGTTGCTGGCCGGTGTGAAGCCGCTGTACCGGCTGGAGCGCCTGCAGGGCCGCTACGGCGACGTGAAGCAGGAACTGGACGCGCCGCGCACCGTGTATTCGCTGCGCAGCGGAGGCGAGCTGGATTTGTGGACGCTCAAGCGCCAGTACCCAAAGGCCTTGCCCTTCGCCGATGCGCAGTTCGGCAGTGCTGCTTATCTGCCGATGCTCGACGGCGCGCGCTATTCGGTAAGCCTGGGCACGCGCGGTGGGTTGGTCGCCCGCCCGGCGGATGCGGCCACGCACGATCTGCTGCGGGAATCGGGTTGGTTGCAGGAGTAGCAAGCGGATTTCGTAGGTCG
>CAZHXV010000188.1:0-5985 GCA_964536455.1 uncultured Aquimonas sp.
GCGATCAGCACGTAGATCGCGCAGTGGTCCAGCACCTTGAGCCGCGCCTTGGCGACCGGGTGCGGGATCGCGTGGTACAGCGTGGAGGCCAGGTACATCGCCAGAAGCGCGAGGCAGAACACGATGGCCCCCGCCAGTTGCCAGCCATCGCCCCACAGCGCCGCCAGCGTGATCAGCACCGCGCCAGCGCCAAGCGCGAGCAGCGCGCCGATGCCGTGGGTCAGGGCGCTGGCGATTTCCTCGCGCAGCGGATAATCGGGGTGGGAGGCGATGCCGGACATGCGGACACAATACGACGCTTTGCGCAACCGCAGCAAAACATTCCCGCGGGTTTGGGCCTGAAGGCATTTTTGGACTTGCGGCGATGCAGCGCCGCCCCCATGCTTCCGCTCCGCGACTTTCCCAGGTGATGCATGTCCGGTACCAGCACGAGCAAGGACGATCCGATCCGCGACCGCTGCGACCTGGTACGGATGCTGGAGGCCGGCAACAAGCCGCCATCGGCCTGGCGCATCGGCACCGAACACGAGAAATTCGGCTTTCGCCGCGACGACCTGCGCCCGCCGCCCTACGAGGGCGAACGCGGCATCGAGGCCGTGCTGCGCGGCTTCACCGCATTCGGCTGGGAGAAGATCGAGGAAAAGGGGCGGTTGATCGCCCTCTCGCGCAATGGTTCCTCGATCACGCTGGA
Organism: uncultured Aquimonas sp.; assembly: GCA_964536455.1. Classification (GTDB taxonomy): domain Bacteria; phylum Pseudomonadota; class Gammaproteobacteria; order Xanthomonadales; family Xanthomonadaceae; genus Denitratimonas. Next base: position 692 of record CAZHXV010000188.1, read on the forward strand.
GCCGGCGGGCCAACTGGAGCTTTCCGGTGCGCCGCTGGAAACCGCGCACGACACGGTGGCCGAACTGGATACCCATTTTTCCGAACTGAAAGCCGTGGCGCAGCCGCTGGAGCTGGGCTTCCTCGGCCTGGGCTTCCAGCCCAAATGGGCGCGCGCGGACATGCCGTGGATGCCGAAAGGGCGCTACCAGATCATGCGCGACTACATGCCCAGGGTCGGCCAGCTCGGCCTGGACATGATGACGCGCACCTGCACCGTGCAGGTCAACCTGGATTTCGCCTCCGAAGCGGACATGGTGAAGAAGTTCCGCGTCGCGCTGGCCCTGCAGCCCATCGCGACCGCGCTGTTCGCCAATTCGCCGTTCACGCAAGGCCGCCCGAACGGCTATCTCTCCTACCGCTCGCACATCTGGACGGATACCGACGCCGACCGCACCGGGATGCTGGATTTCGTCTTCGAGGAAGGCTTCGGCTTCGAGCGCTATGTCGACTACCTCCTCGACGTGCCGATGTACTTCGTCTATCGGGATGGCCGCTACATCGATGTGGCTGGCCGCAGCTTCCGCCGTTTCCTGGAAGGCAGGCTGGACGAACTGCCGGGGCAGGCGCCGACGCTGCGCGATTTCTCCGACCACATGACCACTGCCTTCCCGGAAGTGCGGCTGAAGACCTATCTGGAAATGCGCGGCGCCGATTCCGGCCCGCAGCCGCATCTGGCCGCGTTGCCCGCGTTCTGGGTCGGCCTGCTGTACGACGATGCCGCACTCGACGCCGCCTGGGATCTGGTGCGCGATTTCTCCCTCGCCGAGCGCCACGCCCTGCGCGACGGCGTACCGCGCCACGGTCTCGCACTGCCGTTCCGCTCGGCCAGCGTGAAGGAACTGGCGCAGGAAGCGCTGCGCATCTCCGCCGCCGGCCTTGCGCAGCGGGCGCGGTTCAACGCGCAGGGCGCGGACGAAGCCGCGTACCTGGAACCGCTGTTCCAGATCGCGCTGGAAGGACGCAGCGCCGCCGAACACCTGCTGCAACGGTTCGCGCAGGCGTGGGGCGGCGATATCGACCACGTCTTCACGGAAGCGGCTTACTGAACCGCGCTGATGCTGGACGGCGATCTGCGCATCGGCCCGGCGCGGGTGCGCGGAACACGCCTGCGGGCTTGGCTTCGGGCGGCAGGGCATCGCCCGGGCGATGGTTTTCGCATGTTTCATGCCGTGAGACGCACGCGCCGATAATGGCGGCATGATCGCCAAGCCGCCGTCGTTCGTTGGAAACGTCGCGCCCGAACCCTTGTTCGGCCCGGTGCGCCACAAGGGTCGTGGTGCGGCGTCGAACCCGGAAGGGCGGTTCGAGACGGTTTCGCGCAGCATCGAAGACGATGGCTGGACGCCGGACGAAGCAGCCCTCGATCCATCGCGCCCCAAAACCCAGGTCACGATCGAAACCGCGCGCAGCATCATCAGCCGCAACGATTCGCCGGACATCGGTTTCGATCTTTCGGTCAACGCCTATCGCGGCTGCGAACATGGCTGCATCTATTGCTACGCGCGGCCTTCGCATGGCTATCTGAACCTGTCCGCCGGCCTTGATTTCGAGACCAGGCTGTTCGCCAAGGCCAACGCGGCGCAACTGCTGCGCAAGGAACTGGCCAAGCCTTCGCATGTGTGTTCGCCGATCAACCTGGGCGCGAACACCGATCCGTACCAGCCGATCGAGAAGACCTACCACATTACCCGCGCGATCCTCGAAGTGCTGGCGGAAACCGGCCATCCCTGCACCATCGTCACCAAGAACGCGCTGGTGGAACGCGATATCGACCTGCTCGCCGAACTGGCGCGCCGCCGTCTCGTGCATGTGTTCGTTTCGGTGACGAGTCTGGACAACAAGCTCGCCAGCACGCTGGAGCCGCGCGCCAGCGCCCCGCATCGTCGCCTGAAGGCGGTGGAAACACTCAACAGCGCGGGCATTCCCTGCGGGGTGATGGTCGCGCCGATCATTCCGTTCGTCACCGACCAGTTCATGGAGCGCATCCTTGAACACGCCTCGCAAGCGGGCGCGCGCGTGGCCGGCTACACGATTCTTCGCTTGCCGTGGGAATTGAAGAATCTGTTCCGGCAGTGGCTGGAACTGCACCTGCCCGAGCGCGCCGAACACGTGATGGCGCGCATCAACGACCTGCGCGGCGGGCGCGACAACGATCCGCGCTTCCACGCCCGGATGCGTGGGCAGGGCGAGTTCGCGGAACTGCTGAAACAACGCTTCACGCTGGCGTGCAAAAAGTACGGCATCCATCGCGGGCGCGAATGGCTGGCGCTGGATGCCGCGCAGTTCCGCCCGCCGCGCGAAGGGCCGGAGCAGGGGCAACTATTCTGAACGGGGCATGGCGGCGTGACTTCCGGCGCTCGGAATCGCGCCGCGTCCGTTGGCATGATCCGCGCGCCATTCCTCCAGGGCGATACCGATGATGCCGAACACTCGTTTTTGTGCGCCGGCGCTGTTTGCGCTGCTGCTGTCCGCGCCGCTGGCGTTCGCGGGCAATTCCGGGCCCGCGCCGGAACCGCCGCCGCGCGAGGAAGCCAGGACGCTGGAACCGCTGGTGGTCACCGGCGTGCAGCCCGGCCCAGGATTGTGGAAGGTACGGCGCGATGGCCACACGATGTACGTGCTCGGCACGGTGCGGCCCTTGCCCAGGCGGATGCAGTGGGAATCGGCGGGCGTGGTGGAGGCGATTGCCCGTTCGCAACTCGTGTTGCTCTCGCCCGGTGCCAAGATCGACGCGGACGTGGGCGTGTTCCGTAGCCTGTTCCTGCTGCCGGCGATGATGAAGGCGACGAAGAATCCCGACGGAGACAAGCTCGCCGATCAGGTGCCGGCGGCGGATTACGCGCGCTGGCTGGTGCTGAAGAAGCGCTATCTGGGGAAAGATCGCAGCGTGGAGAAGCGCCGCCCGCTGTTCGCGGCGCAGAAGCTGTATCAGGAGGCGCTGGAACGCACCGGGCTGACGCTGGATAGCCCGGTGGGCAAGGTCGTGTCCAGGGCGGTGAAGAAATACGGCGTGCCGGTGGAGCGGCCGCGCATCGAGGTGAAGGTCGAAAACCCGAAGGAGGCGCTGCGCGAGTTCGCCCGCACCGGGCTGGACGATGTCGGGTGCTTTCGCGGGATGCTCGATCACGTCGAATCCGATCTTCCCTCGCTGCGCGCCCGTGCGCAGGCCTGGGCAACCGGCGATGCGATCGCCTTGCGCGAACTTGGCACCCGCGATGCGGGCCGGGCCTGCATGGATGCGGTGCTGGAAACGCGCCTGGCCGAACACCTGGGCTTTTCCGACCTCCCGGCGCGGGTGGATCGGCTCTGGCTGGAAACCGCGCGGAACGCACTGCAAAAGCACGGCACCGTGTTCGCGGTGCTGCCGATGTCGCAGATCCTGGAAAAGGACGGTTATCTGGAAACGCTGCGTGCGGAAGGCTACGAGATCGAAGCGCCCTGACGCTGCCGGAAGTGCCGGATCAGTACGCGACCGGTGGTTGCCCTTCGGGCCGGATCGTGTAGCGCTTGTAACTCCACTGGTACTGCTCGGGCACGGCGCGGATGCAATGCTCCAGCGCGACGTTCAGCGCGGCGGTGGCGATGAGCGGATCGGGATCGGCCACGGCGATGGGAGCCGGCTCGATATGCACCTCAAAGCCCCGCGCAGGCTCCGGCAGGCGCTCGACGTAGGCGCTCAGCACCGTCGCGCCGGTGCGTTCGGCCAGGCGTGGCAGCAATGTCATCGTGAGTGCGGGAATTCCGAAGAACGGTGCGAATTCCCCATCGCCGCGCTTGGGTTGCTGATCCGGCAGGATGCCCAGCATTCCGCCGTCCTTGAGCAGTTTCAGCAGTGTGCGTACGCCGGCGGCCTCGGCGCGCACCTGGGTCACGCCCGGCTGGGCGCGGAAACGGCGAATCAGCGCATCCAGCATGGGTTGGCGGGGCGGGCGGTACAGGATCGCCAAGGGCGATTGTGCCGCCAGCCACTGGTTCAACAACTCCCAGTTGCCCAGGTGCGGTGCGGCGATGACGACGCCGCGCCCGGCGGCCAGCGCGGCATCGAAATGTTCGCGGCCATGCACGGAGCGGATCAGGGCGAGGTTGCTCGCCGCAGGGCGCGTCCACAGGCGCGCGGTTTCGAGCGCTGTCTTCCCGGTTTCGGCCAGGTTGCGCCGCCACAGCGCATCGCGTTCGGCCTCGTCCATCGCCGGGAAGCACAGTTCCAGGCTGCGCCGGGCCACGCGCGCTTCGCGCAGGTTGGCCCAGCGCGCCAGCGTGCCCAGGCCGCTGCCCAGCGCCTGCAATACGGCAAGCGGCAGGCAGCCCAGCAGCCAGAGCAGGGCATGGAGCAGGCGGGCGGAGAAAGGCATCGAGCGGGGTTCGGGATTGGAGATTCGGGATTCGGGATTCGGGAATGGTAGAGCATCGTCCGCACCGCACAGACAGGCTTTGCTCTTACGATTCCCGAATCCCCACTCCCCAATCCCGGCCCTCAAACCATGATCGCCCTGATCCAGCGCGTTACCCAGGCCAGCGTCGAAGTCGATGGGCAAACCGTCGGAAGCATCGGCCACGGATTGCTGGCGCTGGTCGCAGTACAGCCGGAAGACGGTGCGCCGCAGGTCGAACGCATGACCCAGCGGTTGCTGGGCTACCGCATTTTCGGCGACGAGGCCGGCAGGATGAACCGTTCGCTCACCGATGTCGGCGGCGGCCTGCTGCTGGTGAGCCAGTTCACGCTGGCCGCCGATACCCACAAGGGCATGCGGCCCAGTTTCACCAGCGCCGCCTCCCCCGAAGCCGGGCGGCGCTGGTTCGACGAATTGGTGAACAAGTGCAAATCCAGCCATCCGCTGGTTGAGATGGGCCGCTTTGGTGCACACATGCAGGTGCACCTGGTGAACGACGGGCCCGTGACGTTCTGGCTGCGAACCTAGCGTTGATGCGGGTTTGCTTCAAAAGCCCGCGCCCTCGGCCGTTATTCCCCACAGGGGGTCGCATGGCTGAACGCGGCCTTGGGTACCGACACCCGCTACATGGAAGCGTCGCCCTCCAGTCGCTATACTGGAGCGTTCCCCAACCCGCATTCATCGGTCAGACAGCACATGGCGATCGACAACCAAGAGCAGCAGTCCGAAATCAAGCAGCTCATCACCAAGGGCCGAGAGCAGGGTTACCTGACCTATGCGGAAGTCAACGATCACCTGCCGGACGACATCGTCGATCCGGAGCAGATCGAAGACATCATCGGCATGATCAACGACATGGGCA
>CAZHXV010000189.1:0-5976 GCA_964536455.1 uncultured Aquimonas sp.
CGCCAACTTCTCCTCCATCGCCATCCAGATCGGCGGCATCGGCGGGCTGGCCCCGAACCGGCGCCAGGACCTGGCCCGCTTCGGCCTGCGCGCGGTGCTCGGCGGCTCCATCGCCACCTTCATGACCGCCACCATCGCCGGCGTCATCTACGTGCTCCAGACCTCCTCCGAAACCGCAGCAGCGATGGCGTGCACCGTGACGCCATGAACCCGGTCGAAGTCGTCGTCGCAGGTTCCTACAACCACGACCACGTCTGGCGCACGCCGCGCTTCCCGGTGCCGGGCGAAACCCGGCTCGGGGCGTTTTCCAGCGGCCCCGGCGGCAAGGGCTTCAACCAGGCCGTCGCCGCCGCGCGGCAGGGCGCGAAGACGGCCTTCATCGCCGCCTTCGGCAACGACGCCATCGGCGATGGGGCACTGGCGCTGGCGCTGGCCGAAGGCATCGAGCCATGCATCGAACACCGCGCCGACGCGGCCACCGGCACCGCGGCGATCCTGCTGGACGCCAGCGGCCAGAACCTGATCGTGGTCGGCCCTGGCGCGAACGCACGGCTTTCCACCGGACACATCCAGGCCCAGGCCGCGACCATCGACGCCGCGAAGGTGCTGGTGACCCAGCACGAAGTGGACCTGGCCGCCACTCGCCGCGCGCTGGAACTGGCGCGTGCCGCCGGCACGCTCACCCTGCACAATCCCGCGCCGCCGCTGGCCGACGAGGACGGCACGCTGCTGTCGCTGGTGGACGTGCTCACACCGAACGAAACCGAATTCGCGCATCTGCTGGCGCGCTGCGCCGGCGAACAGGTCGAAGCGCAGACGCTCGCCAACCTGCCCGATGCGCAGCTGCACGCGCTCTGCCGCAGGCTCGGCCCGGCCACCGTACTGATCACGCTCGGCGCACGCGGCGTCTTCGTTTCACACGATGCGAACGCCACGCGCGGCGACGACGCACCGTTCTATCGCGTTGCCGCGGAAACCGCGACCGTGCGCGACACCACCGGTGCGGGCGATGCCTTCAGCGGCGCGCTGGCCGCCGCGCTCGCACATGACGCGACCTCGCTCCACGCCGCCGTGCAGCATGCCTGCCGCGTCGCCGCATTGAGCGTGGAACGCGAAGGCGCGGCGCTGGCCATGCCCACGCGGGCGGAAGTGCAAGCACGCTTCGGTGGTTGATCCGCCACGCGGCGCTGGCCGCACTTCATTACCGGAAAATTCCGGCTGCCGGGCCATGCTGCTGTGCAGCGTGCGACCAGAGAATGGTAGCGCTACCTTTTCACTTCCGCACGAACCCCTCGGAGCCGCGTCTTGTCCAGCAACAATGCATCCGACGCGCTGCCGATTCGGGAAAAGATCGGGTACAGCCTTGGCGATCTCGCTGCCAATCTGATCTTCCAGACGCTGGTCAGTTTCATCGCCTTCTTCTACACGGACATCTATCGCATCCCGGCCGAAACCGCCGGCATGGTGATCTTCGCCGGAGGATTGCTCGGCGCTTTCGTGTTCACGCCGTTGATGGGCCTGATCGCGGATCGCACCCACACGCGCTGGGGCAAGTTCCGGCCATGGATCCTGTGGACCGCCGTTCCGTTTGGCGTGTTTTCGCTGCTGGCCTTCACCACGCCGGACATGGGCGAGCAGGGCAAGGCGGCGTATGCGCTGGCGACCTACACGCTGCTGGTGATGGTGTACGCCGCCAACAACCTGCCGTATTCGGCGCTCTCCGGCGTGATCACCGGCAGCATGTCCGAGCGCAACAGCCTGTCGAGCTACCGCTTCGTCGCGGTGATGATTGCGCAGTTCATCATCCAGGTGCTGCTGCTGCCTCTGGTGCTGATCCTGGGCGGAGGCGACAAGGCGGAGGGCTTCCGCAACACCATGCTGCTGTTTGCCGTGGTCGGCACCCTCTTCTTCTTCATCACCTTCTTCACCACGAAAGAGCGCGTGGTTCCCGAGGCCTCGCAGGGCGGCAGCATCCGCCAGGATCTGGCCGACCTGACGAAGAACAAGCCGTGGATACTGATGCTGGCCTCGACCATCCTCGTCTTCGTCACCCTCGCCTTGAAAGGCGGCATGTACGTCTATTACTTCAAGTATTACCTCGATGCGGCCGATCTGGCGCAATTCCTCGACGGCATCGGCTTCAACGCCTGCATCGCCGGCCTGAACGCGCTGCTCACCGGCATCGGCCTGACCGAATTCCAGTGGCCCAAGGATGCGCCCACTTCCGCCTTCAGCCTGTTCTCCGCCTGCGGCATCGTTTTCATGATCGTCGGCATCGGCTTCTCCAAGCGACTGGCGGATCGCTACGGCAAGCGCGACGTGTTCGGCTGGGCGTTGTTCGTTTCCACCGTGTGCCTGCTGGCGTTCTGGTGGTTCCCGCCTACCGGCGTCGGCTACGTCATCCTCGCCTACATCCTGCACGGCTTCTTCTACGGCATCACCACGCCATTGCTGTGGGCGATGGTGGCCGATGTGGCCGACTGGTCGGAATGGAAGAACCATCGCCGCGCCACCGCAACCACCTTTTCGGCCATCCTGATCGGGTTGAAGATCGGCCTGACCCTCGGCGGCGCGCTGGTGGCGAACATCCTGGCCTTCTACGGCTACGACCCGGATCTGGCCGTGCAATCGGACGGAGCGGTGAACGGCATTCGCCTCGCCGTCAGCGTGTACGCCGCCGTGCCCTTCCTGCTGTGCTGCGCCCTGTTGTTCTTCTACGAGATCGACAAGACCATGGAAACGCGCATCGAGCGCGAACTGGCGGAGCGGCGCGCATGAGCGATCCGGAAAAGGAAGGATTGCGGCAATTGGCCGCGCGCGCGATTTCCACGCCGCTGGTGACGCACATCTACACCGCCGACCCCTCGGCCCACGTGTTCGGCGGCAGGATCTACCTGTATCCCTCGCACGACATCGAGGCGGGCGTCGAAGCCAACGATCTGGGCGATCAGTACGCGATGGTCGACTACCACGTGTTCCGGCAGGATTCGCCGGCATCCGCCGCGACCGACTGCGGCCAGGCCCTGCATGTGCGCGACGTACCCTGGGCGGATCGGCAGATGTGGGCGCCGGACGCGGCCGAGAAGGACGGCAGGTTCTATCTCTACTTCCCGGCCAAGCGCGCGGACGGCATCTTCCAGATCGGCGTGGCCGTGGCCGATACGCCGGGCGGCCCGTTCCGGCCCGAGGCCGCGCCCATTGCCGGCAGTTACTCGATCGATCCGGCCGTACTGCGCGACGACGACGGCGAACATTACATGGCGTTCGGCGGCATCTGGGGCGGGCAGTTACAGAAATACCGCGACAATGTCTTCGATCCGGCGAACGCCGAACCGGCCGACGGCGAACCCGCACTCGGCCCGCGCATCGCGCGCTTGACGGCCGACATGCTGCAATTCGCCGAACCGCCGCGCGAGGCATTGATCCTCGACGAACACGGCGCGCCGCTGCGGGCCGGCGATCACGCGCGGCGCTACTTCGAGGGGCCGTGGCTGCACAAGCATGGAGGCCGCTATTACCTCTCGTATTCGACCGGCAACACCCACACGCTCTGCCACGCCATCGGCGACAACCCCTATGGCCCCTTCACCTACGCCGGGAAGATCCTCACGCCCGTCGTGGGCTGGACCACGCACCACTCCATCGTCGAATTCGGCGGCAGGTGGTGGCTCTACTACCACGACGCGCTGTTGTCCGGCGGCGTGGATCACCTGCGTTCGATCAAGGTGACGGAGTTGCATTACGACGCGCAGGGGCGCATCGAGACGATCCATCCGTATGGGCCGTGACGCCGCGCTGGCGCCGTTCGCCACGGGCGAATTGCTGCATATCGGCAACGACGCCTTGCACGCAAGCATTGCGCCCGCGGCGGGCGGACGCATCGCCCGGATCGCGTTCGGCGGCGTGGACTGGCTGTGCGGGTTCAACGCCGAAAACAACGCCGCCATGATCGCCTGGGGCTGCTATCCGATGCTGCCCTGGGCCGGCCGCATCCGTCATGGCCGTTTCGTTTTCGACGGCCGCGACTATCGGTTGCCAATCAATCTCGGCGCCCACGCCATCCACGGCGTCGGTTTCGCGCTGCCGTGGCGGGTCGATGCTTCGTCATCAACGCGGGTGGAACTCTCGCTGCGCCTGCCCGAAGACGAGCGCTGGCCATTCGGCGGCGAAGCGCGCCAGCGCATCGAGGTTGCAGGCACTGCGCTGCGCCTGCACCTGTCCTTGAGCGCAGGGGCGCAGGCGATGCCCAGGCCCGTCGTCGGCTGGCATCCCTGGTTCGGCAAACCCGAGCGCGTGGAGTTTTCGCCGCGGGCGATGTATCCGCGCGACGCTGCGGGCATCGCCATCTCGCCCACGGTTGCGCCAACGCCGGGGCCATGGGACGACTGCTTTCTCAACGCTGCGCCGGTGACCTTGCACCGCGACGGCCAGCGATTGCGGATATCGTCGGACTGCACCCACTGGGTGGTGTACGACGCGCCCGCGCACGCCACCTGCGTGGAGCCGCAAACCGGCCCGCCGGATGCGTTCAACCTGGAGCCGGGCGCGAGGCTCGCGCCGGGCGAGCGCATCGAAGCCTGGTGTCTGTTCGACTGGGGCTAGCGCCCCGGAAGGCCGTCACGCGCCTGTGGCCGGCGCGACGTCGATGAAACAGTTGATCGACAGCCTTCCCGCCAGCGGATCGGGCGGCGGCACGCGGGCGCTGTCGATGTTGCCCGAATGCAGGCAGTTGCGGCGGTACACGATCAATCGGTTGTACGCGGCATCCACGCTGGCGATGCGCTCGAACAGCGCGGTGTCGCCGTCGATGTAGCCGGCGGGCGGCGCCGCATCGCTGTGGCTTTCCCGCTCCAGTTCGCGGAAATAGGTTTCGTGACGGGCGGAGTCGATGCTTTCGAAGCCGGTGCCGCGATGGCGGTAGAACGCGGTGCCGCCCCAGTCGCCGCGGAACAGGTAGTGCACCGACGCCAGCCCGTTGGCGCCGACGGAATCGATGTGCGGCACCCGTTGCAGGAAGCGCAGCTGCGCCGGCGGCTGAACCACCAGCGAGTAATGGCACATCGGGAAGACGAAGCGGCCGGGCTCCAGCCCGAAGCATTCGCGCAGCAGCGGGTTCAGGAGGCTTTCGAGAAAGGGCTGGTAGGAAAGCGGGGCCGCTGCGCGCAGACCGGGGAACATCGCGCCGCGCGGCACGAACGCGCTGCGCGCGGCCTTGCGCACCAGTCGATCCGGATCGGCCACGGCCTGGTCGACGATCAGCAGTGGCGCAGCTTCGGCCCCGATCGAGCGCTTCTCGATACGGATGCCGGGGTGGGATTGCAGCAGCATCGCTAGAACCTGTTGCCACTATCCACGCAGGCCCTAGCCTGCCGTGGGCACTTGCTGCGATTGGGCCATCGCCCGCGCATGCGTCTGCGCCCGCTGGTGCATTAGGTTCCATGCCGATGGCGGAGCCTTGCAGTAGCCGTCCAGGAACTGCTGATGCGTGGGCATCGCCGCCACCGCGCGGTCGATCGGTTGCCGAATGGTGTCGAGCAAACGTTGCAGATCCGCATCAGGCAGCGCCCGGGTCAGTTGCTGGTGCTGCCTCGGCACGACGCCCTGGCCCAGCATCACATGCGTCCACGAATCCAGCCGGAACAGTTCGTCCTCGCCCTGCCAGGCGTGGGCGCGGTCGCGGAAGCACTGGATGCGGTGCGCCAGCTCCGGCGGCAGGGCCATTTCGCGGACATCGCGCCACAGCGGTTCCTCCCGCTGATTGAGGTGGTAGTGCAGGATGATGAAGTTGCGCACATGCTCCATCTCGGCGCGGCTGACGTCGTTGTAGCGCTGCACCAGCGACTCGTCGATTCCGTTCGCCGGGAACAGGTGCAGCAGACGCGCCACGCCGCTGATCGTGAGGTGGATGCTGGTCGATTCGAGCGGCTCGATGAAGCCGCTGGCCAGGCCCAGCGCGATCACGTTCTTGTTCCAGGC
>CAZHXV010000190.1:0-1305 GCA_964536455.1 uncultured Aquimonas sp.
ACCGGGGCAGCAGTCGGTGACGGCCAGATCGTTGTCCACGGTCTTGGGCACGCCGATGCAGGTGAGCGGGTAATCGAACGATGCGGCGATCTGCGACACCTTGTTGGCGGTGTCGGCGGAATCGTTGCCGCCGTTGTAGAGGAACCAACGGATGTCGTGGGCGCGGAACACGTCGATCAGGCGTTCGTAGCGGGCGCGGTCGGCTTCCAGCGACTTGAGCTTGAAGCGGCAGGAACCGAAGGCGCCGCCGGGCGTGTGCGCCAGTGCACGGATCGCGGCGATGGATTCCTTCGAGGTGTCGATCAGATCCTCGCGCAGCGCGCCGATGATGCCGTTGCGCGCCGCCAGCGCCTTCACGCCGGCCTTGCGGGCGGTTTCGATGACGGCGGCGGCGGTGGTGTTGATGACGGCGGTGACGCCGCCCGACTGGGCGTACAGCAGCTTGCCTTTGCTCATGGTGGAAACCTGCGGCGCGCGCCGCTTCAAGTGGGAAAAATCCGTGGGGCGATTCGACTTTCGGATGGTTTGACTTGCCGTGGGGCTGCCGTTAGCGTTTCGCGTTCCGCGCCACGCACCGCAAGGCCCGAAAGAGTCTAGCGGAAAGCGCACGGCCACCCGCACATTCCAGGGGTTTCCCACATGCGACTCGTCCTCCTCGGCGCACCCGGTTCCGGCAAGGGCACGCAAGCTGCCCGCCTGAAGCAGGAACTGAACATTCCGCACATCTCCACCGGCGATCTGCTGCGCGCGGCAGTGAAAGCGGGCACGCCACTGGGCGTGCAGGCCAAGGCGGTGATGGAGCGCGGCGAGCTGGTGTCCGATGCGATCGTGCTGGGGATGCTGGAGGAGCGCCTCACCGCGGGCGATACCGGCAACGGCTTCATCCTCGATGGTTATCCGCGCAACCTGGCCCAGGCCAATGCGCTGGGCGCGCTGCTGGAAAAACTCGGCCAGCCGGTGGATGCCGCCGTGCAACTGGACGTGGATACCGAACTGCTGGTGCAGCGCATCGCCGGCCGCGCCGCTGCCGAAGGCCGCGCCGACGATACGCCCGAAGCCGTGCGCAACCGCCTGCGCGTGTACACCGAACAGACCGCGCCGGTGATCGGCTTCTATCAAGACGCCGACGTGCTGGCGCGCGTGAATGGCGTGGGCGAAATGGAAGAAGTCACCGCCCGCGTGCTGGCCGCGATCGAACGCGCCTGATCCTGGTTCGCTCGCGATCCATCGCGGGCGGCCCGCGCCGGAAGCACGCCATGAAACTGCACATCCTCGGCATCTGCGGCACTTTCATGGGCGGCCTGG
>CAZHXV010000190.1:1315-5954 GCA_964536455.1 uncultured Aquimonas sp.
CGACGCGCCCGCCGGCCGCATTTTCTTCGTTGACCGCCATGGCATAGAGGCTCACCCAGTCGAGCGCTTCGTGCGGCGTGGCGGCATTGGCGCGGGAACTGGGCGATGCGGTGGAAGGTTCGGATCAGAACGTCTATCCGCCGATGAGCACGCAGCTGGCGGCGCTGGGCATCGAACTCAAATCCGGATACAGCGCCGAACACATCGCGCCGGACGTGGATGAAGTGATCGTCGGCAACGCCCTTTCGCGCGGCAACCCCGCCGTGGAAGCGGTGCTAAACACTGGCACGCCCTACACCTCCGGCGCGCAATGGCTGGCGCAGCGCGTGCTGCACGGGCGCACCGTGCTGGCCGTGGCCGGGACGCACGGCAAGACCACCACCACGGCATTGATCGCCTACCTGCTGGATGCGCTCGGCGGTGAGCCCGGCTTCCTGATCGGCGGCGTGCCGGGCAATTTCGAGGTCTCCGCACGGTTGGGCAAGGGCGCGTGCTTCGCGGTCGAAGCCGACGAATACGACACCGCGTTCTTCGACAAGCGCAGCAAGTTCGTCTGGTACCGCCCCACCATCGCGGTGCTCAACAATCTGGAATACGACCACGCCGACATCTTTCCCGACCTGGCCGCGATCGAACGCCAGTTCCATCACCTCGTCCGCACCGTGCCGGGCAAGGGCCGCCTCATCGTCAACGCCGAGGACGAAAATCTCGCGCGCGTGCTGGCGCAGGGCTGCTGGACGCCGGTGGACCGTTTCGGCATCGACGCGAAGGCCGATTGGCAAGCCGCGCTATCCCAGGCCGATGCCTCGCGCTTCATCGTGAAGCATCGCGGCTTGGAGATCGGCGAAGCGCACTGGAATCTGGTCGGCCGCCACAACGCGATGAACGCGCTCGCCGCCGTTGCGGCGGTTGCGGCAGCCGGATTCGATCCGGCGAAGGCCATCGCTGCGTTGGCTGGCTTCCGCAGCGCGAAGCGGCGGCTGGAATGGATTGGCGAACGCGGCGGCATCCGCATCTACGACGATTTCGCCCACCACCCCACCGCGATCCGCACCACGCTCGAAGGTTTGGCCGCGCGGCGCGATGGCGGAAGGTTGATCGCCGCGCTGGAACCGCGCAGCAACTCGATGCGCTCAGGCACGCACGCCGACGACCTTGCACCCTCGCTCGATCCCGCCGATGCCGTGGTCTTTCTCGCCCGCCCGGAACTGCCCTGGGATTCGGCACGGGTGATTTCCGCATTGCGTGGGGAAGGCTTCGCGGAAGCCAGCGTCGATGCGCTGCTGGCGCGATTGGGCGAGGTCGCCAAGCCCGGCGATACCGTGGTGTTCATGTCCAACGGCGGCTTCGAGAACGCGCCGCGCCGGTTTGCGGAAGGCTTGGGCGGCTGATCGCGGCACGGCGCGCACGCCATGCCGCAGGCCCCGAAGCCTCACCGTCCGCCACCGTATGGCGCTGGGGTATCATCATCGCCCCGTTCCGCATCCTTGCAGGCAGCCCGATGGCCAAGCCCACTTCCCTGAACCGCGTCGGCGTCATCGGCGGCGTGCGCGTGCCGTTCTGCCGCAACAACACGGCCTATTACGACATCGGCAACCTGGGCCTTTCGATCCGCGTGCTGGGCGCGCTGGTGGAACGCTTCGGCCTCACGGACAAGCACCTGGGCGAAGTGGCGATGGGCGCGGTGCTGAAGCACTCCTCGGACTGGAACCTGGCGCGCGAGGCCTTGCTGTCTTCCGGCCTGGCGCCGAGCACGCCCGGCATCACGATGCAGCGCGCCTGCGGCACCAGCCTGGATACCATCGTCGCCATCGCCAACAAGATCGCCACCGGCCAGATCGAGGCCGGCATCGGCGGCGGTTCGGATACGACATCCGACGTGCCGATCTCGGTGAACCCGAAGCTGCGCCGCCGCCTGCTGGATCTCAATCGCGCCCGCAGTCTCGGCGAGCGCCTGCGCGCCTTCAAAGGGTTCTCGCTGCGCGAACTGAAACCCGAATTCCCCGGCGTCGGCGAGCCGCGCACCGGCAAGAGCATGGGGGAGCACTGCGAACTGATGGCCAAGGAATGGAAGATTCCGCGCGCCGATCAGGACGAACTCGCGTTCGAGTCTCACAGGAAAGCCGCCGCCGCCTACGAGCGCGGTTTCTACGACGATCTCGTCGTGCCGTTCCGCAACCTCTCGCGCGACAACATCCTGCGCCCGGAAACCACGGTCGAGAAACTCGCCACCCTGAAGCCGGCCTTCGACAAGACCTCCGGCAAGGGCACGCTGACCGCCGGCAACTCCACGCCACTCACCGATGGCGCCTCGGCGGTGTTGCTGGGCACCGGGGAATGGGCCAGGGCCAATGGGCTGAGCGTGAAGGCGTGGTTCGTCGATGCGCAGGTTGCGGCGGTGGATTTCGTGCATGGCGACGGCCTGCTGATGGCTCCGGCCTGGGCCGTGCCGCAGATGCTGGCGCGCAACGGTTTGAGTTTGCAGGATTTCGACTTCTACGAAATCCACGAAGCCTTCGCCGCGCAGGTGCTGTGCACGCTGCGGGCCTGGGAATCGGAATCCTTTTGCCGCGAGAAGCTCGGGCTGGACAAACCGCTGGGCAGCATCGACCCGGCCAAGTTGAATGTCGTGGGTTCCTCGCTTGCGCTGGGCCATCCCTTCGCCGCCACCGGCGGGCGTATCGTCGCGACCTTGGCCAAACTGCTGGAAGAAAAGGGTTCCGGACGCGGGCTGATCTCGATCTGCACCGCAGGCGGCATGGGCGTGACGGCGATCCTGGAACGGTAAGGAAGCCCCTGAACTCCCACACGCCGGCCTCAGGCGCTCAGGGCACCAGCCGATCCGGATGGGTATAGACGTTGTAGCCGCCGGCCCGCGCGAAGCCGACCAGGCATACCCCCGCGCCATGCGCCAGCTCGATCGCCAGCGCCGTGGGCGCGGAGACGGCGGCCACGAAACCGATGCCGGCGCGGGCCGCCTTGGTGATCATTTCGTAACTGGCGCGGCTTGAGATCAGCAACATGCCGGCATCGGTGGCGCGGCCCTCGCGCCGCAGTGCGCCGGTGAGCTTGTCCAACGCGTTGTGCCGGCCCACGTCCTCGCGCACCCGCAGGATGCGGCCCTGCGCATCGGCCCACGCGGCGGCGTGGATGGAGCCGGTCAGCGCATTCATCGCCTGGTGCTGCGGCAATGCTTCGAGGGCAAACGCCAGCGCGGCGGCGGAAACCGCCGTCGCGCCGACGACCGGCGCGGGCGGGCGCAGCATTTCCTCCAGTTCGCGCGTGCCGCAGATGCCGCAACCGCCACGCCCGGGCAACAGCCGTTCGGCATCGGGCGGCAAACGCGCGGCGGGGGCGTCGCCGGAAACGCGCATGGCGATCTCGATGCCTTCCATGCGTTCGTGGATTTCGACATCGAGCAGTTCGCGCGGATGGGCAATCAAGCCCTCGCTGAGCGAGAAACCGAGCGCGAAATCCTCCAGATCGCAGGGCGTGGCCATCATCACCGCGAAACTGCGGCCGTTGTAGCGCATCGCGACGGGCACTTCCTCGGCCACGGCATCGAACATTTCCTCGCCGTGGCCTTGCCGCCAGCGCCAGATGCGGCGTCGTGCGCAGCCGGGCGCAGCGGGCGACGATTCGGCCAGACGCTGCCTGCCGGCGGGCGTCAGCAGCGCCAGCGTGCGCGCGCCATCCTCCACGGTGCGCACCCAGCCTGCCCCCGGCACGCCGCCGATCCGGCCTTCGCCCAGCCACGCCAGCGCACGCATCAACACGCTCATGCGTACATCGAGGCGCTTGCACAGGCGCGGCAGCGAGACGCCTTCCGGCGCATCGGCAAGCTGCGCCAGCAGCGCATCGGCGAGGGTAGCGTCAGGGGACAACGGCGGAAGGAATGTCGCGATGGCGCCGGGCCGGCTCGTGCGCACGATCGGGCGCATGCGCGGTAACGATCACCGGCACGGATTTGGACGTGGGCGTGCGCGATTCGTCGGCGAAGCTTCCGAGCGGCACCAGCGGATTCGTCTCCGGGTAATACGCCGCCAGACAGCCGCGCGGGATGTCGTATTCCACCAGCAGGAAGCGCCGCGCGATGCGTTCGACGCCATCCTCGCACAGGCTTTCCAGATCCACCCAGTCGCCGGCCCGCATGCCCAAAGTGGCGATGTCCGCCGCGTTGATGAACAGCACGCGGCGTTCGCCGAACACGCCGCGATAGCGGTCGTTCAAGCCATAGACGGTGGTGTTGTACTGGTCGTGCGAGCGCGTGGTGGCGAGCGTGAACACGGGTTGGCCCGTGCGACGGCGGGCGCGGTGGATCGGGTTGTCGGTGGGCACCGACGCGGCGATGAAACTGGCCTTGCCCGTTGGCGTGGCCCAGACCCGATCGCGTGCCGTGTTGGAAAGGCGAAACCCGCCGGGCACGCGCACGCGGGTGTTGAAGTCGCGGAAATCGTCGAAGCATTGTTCGATCAGGTCGCGGATGCGGTCGTAATCCTCGACCAGCCACAGCCACGGCAGCGTGCTGCGTTCGCCCAGCGTGGCCTGCGCCAGCCGCGCGACGATGGCAGGTTCGGAGAGCAGCTCGGCGGAAGCCGGCGGATTGATGCCCGAGGACAGGTGCACCATGCTCATCGAA
>CAZHXV010000191.1:0-895 GCA_964536455.1 uncultured Aquimonas sp.
AAGTTGCGCTTGATCTTGCTCTTGGTGTCGCGGCCCTTCTGGTGGCCGATCACCAGCACCTGCCGCCCTTCGATGCGCGCCAAGCCGCCGACGATGGCCGCGTCGTCCGCATAGGCGCGGTCGCCGGCCAGTTCGTGGAATTCCTCGCAGATCAGCTCCAGGTAATCCAGCGTATAGGGCCGCTGCGGATGGCGCGCCAGTTGCGATACCTGCCAGGGCGTCAGGTTCCTGAAGATTTCCGCGGTGCGGGCGCGCAGCTTGTCCTGCAGCTTGCCCACTTCTTCTTCGATGTTGAACGCGCTGCCCTGGCTTGCGTGCCGCAGTTCCTGGATCTTGGCTTCGAGCTCGGCGATGGGTTGTTCGAAATCGAGGAAGTTCGGGTTCATGGCGAATGACGGTGTAGCAGGCCGGTCAGTATAGTCGCCCTTCCCCCGGATGGTTCCGGGCCATTCGCCGGATCCCATGCCATGCCCGAAACCGCCGCACCTGCCCTGATCCAGAACGACATCGTCTTGTTCGGCCTGATCGCCGCCACGCTCGGTGCGATCTTCTGGGCCGCGAACGGCCCCACGCCCTGGCTCAAGAAGTTCTTTTCCGTCGTCCCGGCGCTGCTGCTGTGCTACTTCGTCCCGGCGATCTACAACACCACGGGCCTGATCGACGGCACGGGCACGAAGCTCTACAACCCCATTGCGCGCGACGTGCTGCTGCCCGGCGCGCTGGTGCTGCTGACGCTTTCCGTCGATCTGCCCTCGATCCTGAAACTGGGCTGGAAGCTGGTGTTCGTATTCTGCGCTGGCACGCTGGGCGTGATGCTCGGTGCGGTCGGCTCCTACCTGTTGTTCGCCTGGCTGCATCCTTCCACGGTGGCCGGCGACACCTGGGCCGGGATGGC
>CAZHXV010000191.1:905-4201 GCA_964536455.1 uncultured Aquimonas sp.
CGCGAGGTGTTCGGCGTGGACGCCACCACCTTCGGCCAGTTCGCCGTGGTCGATGTGGCGGTGGCGAACCTCTGGATGGCGATCCTGCTGTTCCTGGCGGGCCGGGCCGATGCTTTCGACCGCAAGCGCAACGTGGACACCCGCGCGCTGGACGAACTGAAAGCCCGCATCGCCGAATTCCAGGCCAGGCACGCGCGCAATCCGAACCTGACCGACCTGATGGTGATCGTCGGCCTGGGGTTTGGCCTGGTGGGCCTGGCGCACGCCATCGCCACGCCAGTCGCCGGCTGGTTCGGGGAGAACGTGGCCTGGGCCAGCCGCTTCAGCCTTACCTCGCCCTTCGTCTGGGTCGTGGTGCTTTCCACCGCCTTCGGCCTGATCGCCAGCTTCACCCGCGCGCGGAACCTGGAAGGCGCGGGTGCCTCCAGGATCGGCACGCTGCTGCTGTACTTCCTGATCGCCTGCATCGGGATGCAGATGGACTTGCTCTCCCTGCTGGATCGCCCCTGGTTGTTCGCGCTCGGCGCGGTGTGGATGGGCGTGCACGTGCTGTGCCTGTGGATCGCGATGAAACTCACCCACGCACCGCTGTTCTACTTCGCCATCGGCTCGCAGGGCAACATCGGCGCCGCCGCCTCCGCGCCGGTGGTGGCGGCGGCCTTCCATCCTTCGCTGGCGCCGGTCGGCGTGCTGCTCGGCACCGTGGGGTATGCGACGGGAACGTATCTGGCTTATGTGGTTGGGCTGACCCTGAAAGCCTTGGCGGGGGCGGGATAGCGTTGCTTTTTAAGCAACGCAAGCCCGGAAAGAATCAACCGCGCAACACCGCGCCACTGCGCCCATCACGGATCACGCTTGGGCCATCCAACCCACCCGTCTCGCCCGCAAGCACGCCATCCACTTCGGCCAGCAGCGCGGCATCGAGTTCGGAAAAATGCCGTGCCGGCGGTTGGCCGGCGCGATTGGCGCTGGTGGAAACCAATGGCCCGCCAAAGGCGCGGCACAGCGCGGCGGCGGGTTCGTGGGCGGTGACTCGCACCGCGAGGGTGTCGTGCTCGCCGCGCAGCCAGTCGGGCACGATGGGCGCACAGGGCACCAGCCAGGTGTTGGGGCCGGGCCAGCTTGCGTGGATTTCCGCCTGCCGCGAGGACGGCAATTCATCCCATCGCAGCCACGGCGAAAACTGTGCGGCATCGGCGGCGATCACGATCATGCCCTTTGCTGGCGGCCGGCGCTTGATCTCCAGCACGCGCCGCACGGCGGCCTCGTCGAAAGGGTCGCAGCCCAGGCCCCACACACCTTCGGTCGGATAGGCCAGCACGCCGCCGCGTTTCAGCACGGTGGCGGCCTGTTCGGGCGTCAGTGGGACGATGGGCATGACGAGCGTTCCGGATGCGTCCGCGGCATCTTATCGCGCAGCGCACGCCACGCCGGCCGCAGTTGCAGCGCCAGCCCGAACGCCAGCAGCACGATCAGGAAATCCAGTGCCATCTGGGCGCCGGCGAGATGCTTGGAGAGATCGCGCACGCCTTCGCCCAGCAGCGCGACCGGAACCTGGCTCACGGCGAACAACGCCAGAAGCCGTGCCGGCGCCGCGAGCGATGCAGGCAAGGCGAACCAGCCCAACACGCAGATCGCCAACGCCGCGAACGGGCCGATCAGGCCCTCGCGCCATTCGCTGATGCGCCACAACGCGCCGCTGGCCCAATTCCCGGGCGCAACGGAAACCACATAGCGCGTGCTTTCGTCGAGATGGAAATAGCGCACGGTGAAATGCGCGGGCAGGGACGAGGCGACCAGGCGCGGCAGCAGCGAGGGAAACTGCCAGTAGGGCCGCACGGCGTCGGATGTGCTCTTGTCGCGGGCCGCAGGGCACGGCCCGCCGCGCTGGACAACCCGCACGGCGGCGGCGCTTTCCAGCCGGTTGCCCCAGGCATCGGCACCGATGCAGGCGCGCTCCTGCGCATCGACGCCGATCCGTTCCAGTTCGGCTGGCGTCATGGCCAAGTACGACCCCAGGTACGTCGAATGATGCCGGTTGACGCCGCCGTAGCCGTAGGCGGCAAACGGAAGCAGGGACAACGCCTGCGCCAACAGCACGACGGCCACGAAAGGCTTGTCCAGCGGCACGGAACGGCGCGAGCACAGCGCGACGGCCAGCAGCAGCATCGGCAGATAGCAGTACTGCACCTTGGAAGCCGCGCAGAACCCGAGCGCCACGAACACCAGCGCCGCGCGCCGCCAGCCCCGCGGCAGCACGATCGCTGCGACCAGCAACGGCAGGCCAAGCAGGAACGCGGCATCCGGGTACAGCGATTGCAGGAAGGCGGTGTTGTGCGCAGCGAAGGCCATCGCCAGCAGCGCGGCGAACAGCAGTGTCGCGGTCAGGCCGTTTCCGCGCCCCTAAGCGCGCGCCAGACGCAGCGCCAGCCATGCCAGCAATCCCGCCATCGCAAGGCGCAGGGCTGCGCCGACCACGAACAGATCGAAACGATCCGACACCCACGACTGCACCACCGCCAGGGCGTAGAACAGATAAGTGGAGCTGCCCGCCCGATAGTTGGGTTTCAGATCGGCGCCCGGGAGCTTCCAGCTCGTGGGAACCAAATCCGGCTTGAACGGCTCATCGAGCAGATACAGGCCGGGCCGTGCGTAATCGCCCTGGTTGATCGTGCCGATGGGCATCGCCCCCGCGACGAAGCCCAACGCCAGCGCGATCCACAACGCAGCCAAGGCAGCACGCGGCGACAGACGATTCTGCATACGGGAAGCATCAACCACTGGAATGGATACGAACCTCATGCGTCCACTGTCCTGCGCGCCGGAGCAGCGCGCAGGACGCATGAAGGCTTACTTCGCTGCCTTTTTTGCTGCGGTCTTCTTTGCAGCGGCCTTCTTCGCCGGCGCCTTTTTCGCCGCTGCCTTCCTGGCGGGCACTTTCTTCGCAGCCGGCTTCTTCGGCGCGGCGCCCTTGTCCACGGCCTTCTTCGCGGGTGCCCTCTTCGCGGGCGCCTTCTTCGCCGCCGCCTTGCGCCCGAAGCCCTTGCGCGCCGGCTTGCCGGTTTCTTCCATCAGTTGCTGGGCCTCGCTCAGCGTGAGCGATGCCGGATCGCGATCCTTGGGAATCTTGCCGTTCAATTCCCCATCGGAAAGGTACGGCCCGAAGCGGCCGTTGAGCACCTGTATCCTGCTGCCGTCGAAACTCTTGATGATGCGGTTGGCGGCGATCTCTTCCTTCTCGCGGATCAGGAACAGCGCGCGGGAAAGATCGATGGTGTAGGGATCGTCTTCCTTCT
>CAZHXV010000191.1:4211-5929 GCA_964536455.1 uncultured Aquimonas sp.
TCTTCAGCGAGGCGTAGGTGGCCCCGCGCTTGGCGAACGGGCCGAAGCGGCCCACCGCCACGGTCACGTCCTCGTCGCCATCCTGGCCGAGCGTGCGCGGCAGCTTGAACAGGTCGAGCGCCTCGTCCAGCGTGATGGTGTGGATGCTCTGGCCAGGCCGCAGGCTGGCGAACTTCGGCTTGTCCTCGTCCTCCTTCACGCCGATCTGCGCGAACGGCCCGAAGCGGCCAAGCCGTACGCTGACCGGTTTGCCCGTGGCCGGGTCTTCGCCCAGCACGCGCGCGCCGGTGGCTTCGGAGCGATCCACCGATTCGCTCTTTTCCTCCACCAGCGCCTTGAACGGTTTCCAGAACCGCGACATCAGCGGCACCCAGTCTTCCTCGCCCCGGCTCACCGCATCCAGTTCGTCTTCCATCTTCGCGGTGAAGTCGTAATCCACGTAGCGGGTGAAATGGCCGGAGAGGAATTTCGCCACCGCGCGGCCCACGTCGGTGGGGCGGAAGCGACGCGAATCCAGATAGACGTATTCGCGGAACAGCAGGGTCTGGATGATGCTGGCGTAGGTCGAAGGACGGCCGATGCCGTATTCCTCCAGCGCCTTGACGAGGCTGGCTTCGGAATAGCGCGGCGGCGGCTCGGTGAAATGCTGGTCGGTGAGGATGGCCGACAGGGGAATCGTCTCGCCCTTGCGCATCGCGGGCAGCTTGCGGCCTTCGTCCTCGTCCTCGGCGGCCTTGGTATCGCGGCCTTCCTCATAGACGGCGAGGAAGCCCGGGTCGATCACCGTGGTGCCGCTGGCGCGGAAGGCATGATCCTTGCCGGCGGCCAGATCGACGCTGACGGTGTTCAAGGTCGCGTGGATCATCTGGCAGGCAATGGCGCGCTTCCAGATCAGTTCGTACAGCCGCGCCGAATCGGCATCGAGGAAGGCTACGACCGACCTGGGCGAACGCAGGGCGGAGGTGGGGCGGATCGCCTCGTGCGCTTCCTGCGCGTTCTTGGATTTGGTCTTGTATTCGTTGGCGACCGGCGGCAGCGCGTGCGTGCCGAAATCGCGCGCGATGGCCTGGCGCAGTTCGGCGATGGCCTCCTGCGACAGGTGCGTGGAGTCGGTACGCATGTAGGAGATCAGGCCCACCGTGCCCTCGTCGCCCAGCGCCACGCCTTCGTAGAGTTTCTGGGCGATGCGCATGGTGCGGCTGGTGGAAAAACCGAGCTTGCGCGCGGCTTCCTGTTGCAGGGTGGACGTGGTGAAC
Source organism: uncultured Aquimonas sp. (assembly GCA_964536455.1). Classification (GTDB taxonomy): domain Bacteria; phylum Pseudomonadota; class Gammaproteobacteria; order Xanthomonadales; family Xanthomonadaceae; genus Denitratimonas. The sequence continues at coordinate 5,468 of CAZHXV010000191.1, forward strand.
GGCGGTGCGGGGCGGCGCTTGCGCTCCTTGCTCTGCACATCGACCACATCGAGCTTGCCGCCAGCGGCGGCCAGCAGGCGCGAACGCGCGGCTTCGGCGTCGGCCTCGTTGGTGAGGTCGAATTGTTCGAACTTCTTGCCGTCGAGTTTCGCCAGGCGCGCGACGAACGACTGCACCGGATGCGCGAGCTGCGCTTCAATCGTCCAGTATTCGCGCGCGAGGAAGGCTTCGATTTCCTCCTCTCGCTCCACGATCATGCGCAGCGCGGGGCTTTGCACGCGGCCGGCGGAAAGGCCGCGCTGCACCTTGCGCCACAGCACCGGGGAAAGGTTGAAGCCGACCAGGTAATCCAGCGCGCGGCGCGCCTGCTGGGCATTGACCAGGTCGCTGGAAACCTCGCGCGGGGAGGCGATGGCTTCCTTGATGGCGCGCGGGGTGATCTCGGTGAACACGACGCGGTGC
>CAZHXV010000192.1:0-1632 GCA_964536455.1 uncultured Aquimonas sp.
CCACCAGCCAGTCGAAGCGTTCGGCTTCGTCCATGTAGGCCGTGGCGACCAGGACACTCATGCCGGAGCGCTGTTCGCGGATGCGCCCGATCATTTCCCAGAACTGCGCCCGCGCCAGCGGATCGACGCCGGTGGTGGGTTCATCGAGGATCAGGAGATCGGGATCGTGGATCAGCGCGCAGCACAGGCCGAGCTTCTGCTTCATGCCGCCGGAGAGTTTTCCGGCCGGCCGCGTGAGGAACTCGTACAGGCCGGTGCTTTTCGTCAGGTCGTCGATGCGACGCCGCCGTTCGCCGGCGTCGTGGCCGAACAGGCGCGCGAAGAATTGCAGGTTTTCCTCGACCGAGAGCGTCGGATACAGGTTCCGGCCCAGGCCTTGCGGCAAGTAGGCGATGCGCGGGCACGCCGCGTTGCGGTGGCGGCGGCTGCGCATGTCCCCGCCGAGCGCTTCGACCCTGCCTTGCTGCACCGCGCGCGCGCCGGAGATCAGCGCCAGCAGGCTGGATTTTCCGACGCCGTCCGGGCCGATCAGGCCGACCATCTTCCCGGAAGGAAGGTCGAGATCGATGCCGGCCAGCGCTTCGGTTTTCCCATAGCGCAAGGCCACGCCGCGCAGGCGGGCGACGGGCGGGGCGGGAGCGGCTTGCACGGCGCAGGCCCGATCATTCCAGCACGGCCGCCGCCAGCGCCGGCGGCCACTGCGCCTGCGGATCGAGCCTGACCCAGGCCACGCCCGGCACGCCGGTCTTGACCTGTTCCCGGTAGCGGCGCAGCAGCGCCGGTTCGATCTGCGCCTTCACCCGGAACATCAGCTTCTGTCGCTCGCTCGCGGTTTCCACGGTCTTGGGCGTGAACTGCGCGACGGACGCCACGAACGACACCTTCGCCGGGATCGGATAGTTCGGCACGGCGTCGAGTACGATGCGCACTTCCGAACCCAATGCGACGCGGCCGGCGACGGTTTCCGGCAGGAAGAAGGTCATGTACACGTCGGACAGGTCGATCAGGTTCAGCACCCGGCCACCGGCGCCGATCACCTCGCCGGATTGGGCGATGCGCAACTGCACGCGCGCATCGCGCGGCGCGACGAGCGCGCTGTCGGCGATGTCGGCCTCGATCCGCGCGATCGTCGCCTCGCTTGCTGCCACCGCCGATTGCGCGCCGGTCACCTGCGCCTGGGCGGCGGCGACCGCGGCCTGCGCCGCACCGACTTGGGCGCGGGAGGCGGTGAGCGCGGCCTGCGCGCTGCGCACGCGGGCGCGGTCGTCGTCGAGCGCCTGCATCGAGGTCGCGCCTTCGTGCGCGAGCGTGTCCGAACGCGCGAAGCGGCGGCGCGCGGCGTCCAGTTCGGCCTCGCGCTGCGCCACGACCGCCTGCGCCGCGACCACGTCGCTCTGGCGCAAGGCAACCTGCGCCTGCGCCGCCGCGACCTGGGTCAGTGCCTGGCGGTGGCCGGCGGCGGCTTCGTCGCGCTGGGCGTCGAGTGTCTGGGTCTGCATCCGCGCCAGCACCTGGCCGGTCTGCACGAAATCGCCTTCCTGCACGAGGATCTCGCCGATCCGGCCCGGCAGCTTGGCGGCCACGTCGATCTCGGTGGCCTCGATGCGGCCATTGCCGCCGACGAAGCCTTCG
>CAZHXV010000192.1:1642-5614 GCA_964536455.1 uncultured Aquimonas sp.
GTCGGCGGCAATGGCCGCATCGAGGCCACCGAGATCGACGTGGCCGCCGACGAAGCCTTCGCCCGGCCCTTCCGGCGCACGCGCGCTCCATGCCTGCCAGCCGAGCGCGGCGATGATGGCCAGTGCGGCGATGGCGAGGGTTTTCTTCGTGACGGGCGAAAGCGCCATCGCGGTTCCTTCAGTTCAGTACGTGGTAGCCGGCATCGACATACAGTGTCGTGCCGGTGATCGCGGAGGCGCCATCGCTGGCGAGGAAGGCGCAGAGCGGGCCAACGTCGTCGATGGAAAGTTCGCGGCGCAAGGGCGAGCGTTTCGCGCTGTCCTCGACCAGCGCATCGAACTGCGCCAGGCCGGAGGCGGCGCGCGTGACGATCGGGCCGGGCGAGACCGCGTTGACGCGGATGCCCGATGACCCCAGTTCCGCAGCGAGATAGCGCACGCACGATTCCAGCGCCGCCTTCACCGGCCCCATCAGGCCGTAGTTCGGCACCACTTCCTCGCCGCCCAGGTAGCTCATCGTCATCACGCTGCCGCCACCCTTCATCAATGGCTCGGCAAGCCTGGCCATGCGCAACAGCGAGTGGCAGGAAATGTCCATCGCCGTGAGGAAGCCTTCGCGCGAGCTGTCCACGACGCGGCCATGCAGATCGGCCTTCGGCGCGTAGGCGACCGAATGCAGCAGGAAATCGAGCCTGCCCCAGCGCTGCGCGATCGCCTCGAACACGGCGGCGAGCTGGGCGTCGTCGGTCACGTCCAGCGGCAGCTTCAGCCCGACGCCGAGCGCATCGAGCAGCGGTTCGACATGCGGCCTCGCCTTTTCGCCCTGCCAGGTCGCGGCCAGCTCCGCACCGGCGTCGGCGAAGCTGTGGGCGCAGGCCCAGGCAATGCTGCGCTCGTTCGCGATGCCGACGACGAGCCCCTTCTTTCCTTCCAGCATCCGGGCCATGGTCACTTCTCCAGCACGTAGCCGCCGGGCGCATCGCCCAGCGGTTTGTAGCCGCGCGAGGGCGCGCCCAGTCGCGGCGGCGCGGCTTTCGCGGAGGAACGCGCCACAAGCCATGCCTGCCATTCCGGCCACCACGAGCCTTCCTTGCGCGGCGCCAGCCGCGCCCATTCCTCCGGTGCGATGTAGTCGCCGCCCGCGGGACGGGTGCGCACCTGGAAACTGCGGTTCGGGTGGCCCGGTTCGCTGACGATGCCGGCGTTGTGGCCGCCGGAAGTGAGCACGAAGGTAATTTCGGCGGGCGCGATGTAGTGCAGCTTGTAAACAGAACGCCACGGCGCGACGTGGTCGGTAACGGTGCCGACGCTGAAGCACGGCAGCGTCAGGCCACCGAGCGATACCGGACGGCCCTTGACCGGGTAGCGGCCTTCGCTGAGGTCGTCGTTGAGGAACAGCCGCCGCAGGTACTGGCCGTGCATCTTCGCCGGCATCCGCGTGGCATCGGCGTTCCAGGCCATCAGGTCGTTCAAAGGCGCGCGTTCGCCGAGCAGGTATTCGTTGACGCGGCGCGAATACATCAGGTCGTAGGAACGCAGCATCTGGAACGCGCCGGCCATCTGGTCGGCGCGCAGGTAGCCGGACTCGTCCATCTGCGCTTCCAGCAAGGCGACCTGGCTTTCATCGATGAACAGCGCCAGTTCACCGGGTTCGGTGAAATCGATCTGCGCCGCGAACAGTGTCATCGAGGCCAGCCGCGCATCGCCGTCGCGCGCCATCGCGGCCGCGGCGGTGGCCAGCAGGGTGCCGCCGAGGCAGTAGCCGGCGGCATGGACTTTCTCCGTTTTCGCGATCGCGCAGACCGCCTCGAGCGCGGCGAAGAAGCCGAGGTCGAGGTAATCCTCCATGCCGAAATCGCGTTCGTCCGTGCCGGGGTTCTTCCACGAGAGGCAGAACACCGTGTGGCCATTGTCCACGAGGTATTTCACCAGCGAGTTGTGCGGGGAAAGATCCAGGATGTAGTACTTCATGATCCAGGCCGGCACGATCAGCACCGGCTCCGGATGCACCGTTTCGGTCGTCGGCGCGTACTGGATCAGTTCCATCAATGGGGTGCGCAGCACGACCTTGCCGGGCGTGGCCGCGACTTCGTGGCCGGGCCGGAATCGTTCCGAACCAGGCAGCGGCTGATCGGCCAGCGCGCGCTCGATGTTCTCGATCAGGTTCTCCAGGCCGCGCAGCAGGTTCGCGCCGCTCTCCTCGACAGTGCGCTTCAACGCCACCGGATTGGTGAGCAGCAGATTGCCGGGCGAAAGCATGTCCAGGTATTGCCGCGCGGCGAAGGCGACGATGTTCTCGTGGTGCTTCTCCACGCCCCAGACGCCATGCGTGGCGGCATCCCACCAGCGCTCGGTGAGCAGGAAGGACTGGTGCAGCAGGTTGAACGGCCAGGCGCGCCATTCCGCCTCGGCGAAGCGGCGGTCGGTCGCCGGCGGTTCGATACAGGCGTGCGGACAACCGGGGCCGTCGGCAATGCATTCGCGCAGGTAGTTCGCCAGTTGCGCGGCCTGTTCCAGCGCCAGCTTCATCAGTTCCACGCGCCTGCCGGGCGAACTGGCCAGATGGCAGGCCCAATCGAAAAAGGCCAGCCACGCCGATTCGGGCGAGAGCGAACTGAAGCTCTTGGCCCACAAGGCATGGAATTTACGATCCATGGCTTCGGTGTCGCCTTGCAGCAGGGGAATCATGCGGCGCACCCCGTTCTTGGTTGCAGTGCAGCATAACCCTGCCGCGAACGCGCGTGCTTGATCCGAATCAATAACCGCCGTGTTGGCTAGGGCCTGTCATCGATTCCCGAGTAGGCCGCGTTGGGTCTGGCGGGCTGTCAGCCAGTGTTGCGTGGCGCAGTGCCTGACTGGCCGTCAGGCCAAGCCGCGCGGCGCTGGATGGCGGCCCGCCAGGCCCAACCCGAAGGGCCGCTCTTGCGCGCACCCGGTGCTGCGTCATCGCTCGGGCATGGATGGCCTATCCACTTCCTCGCTCTTCCTTGCCCCGAGCGCGCGCAAGAGCGGCGCGACCTGCTCGGGAATCGATGACAGGCCCTAGGACGCTTGCGAAACCCGGGAGATCGCTAGCGCTTGCACCTCATTCCCGCGTAGGCGGGAGGCGCTTCAGCGATCCGGCGCAGCGTCGCCATCGTCGTGCGGTGCGCCGCCCACGCCGATGCCGCCCCCCATGCCACCGCCCATCCCCATTCCACCACCGCCGCCACGGCCTGCGCCGCCGCCTTCATTGCCGCCGCGCTTTGCGCCACCGCCGGAGGCCGCGACACGCTGCGGCCCCTGGCCGGGGATGTCCAGCGCACCGGGAATCGGATCCAGATCCAGCGCCTCACGGATGAAGGCGCGCAGCGACACCACCAGGGCCGCCGTCTCGACCTTGCGGCCGGCCACCATGTCGCCGGCCGCCTGCGCCGCGAGCCGCACCTGTTCCTCGGTGCCGAGCAGGATCACGTCCGACAGCGCCGCCTCCACCGCATCGCGGATGCGGCGGCGGCGTTCGGCGGCATCGCTTTCCGATTCGGGACTGCCGTGCTGGTCGCGCTTGTGCGTCGGATGCACGGACAGTTCGCCGGTGAAGGAACCGCCGAGCGTCTTGTAGGCCGAAATCAGCGTCTTCAGGCGCTCGTTGATCTGCCGGTTCTCGCGCTCGCGCCGGCGCTGGAGGGTCTGCATGAACACCAGCCGGATGCCGACCGCGACCACCGACACCAGCACCAGCCCGAGCAGGGTGGAAATCAGGCCACCCCAGGAGCTGAAATCGAGATTGCGCATGGACGCCCTCAATCAAAGCGCAGGTGCTTCACGGATTTGCCGTGGCGACGGATCAGTTTCAGCGCTTCGATGCCGATGCGGATATGCCTTTCCACATATTCGGCGGAAACCTTGGCATCGGAGGCTTCGGTCTTGACGCCTTCGGGGATCATCGGCTGGTCGGACACCAGCAGCAGCGCGCCGGAAGGGATCGAATTG
>CAZHXV010000192.1:5624-5919 GCA_964536455.1 uncultured Aquimonas sp.
GAAGCCGGTGGCGAAGACGGTGGCCGTTTCCATGTCGATGGCCATGCAGCGCAGCTTGCGCAGGTATTCCTTGAAGTCGTCGTCGTGTTCCCAGACGCGGCGGTTGGTGGTGTACACCGTGCCCGTCCAGTAATCGTGGCCCATATCGCGGATCATCGTGGAGACGGCGCGTTGCAGCGCGAAGGCAGGCAGCGCCGGCACTTCCGGCGGCAGGTAGTCGTTGCTGGTGCCCTCGCCCCGGATCGCGGCGATCGGCAGCACCAGGTCGCCGAGCTGGTTCTTCTTCTTCAGGCCG
>CAZHXV010000193.1:0-5805 GCA_964536455.1 uncultured Aquimonas sp.
AGGAACTGGCGGCGCTGAGCCTGGGCGCGGGCGGCTGGCGCACGTTCTTCCGCGTGACCTTGCCGAACGTGCGCTGGGGGCTGCTCTATGGCGTGCTGCTGTGCAACGCGCGGGCGATGGGCGAATTCGGCGCGGTGAGCGTGGTATCCGGCCACATCCGCGGCCTGACCAACACCATGCCGCTGCACGTGGAGATCCTCTACAACGAATACCAGTTCAGCGCCGCGTTCGCGGTGGCCTCGCTGCTGGCGCTGCTGGCGCTGCTGACGCTGGCGCTGAAAACCCTGCTGGAATGGCGCAGCGGCAGCCTGCTGCACCGCGCCGCGCATTGAGGAACGCGATGGACATCGGCCTTCGAGGATTGGTCAAGCGCTACGGCCACGCCACCGCATTGGATGGCGTGGACCTGCACATCGGCTCGGGCGAACTGATCGCGCTGCTCGGCCCCTCCGGTTCCGGCAAGACCACGCTGCTGCGCGCCATCGCGGGGCTGGAAGGCGTGTCCGAGGGGACGATCCTGTTCGACGGGAAGGATGCTTCGTCGCTGTCGGTGCGCGAGCGCCGCGCCGGCTTCGTGTTCCAGCACTATGCGCTGTTCCGGCACATGACGGTGCTGGAAAACGTCGCCTTCGGCCTGCGCAGCCGTCCACGCTCGCAACGCCCGGCGCGTGCGGAGATCGTCTCGCGCGCCAATGCCTTGCTCCAGATCGTGCGGCTGCCGCATCTGGCGCAGCGGTATCCGGATCAGCTTTCCGGCGGGGAGCGCCAGCGCGTGGCATTGGCGCGCGCGATGGCCATCGAGCCTTCGGTGCTGCTGCTGGACGAACCGTTCGGCGCGCTCGACGCCCGCGTGCGCGACGAGCTGCGGCGCTGGCTGCGCGAACTGCACGACGCCAATGGCTACACCACGGTATTCGTCACCCACGATCAAGCCGAGGCGCTGGAACTGGCGGATCGCATCGTGGTGCTGAACCGGGGCAGGATCGAACAGATCGGTACGCCGGAAGCGGTGTACGACGCGCCCGCCAACCATTTCGTGTTCGATTTCCTCGGGCGTGGCTGCGCCTTGAACGGATGCTTCACCCCTCAGGGCTTCGTGCCCGAGGGTGCGGTGCGCGCCTTTTTCGCATCGCGGCGAACGCAAGGGCAGGGCGTGGCATACGTGCGCCCGCACGACTGGCGCGTGTGCGAAGCCGGCGAAGGTATCCCGGCGCTGGTGCGCAGCGCGCGACGGTTGGGCGCGAAGCTGGCGCTGGAAGCCCGGGTGCAGGATTCCATCGTCGGCCTGGAGCTGCCGCGCGATTCCGGTACGCCCATTCCCGAAGCAGGATCGTCCATCGGCCTTGCACCGCTGAAGCTGCATGCCTTCGATTGACGGCGCTTGAGTTTCACGCGCACCGCCGCCATCTTGCGGCCTCTCTCCAAAACTGCGCATTTCAGGAAAACCACGATGGCTGCCACTTCCGCCACCGCTGCACATGTGTTCGACACCGGCGTGGAAACCTTCCAGCAGGACGTGATCGAGCGTTCGCTCCAGACCCCTGTGCTGCTGGATTTCTGGGCCGAATGGTGCGGGCCATGCAAGGCGCTTTCCCCGCTCCTGGAAAGGCTCGCCGGCGAATACAACGGCGCCTTCGCGCTGGCCAAGGTGGATGTGGAAAAGCAGCAGCAACTGGCCGCCTATTTCGGCATCCGCTCGATTCCCACGCTGGTGCTGTTCAAGGACGGCCAGATCGCCGACGGTGTTCCCGGTGCATTGCCGGAAGGGCAGTTGCGCCAGTTCCTCGCACAGCACGGCATCGAACCGGCCATTGCCGCGGAAGCCACGGAAGCTGTGCCGCTCACGCCCGCAGAACGCATCGCCGCCTTGCGCAGCACCATCGCCGCCGCGCCTGCGAACATCGACGAACTCAGGCTCGATCTGGCCGTGGAACTGGCGCGCCTGGGCGATGTCGTCGAAGCGCAGCAGCTGCTCGATGCGCTGCCTGCAAACCTTGGCGCGGACGATCGCGCCAGCAGCGCGCGCATCGCGATCGGTTACGCCGATGTGCTCAAGGGCGCGCCGCAACGAGACGAACTGGAGCGCCGCATCGCCACGGATCCGGACGATTCGGACGCGCGCCACCTGCTCGGCGTGCGCCTGCTGGCCGAAGGCGAGGACGCCGCCGCCATCGATGCGCTGCTGGAACTGCTCGCACGCGACAAGGCATTCGGCGATGGGCTGGCGCGCCGTGCGCTGCTGGATGCCTTCAACACCATCGCCGACGCCGAGTTGGTGAGCCGCAGCCGCCGCCGCATGGCCGCGCTGCTGTTCTGACGCGCAGGTTCGCGGCATGAACATCACGCCCAACCGGCTGCGCTGGATACTGAACCTGTGGCCGCCATTCCTGTTCACCGGCATCAAGGTGCTCCACATCGCGCAGGATTGGAGCGGCGCGAAGGTGAAACTCAAGCTCACGCCGTTCAACCGCAATGCCGTCGGCGCGCATTTCGGCGGCAGCCTGTTCGCCATGACGGATCCGTTCTGGATGCTGCTGGCGATGCGCCGGCTGGGGCGCGATTACATCGTCTGGGACAAGGCGGGCGAGATCGAATTCGTCAGCCCCGGCCGCAGCGACGTGTTCTGCGAATTCCACCTGCCCGATTCGGCGGTCGAGGACATGCGCGCGGGAACCGCCGATGGGCACAAGCACCTGCGCTGGTTCGAGAGCCGCGTGGTCGATGGGCAGGGCAAGCTGGTGGCCAGGGTGCGCAAGCAGCTCTACGTGCGCCGCAAGCGCGACAGGGTGGATGCGAAACCCGCCTGAACCCCTTTCCGAAGCGCCCGCCTTCCTCTACACTGCGCGGCTCCCGCGAACATGCCGGTGTGGCGGAATGGTAGACGCGGCGGACTCAAAATCCGCTGCCAGCGATGGCGTGTAGGTTCGAGTCCTATCACCGGTACCAATGTTGCGCAAACGGATCCCCGATGCCCGCGCGCCTGCTCGATGGCAAACGCATTGCCGATGAACTGATCGAGCGCCTCGCCGCGCAGGTGGCCGCGCGCATCGCGCGGGGCGAGGGCGCGCCGGGCCTGGCGGTGGTGCTGGTGGGCGCCGATCCGGCGTCGGCGGTGTATGTGCGCAACAAGCGCCGCGCCTGCGAGAAGGCGGGTTTGGTTTCCTTCGATTTCGATCTTCCCGCCGAAACCGGCGAAGCCGAACTTCACGCGCTGATCGACCGGCTCAATGCCGATCCCGCCGTGCACGGCATCCTGGTGCAATTGCCCTTGCCCGCGCACATCGACACCACGGCGCTGATCAACCGCATCGATCCGGACAAGGATGTCGATGGCTTCCATGCCGCGAACGTGGGCCGCCTTTCCCTGCGCCAGCTGGGCCTTCGGCCCTGCACGCCGCGCGGCATCATGACCCTGCTGGCGCATACCGACCGCCCGGTGCGCGGGCGCGAGGCGGTGATCGTGGGGGTTTCCAACCACGTCGGGCGGCCGATGGCGATGGAACTTCTGATCGCCGGTTGCACCACCACCAGCTGCCACCGTTTCACGCCGCGCGCATCGCTGCAATTCCACGTGGAGCGCGCCGATCTGGTGGTCGTGGCGGTGGGCAGGCCCGGCATCGTGCCGGGCGAATGGATCAAGCCGGGTGCGGTGGTCATCGACGTGGGCATCAACCGGCGCGAGGACGGCAGCCTGTGCGGCGACGTGGGTTTCGAGGCGGCGTTCGAGCGCGCTTCGTGGATCACGCCGGTGCCCGGCGGGGTTGGGCCGATGACCGTGGCGACGCTGCTGCAGAACACGCTGGAAGCGGCCGCCATCGCGGATGCGGCAGCCCGGCGGCGTTGATCCGGCTTCCTCGGTGGCTCAGCGGCACTGGCGCCAGCGCGCCACGTAGGGTTGATCCGGCAGGTTGGTCGGGATCTCCAGCTGCAATCGGGTGTAGCGCAACTCCTCGCGCTGGAGCAGCACCTCGCAGGCATCCCGCACCAGTGCTTCGAGCGCCGTCTCGTCCAGTGCCGTGTTGAGGCGCAGCAGCAGAGTGGATTTGGTCTGCCAGGCGGCGACGGCGATGTTCGGATTGCTGCGCACCTCCATTTCCACGTTGGCGCGGCGCGAACGGAGTTGATCCTCCGTCAGGCTGGCGTCCGGAAGCGCAGCGGCAGCTTCCCGCGCGGCGGCATTCGCCGCGGGCGCGGAGCGCGCCGCAACGGGTGCGACCGGCGCTGCCGGAGGCGGCGGAGAAGGCCAGAGCGTGAGGCAGAGCAGCGCCGCCACCAGCGCCAGGCCGCCGGAAATGCCAAGGCGCACCATGCGGCGGCGCTGGGCGTGCGCTTCGGATTCCTCGCGTACGTCGTGCGGAACTTCGTCCTTGAGAAAAAACCACAGATTCGGCCCGGCGATCACGTCGATGCGTCGCTCCTGCGCCAGATCCATCGCCTTCGGATCGGCGATGCCGCAGGAGGCGATGATCGCGCCGTCGGCCTCGTTGCTTTGCATCAACGAATTCAGCTCGCCGACCATCTGCGCGCTCACGCGCTGGATCGCGCTGTTCTTGCATTGCACGAGGTAGGTGCTGGCGCCGCGCTGGAACAGAAGATCGAATCCTCCCTTGCCGGGAGAGCGATCCACGCCGCCGACCGCCATGCCGCGCTGATTCTTCAGCGCCGCCCCGACGATGCGGGCAAAATCGTTCCAGCGCAGTTCGCACAATCGCATCAGGCCGAATTTCGCCTCGTCCCTGCGGGTTCCAAAGCCGCCCTGGATCAGGGCGGCGGCGAGGAACACGATGACCAGGAGTCCAAGTGCGATCGGGACAGGATGCAGCAGCGCGCTTAGACTCATGGTGGCGATGGGCGATGAAAGGGCAGGTTCCGTCGCCGATCATAGCGGCGCGGGGCTGCCGGGGATGCGAGGAAACGCAACGTCTCAGGCTGCGCCGCCGCTCCCGGGTTTCGGCTTGGCTGCGGCCGCGCGTTTGGTGGGCGATTTTTTGGCTGGCGCCTTTCCGGCGGCGGGCTTCTTCGCGTCCTTCTTCTGCAACTGCGCCAGCTGTGCGCGCAGATCCTGCACTTCCCGTCGGGTCGGTACGCCAAAACGCGTCAGCGCGGACTGGAGCCTGTCGTCGAAACTCTTTTCGACCCGGCCCAGCAATCCGGAGGCTTGTTCGCGCACCTGATCCAGACGCTGCTCGATGACGTCCACGCCATCGCTGGCCTGCTTGCGCGCCTTGCGATCCAGCTCGCCGCCTTCGGCGATCAGCGCCTTGAACAGTTTTGCGCCTTCCTTCTGCGCCAGGCCCAATGCGCCAAGGCCCGCCTGCCAGACCTGAAGCGCCGAATCGGCCAGGCGGGAGCCTTTTGCATCGGATGCGCCGGATTTGCCGTGCTTGCCTTCGGAGGATTTCGACTTGCTCATCGCTGCCAGCTCCATGTGGGAAAGTGGGCGAGGCGCCCGAAACGATGATATGCCTGTTCCGCGCTTGTGGCAGCCCGGATTGCCCGTTATCCCAGCTCGCGTTGCAGCACACGCTGGATCTCGCTTTCCAGTAGGCCTTTCAACGGCGTCAAAAGCCAGGAGAGTTCGATTGCGACGTGCACTTCGTCCGCCAGCAGCCGGATGCGGCCGTCCACCCCGGGGCGGGAGAACTCCAGAGTATCCTCGCTGCGCCACGTACTGGCTATGTCCATGCGTTCGCCGATTTTCGCGGCCATCCGCTCCACCACGGCGCGGCATTCCTGCAGGGGGCGTGCGTGGAGCGGATGGCCGCGAAAATCAGCGAGCGCATGGACGTAACCAGCACCTGGCGC
>CAZHXV010000194.1:0-5790 GCA_964536455.1 uncultured Aquimonas sp.
ATCGTGGAGAACATGGCGGTGCACGTGTGCACCAACTGCGGCCACGTGGAGCACGTCTTCGGCGCCGACGGCGGCAAGAGGATGGCGCAGGAATACGGCATGGACTACCTGGGCGCGCTGCCCCTGGCCATGGCCATCCGCCAGCAGGCCGACAGCGGCCAGCCCACCGTGGCGGCCGAGCCCGAGGGCGAGGTCGCCCGGCTCTACAAGAAGATGGCGCGCGACGTGGCGGCTCGGTTCAATCACCTGTTCGGCGCTGGCCGCGAATGGTTCGTGCTGCCCGAAGCCGCCGTCGATGAGGACGTGGCCACGCTGCCGGGCCTGGATGGCCGCAAGATGAGCAAGAGCTACGACAACACCATCCCGCTGTTCGATGGGGGGGCGAAGAAGCTCAAGGAGGCAATTGCACGCATCGTCACCGATTCGAAACTGCCGGGCGAGGCGAAAGATCCCGATTCCAATGCGCTGATCCTGATCCACGGCGCGTTCGCCGACGCCGCGGAAACGGCGGATTTCCGCGCCGCGCTGGTCGATGGCCTGGGCTGGGGCGAGGCCAAGCAGCGCCTGTTCGGAAAACTCGACGGCGCGCTTGCGCCGATGCGGGACAAATACGAAGCCCTGATCGCCAGACCCGCCGACATCGAGGATCTGTTGCGGATCGGCGCGAAGAAGGCGCGGGCGATTGCGGCTCCGTTCCTTGAAGAACTGCGCGAGGCGGTGGGCCTGCGCTCGTTCGGCAAATCGTCATCGCAGCAGGAAGCCAGCAAGCCCCGACTCCCGACTCCCGACTCCCGACTCCCATCGCTCAAGCAATACCGCGAAGCCGACAACCGCTTCTACTTCAAGCTCGTCGCCGACGATGGCCGGGTGCTGCTGCAAAGCGCCGGCTTCGAATCGCCCAAGGACGCCGGCCAGCGCATCGCGCGGTTGAAGCAGGAAAGTTTTTCCTTCGGCGATGGGCAGCTTGCATTGGGCGAAGGCGTCGAAGCCGCCGAAGTTTCCGCCGCGCTCGCGGCGCTGGCCGCTGCCGATGCGGAGAAGCAGAAGTCCAAGGGGTGATCTTCCCGACATGAACGCCACCGTCGAACTCAACCTCTCGCTGATCCTGTTCCTGCCGTGGTTCGTGCTGCTGTCCGCGCTGTTCTGGCTGTTTCCGCGCCGGCCACGGCCAACCTGGCGCACGGCGTTCGATCTGGCCGCCTTGGCGGTTTCCGCGTGCCTGAGTTTTCTCGCCATGCGCTGGGGCTTCCTCCATGCCGATCTGGCCGCTGGCGCGATCTGGAAACAGGTGCTGGCCTGCCTCCTGGCCTATGGCGCTTTTCTCGTGGCGCTTGGGCTGGCCTTCTGGCTGCGGGCGGCGCTGCTGCGACGAACGTCGGGCTTCACGGGCTGACGCCCTGCCGCCAGCATTGGCAGCCTTCACGCAGAGGATCCCCCGCCATGAGCCACGGCATCCACACCATCGACACCGGCTTCCAGCGCCCGAACTTCGACGCGGCCTACCTGATCGTGGAGCACGGCCGCGGCGCGTTCGTGGATTGCGGCACCACGCTTTCCGTGCCGAACCTGCTGGACGCCGTCGCCGCCGCGAACCTGACGCCGGAAGACATCGACTGGCTGATCCTGACCCACGTGCATCTGGATCACGCCGGCGGCGCGGGCGCGCTGATGCGCTACCTGCCGAACGCGCGGGCCGTGGTGCATCCGCGCGGCGCACCGCACATGATCGACCCGGCCCGGCTGATCGCCGGCGCCACCGCCGTGTATGGCGAGGCGGAGATGGCGAAGAGCTACGGCAGCATCGCGCCGATCCCGGCGGAACGGGTGGACATCGCGCACGACGGCCATGTGGTGGATCTGGCCGGCCGCAAGCTTCTCTGCCTGGATACGCCCGGCCACGCCTCGCACCACCTCTGCCTCTTCGACGAGGCCAGCGGCGGCATCTTCACCGGCGACACCTTCGGCATTTCCTACCGCGATTTCGACGGCCCGGGCGGCATCCACCTCTTCCCGACCACCACCCCGGTGCAGTTCGATCCGGAAGCGCTGAAAGCCTCCATCGCCAGGCTGCTGGCGCTGCGACCGCAGGCCGCCTACCTCACCCACTTCGGTCGCATCGAAAATCCTGCCGCGCACGCGCCGGAACTGATCCGTCAGATCGACGCGATGGTGGCCATCGCCACGGAACACGCCAATGCGCCGGATCGCCATGCGCGCATCGCCGGAGCATTGGCCGATCTCTACGCGCCGCGCGCCGCGGCCGTCAGCGGCCTGCCCGAAACCATCGCGCGCGAACTGCTGGCGATGGACGTGGAACTGAATGCCCAGGGGCTGGGCGTGTGGCTGGATCGAATCGCCCGACATTGAGCGCTTTGGCTAGACTGCACCGTTTCCCGCACCCGCGTTCGCTGGCGATGTCCCAGTCCGATTCCATCGCAGCCGATTTCATCGAAGTGATCGACAACGCGCTCGACGCGGCCACCTGCGCCGCCATCGTGACGCGCTTCGAAGCCGGCCGGGAACACCAGCAGCCGGGCAGCGTGGGTTCGGGCGTGATGCCGGAGCTGAAGGATTCCACCGACATCCTGCTGCACGGAAAACCGCAGTGGCAGGACGTGGAACAGCAGCTGCTGAACGTGGCGATGGCCGGCACCATCGCTTACCTGCGCAAGTATCCGCACCTGGTCATCGCCCCGCTGATGCTGCAAACCGGCAGCCCGTTGCGACGGCTCACGGGGGGCGACATCGGGGCGATGAGCGACGCGGAACTGGCGCGGCTGGTGCAGGCGGTGCTGCGGCCCGGCGCGATCAACCTGCAACGCTATCGCGCCAACCACGGCGGTTATCCGTACTGGCACTGCGAGCTGTACCCGAAGGACGCCAGCGGCGAGACGCTGCACCGGCATCTGTTGTGGATGGTGTACTTGAACGACGGCTTTGCGGAAGGCGAAACCGAATTCCTTTACCAAGGCCGCAAGCTGAAGCCGAAAACCGGAACGCTGGTGCTCGCGCCCGCCGCCTTCACGCATACCCATCGCGGCAACATGCCGCGCGGCGGCGACAAGTACATCGCCACGAGCTGGATCCTGTTCCAGCGGGCGGAGCGGCTGTTTCAGAAGCAGTAAGTCGGCGCTTCGCGCCTGCGAGGAGTGAGTCGGCGTGCTCCGCACGCCTGTCAGCAGAAGCTAAAGAGCGAAACCCGCTTTTACTGACTCCTCACAGCGCCGCAGGCGCGACTTGCAGCCCGCGAAGCGGGCGACTCACTCGTACCTCACTGTGCAAGCAGCGAGATATCGGCCACCGCGAGGAAGCGATCCGACAGCGATTTCAGCAGCGCCAGGCGGTTGTTGCGCAGCGCTGGATTCTCGGCCATCACCATCACGGCGTCGAAAAACGCATCCACGGGCCCGCGCAGTTGCGACAGGCGTTTCAGCACGGCGACGTAATCGCCCGACGCCAGCGCGCGAGAGGTATCGCTGATGGCGGCCTGCACCGCTTGCGCGAGCGCAGCTTCGGCGGGCTCCTTCAGCAAGGCGGCATCGATGTCCGACGGAACCTCGCCTTCGACCTTGCGCAGGATGTTGCGGATGCGCTTGTTGGCGGCGGCGAGCGATTCGGCTTCGGGCAGCGCGGCGAACTGGCCGATCGCATCGAGGCGGCGGTCGAAGTCGGCGAGCGAGGCCGGCTTCAATTCGGCTACGGCATTGAAGTGCGTGGCGGGAATGGACTTGGCTTCGTAGTAGCCGCGCAGGCGGTCGAGAATGAAGTCGTAAAGCTCGCCGGACAGGTTCGGCTGCGCTTCTACCTTGCCGCTGTGCGCGATGTCGGCCTGCGCCAGCAGCACGGCGGCATCGAGCAGCGCGGGCAAGGAAACTCCCACGCCACTTTCGATGATGGTGCGCGCCAGCCCGAGCGCATTGCGCCGCAGCGCGAACGGATCCTTGTTGCCGGTCGGCTTCAGGCCCGCCGCAAAACCGCCCGCGAGCGTATCCAGACGCTCGGCAATCGCCAGCACCTTGCCCAGACTGGAGGCGGCGATGTCGTCGCCGGCGAAACGCGGCGCGTAGATTTCATCCAGCGACGAGGCCAGCGCGGCGCGGTCTTGCGCCGAAAGATCGGCAAGCTGCGCATCGGCGGCGGCGTAATGGCGACCCGAGATGCCTTGCAGTTCCGGAAATTCGTTGACCAGGCGCGATTGCAGGTCGGCCTTGGACAGGCTCGCGGCGCGGCGCGCCAGCGCGGCGTCCACGCCCAGCGCGGGGGCGATGGATTCGGCCAGTTTCGCGATGCGTTCGGCCTTGTCCGCGACACTGCCCAGCTTCTGCTGATACGTGACGGTCGTCAGTCCCGCATTCATCGCGGACAGGCCTTGCTTCAAATCTTCATCGAAGAAGAACTTGGCGTCCGCAAAGCGCGGCCGGATCACCCGCTCGTAGCCCTTGCGCACTTGTTCGGGATCGCGCGATTGAATGTTGGCGACGCCGATGAAATGCTCCGTCAGCTTGCCCTGCGCATCGAGCACCGGGAAAAACTTCTGGTTGGCTTCCATCGTCGCGATCAAGGCTTCCTGCGGCACCGCGAGGAAATCGCGCTCGAAACCACAGGCGATGGCGTTCGGCCATTCGGTCAGGCAGACCACCTGCTCAAGATTGTCGTCGGTGATGCGCGCATCGCCGCCTGCCGCCTTCGCGGCGGTGTTCACCTGTTCGACGATGCTGGCGCGGCGCTCGTCCGGATCGGCCAGCACCTTCGCGGCGCGCAGGGTTTCGACATAGTCGCCGGGCGCACTCAGCCACACCGCCTTGCCGTGCTCGAAGCGATGGCCCTGGCTCATGCGGTCGGCCTTCGTGCCGAATGCCTCGGCGTCGACCACGGCCTCGCCGAACAGCAACACCAGCCACAGCACCGGACGCGCGAAGGCGTAGTCGTGGTCGCCCCAGCGCATCGGCTTCCCCACGGGAATCGCGGCGATGGCTTCGCTGAGGATGCCAGGCAGCAGGGCGGCGGTTTTCCCGCCCGCTTTCACGGCGCGGAAGATGAAACGCTCGCCCTTGCTGTCGCTGGTTTTTTCGAGCGCCGTCCACGCCACGCCCGCTTTCGCGGCGAAGCCTTCGAGCGCGCGCGTCGGCTTGCCGTCGGCATCGAGCGCGACATTGAGGTAGGGGCCGAGCATTTCGGATTTCTGTTCGGGTTGCTCCTCGGCGACACCCGGCAACAACACGGCCAGGCGGCGCGGCGTGTAGAGCGGTTTCGCGCCGGTTCCATCGAAGGCGATGCCGCGCTTTTCCAGCGCCGCGATCACGCCATCGAAGAACGCGCGCGCCAGTTCCGGCAGCGCCTTGACCGGCAGTTCCTCGACGCCCAGTTCGATCAGCAAGGGCTTCATCGCGCTCATGCCGCGATCTCCTTCGCAGCAGCAGCTTTCACGCCCGGGAACCCGAGCTTCTCGCGCTGGGCGTAATAGCTTTCGGCGACGGAACGCGCGAGGTTGCGCACCCGCAGGATGTAGCGCTGCCGTTCGGTCACGGAAATGGCGCGGCGCGCATCGAGCAGGTTGAAGCTGTGGCTGGCCTTGCAGACCTGATCGTAGGCGGGCAACGGCAACCCGAGTTCGACCAGCTTCAGCGCCTCCTTCTCGCAGGCGTCGAAGCGGTGGAACAGTTCGGCCACGTCCGCGTGTTCGAAGTTGTAGGCGCTTTGTTCCTTCTCGTTCTGCAGATACACATCGCCGTAGGTGACCACGCCCTGCGGGCCGACCGTCCAGACCAGGTCATAGACGTTGTCGCAGTT
>CAZHXV010000195.1:0-5118 GCA_964536455.1 uncultured Aquimonas sp.
GGATCGAGGAGATGCCGATGATCGCCATCGCCAGCTTCACCTTCAGCACCGAGGCGTTGACGTGGCTCAGCCATTCGGGCTGGTCCGGGTGGCCTTCCAGCCGCAGGCGCGAGACGAAGGTTTCGTAGCCGCCCACGATCACCATCACCAGGAGGTTGGAGATCATCACCACGTCGATCAGGCCCAGCACGATCAGCATGATCTGCTGCTCGCCGAGCCTGGGCGCGTCGTGCAGCAGGTGCCACAGCTCCTTGCCGAACAGGAACACATAGACGCACTGCGCCACGATCAGGCCCAGGTACAGCGGCAGTTGCAGCCAGCGCGAGCTGAAGATCAGCCAGGCCAGCGGATCGAGCTTGGGCGGCACAGGGGGGCGGGAAAGATCGGAGGAGGACATGCACAGGCCGGCGAAGGGGAAAAACCGCGCGACCATACCCAGCCGTCCGCCACTTGCCAAGCCCCGCGCGACGGCCAGCGGGATGCACCTATACTGCGCATTCGCGCGGCATTTCGCCGCCCACGTATCGACAGGCTCTGGAGCATCGCCGAGTGCGGATCGGAAGGCCCGACGAGTTTCCACAGGACGCGACCGAACGCGCGCTGCCGGATGCTGCGTCCGCCGCCGATCTGGCGGCGCAGCGCCGCCCGGACGCGGTGGCGCTGCTGGATGCGCGCCTTGGTGCGCTGCTGGCGCATTTCGGCCCGGAGGCCGCGCCGCGCGCGCAGCGGATGCGCGCGGCGATGCTGCTCGGGCTGGCGCGCATGGGCCTGCGGCACGGCAGCTGGGGCGAGGATTTCCACGCCTACCACAACGAGAACCATGCGCTGGAACTGTTCGATGGCCGGATGCAGCGGCTGATAGCCCGGATCGGGCCGGGTGCGCTGGAATTCGACGAATGGATCGCGCTGTCCCTGTTCTGCGTCTGCCACGATCTGCGCCAGCGCGAAACCGTGGATTTTTCCAACCCGGTGGGCCGCAACGAAGCGGCCAGCATTGCCGAAGCCTGGCGCATCCTGCGGTTGGCCGGCTTCGACGACGAAGACGATCGCGCGTTGTTCGTCGCGCTCCAGTTGATGATTGCCGGTTCCACCTTCGACGCCCGTCCCTCGCCGCCGCAGCCGCTGAACCCGGCGGAAGTGGTCGCCACCAGCGGCCCGCTCGCGCCGCGCCTGGCGTCGTTGCTGGACGAACGCGATCCGGACTGGCGCGCCGATCCGGCAGCGGCGAACGGTGTGCGGCTGGCGCAGATCGCCTCCGATCTGGATACCGCCAACGTCGGCGAACCCCTGGTGTGGCTGGCCGAAAGCGCCAGCCGCCTGTGCCAGGAACGGGAAATGCGCAGCGGGCGCCCGATGGGCAGCATCGAATCGGCCGCGCCATGCCTTGCCTTTCTCAGCACCGGGCAGGAGTTCTATTTCTTCGAACTGCACCGGTTCTGTTCCGAACCGGGCCGCGCCACCTTCGATCCGGCCAAGCAGCGCAACGGCCCGGTACTGCGCGAACTGGCGGCCAGCCTGCGCCAGCGCTTCGCGGAAAAGCCGCCAGCCAACGGGATGGAAGTATTGCGCGCCTTTTCCGACGAAACCCTGCGCCTGGCCGAAAGCGCCGCCTGATTCCCGTCCGGTTTCCCGTCATGCGCGACCACCAACGCCGTTTTCTCGATCTCGCCCTGGCGCGGCAAGCGCTGCGTTTTGGGGAGTTCACGCTGAAATCCGGGCGTCTCAGCCCGTACTTCTTCAATGCCGGGCGTTTCGATTCCGGTGCGGCGCTGGCCACGCTGGGCGAGTGCTACGCGCAGGCGCTGCAGGAATCGGGCATCGCCTGCGACATGCTGTTCGGCCCGGCCTACAAGGGCATCCCGCTGGCCACCGTCACCGCCGCCGCGCTGGCCGCGCGGGGCCGCGACCTGCCCGTGGCCTTCAATCGCAAGGAAGCCAAGGCGCACGGCGAAGGCGGCAGCCTGATCGGCGCGCCGCTGGCCGGGCGCGTGGTCATCGTCGATGACGTGATCACCGCCGGCACCGCGATCCGCGAGGCCATCGCGCTGATCCGCGATGCCGGTGCGCAGGTGGCGGGCGTCGTCATCGGGCTGGACCGGCAAGAGCGCGGCCAGGGCGAACTTTCCGCCGCGCAGGAAGTGGAACGGGAGTTCAACGTGCCCGTGATCGCCGTTGCACGGCTGGCCGAACTGCTGGCCTATACTGATTCGCATCCCGTGCTGGCGGCGCATCGCGAACCTTTGCTGGCCTACCGCGCCCGCTACGGCATCGCCGTCGCCTGAGCGCTGCCCGAGCCCGCGCAAGCCGGCTCCGGGGCGGGTTCCTCGTCCTTTTGGAGGTTGCTTCCATGTTCATCCGTCAACCCCTGCTCGCCGTCGCACTGGCCACTTTCGCGCTGACGGCGGTTTCCGCCGATGCGCTCGCGCAGAAAGCTTCGTCTTCGCAGAAGAAGCTCTACCGCTGGGTGGACAAGGATGGCCAGGTTCGCTACACCGACCAGCTTCCGCCCGAGGCCGTGAAGGATCGCCGCGAGGAACTCAATTCGCAGGGCATCACGGTCAAGACCACCGAACGCGCCCTGACGCCGGAGGAAAAGGCCGCCAAGGAAGCCGGGGAACGGGAGGAAGCCAAGGAGCGCGAGCGCGAAGAGGAAACCAGGAAGCGCGATGCGATGCTCACCGGCGCCTACCCGTCCGAGGCCGACCTGGAACGCGCCTACAAGGAACGTTTCGATCTGGTCGAACAGAGCCTGGAATCGGCCCGGGCCAGCATCCGCAACCAGGAAAAGAGCCAGGCGCAGCTGCTGGCCCACGCCGCCAGCCTGGAGCGGGAAGGCAAGCCCGTTGACAAGAAAACCATCGACTCCATCGCCATGGTGCGCGCCCAGGTGGATCAGCAGCGCGAATTCCTTGGCCGGCGCGAGGCCGAACAGGCGCAGCTGCGAAAGGAATACGACGCCACCATGGCGCGCTACCGCGAACTGAAAGGCATCGCCCCGTCGGCATCGCCCGCGCCAGATGCCGCCACCGAAGGCCGGTGAACCCATGTCCGCCACCGCCATCGCGCTGGTGAACGCCTACTACGATGCCTTCAACCGTGGCGACTGGGAAGCCATGCTTGCCCTGCTTGCGCCCGACGTCGCGCACGATCTCAACCAGGGCGCGCGCGAAACCGGCATTCCCGCCTTCCGCGCCTTCCTGGCGCGGATGCGGAAGAGCTACGCCGAGCGTTTGGAAGACATCGTCGTCAGCGCCACGCCGGATGGATCCCGCGCCGCCGCCGAATACACTGTCCATGGCCAGTACCTGGCCGACGACGAGGGCCTGCCGCCAGCCCACGGCCAGCGCTACGCATTGCCGGGCGGCGCGTTCTTCGATATCCGTGGCGGAAAGATCGCGCGGGTGACGAACTACTACAACCTCAGCGACTGGATCGCGCAGGTCGGCGGCTGATGGCGGGCGAAAGCGAACGCGCGCGATGACGCGGTGAAGAACTCTTCACCCGGCGGTGGTTCGCGGGAGAAGACGTATCCGGACTATCGCGGAAACGGATCCCGGCCTGATCGGGTGGCGGTCAACGTCGCGTGGAACCCTTCGGACGGCCACGCCTGGGCGGGCATGGCGGTATCCGCTCGGCCTGGACCAGATCCAGTTCCTCGGCCTCCTTCATCAGCGATGAAGGGCTCATCTGAAGGCTCTGCGCCAAACGCGCCAGATTGAGCAGCGTGAGGTTTTGCGAACCGCGCTCGACCGCACCGTAGTAGGTGCGGTTGATGCCGTGCGCATCGGAAAACTCCTCCTGCGTCAGCTTGAGCGCCTCGCGGTGGCGGCGGATGACCAGCCCGAGGCGGCGTAACAGATGGTCTGGCGTCATGTCGCCATCGTGGAAACACTACGCTCATCAAGCCACCTATCTAAAACATACTGTTTTTAACAGTTATATTTTGATAAGGTCATTGCATCGATCCGTTCGTCCCAAGTCCACTTCCTCGCCACCGGGAACCGCATGGCCAGACCCACCACATTCGCCGGAAGCGGAAAACGCATGCCGCAACTTCGCATGTCGATGCTCCCATCCCGCATCATGGATGCGCCATTGCGGTGGGTTCTGGTGTTCGTTGCGGTCATCCTCGCCATGGCCGGTTGCGGCGGCACGCAAGCCGATTCGGGGGCACGCCTCGCAAAAACACGCGCCGACCTGCAAGCCATCGTCATCGCCTTGCATCTGTACCGCCTGGAAAACGCCGGCTATCCCGACAACGAACAGCGCCTGCGGGTGTTGGCCGAGCACGGCAGGTATCTGGACAGAGTGCCCGTCGATCCGTGGGGAAACGAATACGTCTACACCCGCATTCGGACGGAAGCGGGTGTAGAAGGTTTCGACCTGCGTTCGCTCGGGCCCGATGGCCGCGCGAGCGACGACGACATCGCGCTGGACAGTCCATCCGCAACTTCAGGAGATCCACAAATGGCCGAAACACACATCCCTTGGGTCGTCATCGCCATCGCGGCGATCCTCGGCCTGATTCTGTACTTCATACCCTCGGTCATCGCGCTCACGAGGAACCACCGGAACAAGGCCCCCATCGTCGCCCTGAACATCCTGCTTGGGTGGTCGATCCTGGGATGGGTGGGCGCGCTGGTGTGGGCGCTGGTGAACGATCAAAAGACGGAAGGGGAACGGGAAGCCCCGTAACCGCCACGCAGCCCGGATGAACGCAGCACATCCGGGGCAGCCGCTTTGGTCTTGCCCAGACGCGCGGTTGGCGATCCATCCGATGACTTCAACGCACCGCCTCGATCGCCGCAAACACCGCCTCCGGCGTCGCGGGCGAGGCCAATTCCACGCGCCGGGGCGTTTCGTTCGCAAACGCTGCCACCGCCTCGCGGATGGCCTCGCGCACCGCGATGGCGAGCATCAGCGGCGGTTCGCCGACGGCCTTGCTGCCGAAGATCACGCGCGTGGTTTCGGGAACGGGGCGCTGGAACAGCGCAAAACGGAAATCCTGCGGCACATCGCCGATGGTGGGAATCTTGTAGGTGCTGGGTGCATCGGTGAGCAGTTTTCCGGCGTCGTTCCAGCGCAGTTCCTCGCAGGTGAGCCAGCCCATGCCCTGCA
>CAZHXV010000195.1:5128-5774 GCA_964536455.1 uncultured Aquimonas sp.
CCTCGATCTGGCCGCGGTCGATGCCTTCGTTCAAGGAATCGCCGACATCGTGCAGGATGTCCACGCGCGCAAGTTTCGCAATGCCGGTATAGCCGCAGACGTCCACTTCGCACACCGCCGCGCCGAAGGCGAAGTAGTAGAACGGATGGCCCTGGCCCTTGGCCGCATCCCAATGGATGCCCGGCGTGCGATAGAAGCCGGTGGCGGAGAGGCTGATGCGTTCCACATAAGCCGCCTTCACCACGTCGGTGAAGCCGATCCGCGCCGTGGGGTTGGAACCCAGCCAGGCGTGGTCGTCGGCGAACACGATGTCTTCGGGCCGGCCTTTCAACAAGGAGGCCGCCACCGGCGCCAGCCGCGCCAGCAGGGTTTCGCAGGCCGCCTTGACTGCCTGGCCGTTCAAGTCCGAGCCGCTGCTGGCGGCGGTGGCGGAAGTATTGGGCACCTTGTCGGTGCTGGTCGTCATCACCCGCAGGCGCGAGACATTCACGCCCAGCGAGCGCGCCGCCACGCCCAGCATCTTGGTGTGCAGGCCCTGCCCCATCTCGGTGCCGCCGTGGTTCACCTGGATGCTGCCGTCGGTGTAGATGTGCACCAGCGCGCCGGCCTGGTTGTATTCGGTCTTGTTGAACGAGATGCCGAACTT
>CAZHXV010000196.1:0-5771 GCA_964536455.1 uncultured Aquimonas sp.
CGCTGGACGCCGTCGGCCACATCGACAGCGGCTCGAACTGGGCGACGGAACTGGATGCCACCGCACGCCTGCCGCTGGGCGAAGGCGTCGATCCCTTGCCCGCCACCCTCGCCGTGCGCGGCGACCTTTCCGACCTGAGCGTCGCGCTCGATACCGATGTGGGCCAGCCCGCATCCTTGCGCCTTGCCGCCAGCGGCGGCCTGCCCGAACCGCGCTGGACGCTGGAAGTTTCCGCGCCGAAGCTGCTGCCGCAGCGGCTGGGCGCGGAAGGCGAGCCGGTGTCGATCCGGATCGACGGGCAGGGCGACCTGCGGCAGGCGGAACTGCACGGCAGCGTGGCGCAGGGCACGCTGCACTTCGATCTCCAGCCATCGCGGGTTTCCTTCGACGACGGCAAGCTCGCGCTGTCCCCGCTGGCGCTGGGGTTGAATCCCGGCACGGCGCAGATCGCAGGCACGGTGGCGCTGGATCGCACCGAACCGCAACTGGCGCTCGATCTTTCCTGGAGCGATGTGCCCTGGCCTGCGGAAACACCGCAGGCGCCCGTGCGCAGCAGCGGCACGGCGCGCATCGACGGGCCGTTGTCTGGCTATGCGTTGTCGATGCAGGCCACGGTGGCGCGTGGCGTGGATCGAATGAATTTGAATCTCACGGGGCGGGGCAGCGCGGAAGCGTTCACGCTGCAAGGTTTCGATGCAACGCTGCCGCGCGATGGCCGGGTGAGCGCGACGGGCCGCGTGGCATGGCAGCCGGAGGTGGCTTTCCAGGTCGATGCGACGTTGACCAGCTTCGATCCGGCCTGGCTCGTGCCGGAGTTTCCCGGCGCGGTCGCGGCCAGGCTCTCGGCCAATGGCGGTGTGGGCGAGGATGGCGTGTTCGGCAGCTTCGCGTTGCGCGATCTTTCCGGCACGCTGCGGGGCCGTGCCCTGCGCGGGCAGGCCGATGCGACACTGCGCGGCAATGGGCGCGGCGAAGCGGCGGTGGCGCTTTCGCTCGGGGATTCGTCGATCCGTGCGCAAGGAACCTTTGCCGAAACGCTGGACGCCAGCGGCGAGCTTTCGCCGCTCGATCTGGCCGATGCGTGGCCGGGGGCGAGCGGTCGGTTGCGCGGGGCGTTCACGCTGGGCGGCACGCGCGAGAAACCGGACGTGGAACTGCACCTGACAGGCCGCGATCTGGCGCAAGGCGAGACCAGGCTCGGCCAGCTTCGACTGGATGCGGAAATCGCGGCGGGCGATCGCGGCAAGGTCGCCATCCAGGCTCAAACGCTGGCGCTGGCTGGCCAGGACGTGCAGGCAGTAACGCTCGATGTCCAGGGCAGCAGGGCCGATCATCGCGCCACGCTGGCGGTGCAGGGCGAGGCAGGCACGCTCGATCTGGCGCTTTCCGGCGGTGTCGCGGAAAAGAACGCCTGGCGCGGCACGCTGGAAACCCTGGCACTCGCACTGGCCCATGCCACGCCTGATCTTGCGGCGTGGCAACTGGACGGACCCGTCGCGCTGAGCCATTCGTCGAAAGACGGATTCACGCTCGCGCCGATGTGCCTGGGCGCGGGTACGGAGGCGTGCCTGTGCCTGGACGCGAGCGGTGGTGGTGCTGGCGAAACCAGGGGCCACCTCGTTCTGGACGCCTTGCCGCTGGAACCCTTTGGCCCGTGGCTGGCGCGCGGGCTCGATCAGCCCGTCGCGCTGCAAGGCCGTCTCGATGCGAAAGGCCGTTTCCTGCAACGCGCGGATGGCCGCATCGAAGCCGAACTTTCCGCCGCCGCGCCCAGCATCGACCTGCGTCATTCCTCAGCCTCCGGGCGCAGCCTGCTGGCCTTGTCCGGTCTGGAACTTTCCGCCGTGCTGGATCGGGACCGGGCATCGCTGTCGCTGCGCTCGGCGGTGAACGGCGAAGGCCGCGTCGCACTCGATGCGGCGCTCGCCACGCCGCTGGAAGAAAACGGCGAACTTTCCGGCGTGCTGGAACTGGATCTGCCGGACATTGCCGCGCTGGAACTGTTCACCGACCAGCTTGCCGCCCCGCAGGGCCGCGTCCGCGGTCGCGTGCGGCTTTCCGGAACGCGCGCGACGCCTTCCTTCGATGGCGATGCGACACTCGCCGGATTCGCGGCGGAAGTGCCGGAACTGGGCATCGCGCTGTCCGATGGGCAGATCGCGCTGCAAAGCCGTGCCGGTGGCGCGTTCGGCGTGGAAGGCACGCTATCGCTCGGCGACGGTGTGGCAAAACTTTCCGGCACGCTGCAACCGGCGGAATCCGGCGGCATGGCGGCGCAGTTGGCGATTTCCGGCACCGATCTTGCGGTGATGGACACGCCCGATATCCACCTCAACGCCTCGCCCGATCTGCGCCTGGAGCTGGCGCAGGGAACGCTGAAGGTGCGCGGCCAGGTGGACGTGCCGTTCGCGCGGATCGACCTGGAACAGTTGCAGAGCGCGGTATCGCCTTCGAGCGACGTGGTGATCGTGGATCAGGGCGAGCCGGGCCAGCCGCTGGCGCTGGATGTGGATGTCGGCGTGAAACTTGGCGAGCGCGTACGGATGCGCGGCTACGGCCTGAATGGCCGGCTCGGCGGCCAGCTCCAGGTTCGCCAGACGCCCGGCAGGGTGATGACGGCGCGCGGGGCGATCGACGTGGGCGGCTCCTATAAGGCCTATGGCCAGGATCTTTCGATCACGCGCGGCAATATCGCCTATGCCTCGACGCCGCTCGACAACCCTTCGCTGGATATCCGTGCCCAGCGCAAGATCGACGATGTCACCGTCGGCATCCAGGTGCGCGGCACGGCCCTGCTGCCGAATCTGACGCTGTGGTCGGAGCCTTCGATGGAGCAGGCCGAGCAGCTTTCCTATCTGGTGCTGGGCAAGCCGCTGCGTTCGGCCTCGCAGACCGACGGCGCGCAACTGACGCAGGCCGCTGCGGCCATGGGCGGCAACCTGCTGGCGCAGAAACTTGGCGCGCGCATGGGTCTGGACGAAGTGGAAGTGGCCGACAACCGCGCCCTTGGCGGCGCCGCGCTGACGGTCGGCAAGCACCTTTCGCCGCGCATGTACGTCGCCTACGGCGTGGCGCTGTTCGGTTCCGGCCAGGTGGTGACGTTCAAATACCTGCTGAGCCGGCTGTGGAACGTGCAGATCGATTCGGGCAGCGAGAACCGGGCGGCGATCAATTACCGGATGGAGCGCTGACCTCGCGCTGCGGGGGTGCGCGACAGTTCGTTGCATTTCCCTTGCCGGAGCCATGAATGACCGGGTCGTGGCTTTGTTCTATGATGGCCGACCTTTCCGCTGCCGTTCGTGCAGCGGCACTGGCCGGATCGACCGGCGCTTCCCGCGATGCCCATCGTTTCCCTCGTCCGGGATGGCCGCAGGTTGCAACCATCCCACGCAAGCACGAGTAGATCGAACGATGCACAAACTTATCTCCTTGTCCGTCGCCGCCGCACTGTTCCTTTCCGCCTGCGGCGGAGAGTCGGCTGGCACCTCCGGCAATGCCCCTTCGGCGCAACAGCAGGGCGCCCCCGCTGCCGTGACCGGCCCGGCCCTGAGCGGCCAGATCGACGTGGATCAGTTGCCGTCGCTGCCGCCGGGCATCACCCTGGTGCTCAAATTGCTGGATACCACGGACAAGGCCGTGCTGCCGGTGGTCGTGGCCGAATCGGCGACGCCTGCGGCCAATGCGCTGCCGTTCAAGTTCGCGCTGCCCTACGAGCCGGCCCGGATAGACGCCACGCACAGCTATGCGCTCAGCGCCACCCTGCAAGCGGAAACCCTGGTGCTGTACGGCACCGCCGCGCCGGTGCCGGTGCTGACCGACGGTGCGCCCTCCTCGGATATGAAGCTTGCCCTGGTGCGGGGCGGGCAGCCTTCCGCCGACGTGCCGCCGGATGAACTGGCGAAGAAGGAATTCGCGGAGCTGGAAGCCCACATCGGCGCCTTGCGCCGCATCCAGGGTGAACGCCTGGAAGAGGAAATCGCGGTGGGCTGGGATGCCTTCGTCGAATCCAGCGGCCAGATCCGCATGGCGCGCGAGCAGGTCGATTTCGGCGATGCGGGCTCGGCCGCGTTCCGCTATGCCTACCGCGGCGGCAAGCCGTGGATCGTCGAGCGCGTGCAGGGCGGCAAGAAGACCCTGGTGGGCTGGAACGAGGAAGGCACCGTGATCCTGAACGAGACTGCCTCCGGCAAGGCCGGCGACGACGTTCTGGAATCCCTGCGCCAGCGCGCCGCCTCGCTCTACCGCGAGGCCGCCGCCAGGCGCTGACGGCGAGCGCAGTGCGCGCGGATGCCGGCGAGACGGCATCCGCCGCACATTCCGGAAGCGGTTCGCCTTGCCCCTGCGCTGCCTGAATCGCTATCATTCCCCGGATGCCCACGCATCGTTGAGGGTTCGGCGATTCGCGCCGGAAATCCGCTTCGGGCAACGGGAGACGCATGGGCGCCGAGTACGGCGTGCGCCCCGGCCGCAACTGGAAACACAGGGGATGAGCCTCCCCGAGGTAAACATGACCCACGCAGCAGTTCGCACGCTACGCATCGGAACCGGCCTTTTCGCGCTGCTCTTCGCCGCTGCGGCCTTCGCCAATCCCGAGCCCTGGCAGCTCAACCTGTCTCCCGGCATCACCGAGATCTCCCAGGAGGTCTATTGGCTGCACAACCTGATCCTGGGCATCTGCGTGGTGATCGGGGTGCTGGTGTTCGGCGCGATGGGCTACGCCATGTTCGCGTTCCGCAAGTCCAAGGGTGCGGTGGCCGCGCAGTTCACCCACAACACCACGGCCGAGATCATCTGGACGGTGATCCCGATCCTGATCCTGCTGGGTATCGCGATTCCCTCCACCAGCACCTTGCTGAAGATGTACGACTCCAGCGAGTCGGAGATGACGGTGAAGGTCACCGCCTATCAGTGGATGTGGAAGTACGAGGTGTTGAACTACCGCGGCGAATCCACCGGCGTGGGTTTCACCAGCCGCCTGGACGCGCAGAGCAATGCCGCCCGCCGTCTGGATTCGGGTATCGACCCGGCCAGCGTCAAGGATGGGGATTTCAGCAGTTACCTCCTGAACGTCGATAATCCCCTGGTGCTGCCGACGGATACGAAAATCCGCTTCGTCATCACCGCCGACGACGTGATCCACTCCTGGTGGGTGCCGGCGCTGGGCTGGAAGCAGGATGCCATCCCCGGCATCGTCAATTCCGGCTGGACGAAGATTCCCGCGGACAAGGCCGGCGTCTACCGCGGCCAGTGCGCCGAACTGTGCGGCAAGGATCACGGCTTCATGCCGATCGTGATCAAGGCCTTGCCGCGCGCCGAATTCGAAGGCTGGCTCTCGGCCCAGCCCGGTTCGACCTGGGGCAAGGACGCCGCGCAGACTGCGCAGGCGACCAAGGCCCCCGCCGCCGTTCCGACCCAGGGCTGAGGCCCGCTGGCACGTTCTTGAGGAGCCAAGACATGGCAACCACCCGCACCGCACTCGATTCGGATCACGGCCTGCACCACCACGAGGAAGGCCACGACGACCACCATCACCACCCGACCTTCTTCCAGCGCTGGTTCCTGTCCACCAACCACAAGGACATCGGCACGCTGTATCTGGTGTTCTCCTTCGTGATGTTCCTGATCGGCGGCGCGATGTCCGGCGTGATCCGCGCCGAACTGGCCGTGCCGGGCCTGCAACTGGTCGATCCGGCGTTCTTCAACCAGATGACCAGCATGCACGCGCTGGTGATGATCTTCGGCGGCGTGATGCCGGCCTTCGTGGGCCTGGC
>CAZHXV010000197.1:0-5761 GCA_964536455.1 uncultured Aquimonas sp.
AGGCGTACTGGCCGGCCTTGATGACGGCCTGGTTGGCGACGCGATAGACCTTGCGGCGGGCGTTGTAATAACCCTTGGCGCGCGACAGCACCTTGTTGTGGCGGCGGCGCGCAATGGTTCCACGTTTGACTCGTGCCATGACTGAAGCCCTCCCTTAGAGATACGGCAACATGCGCTGGACGCGGCCTGCGTCCTCGGCACGAACGTGGTTGGGGCCGCGCAGGTTGCGCTTACGCTTGGTGGACTTCTTGGTCAGGATGTGACTCTTGAAGGCGTGGCCGGCCTTGAACTTGCCGGAGGCGGTCTTGCGGAACCGCTTGGCCGCCGCCCGGTTGGTCTTGATCTTGGGCATGGTGATGTCCTTTCGGTGTTTTAGTACTGATGCAAGCGGCGGTTTCCCGCACTTTCCTTCCTGCTTGAATCGGCTTTATGGCTTGCCCTTGCAGGCGAGCGTGTCCAAACCCGGCGAACCGGGCCGCGCACTATAGCACGATGCCGCCACCGCCGCACTTGGCGGTCGGCAGGCATTCATGCCCCGCGCGACCGCCATCCGGCGGATCAGATGCTCCCGGCGCGTTTGCGCAGCCACACTGCCGCGACGATCATCGCCGCGCCCAGCGCCATGCCGATCCAGATGTCGGCGCTGCCGAAGATGCGCCAGACGTGGGTGAGGTCGAGCAGGCGGGCCACATCGTCGGGGCTTTCGATGTTGCCGGCGCTGACCGCCAGTTGCCCGACCAGCCGGCCATCGACGTACCAGGTGCCGGGGAACACGCTCAGAAGGCCGCGATACACCAGCACGTACCAGATCTTCCCGTGCGGCATCGAAACGCCCGGCAGCAGCGCGCTCCAGCTCAGCACGGTCGCCGTGATGATCGGGGCCAGCACCGCCCACAGGAACGGCTTGCTGCGCGCGAAGGCCGAGCACAGCATCAGCCAGCCCACGGCGGGCAGCGACCAGCAGGCATACACCGGAATCGTCGCCAGCGCGCTTCCCACCATGCGCAGCGGGTGCGAGTTCGCCAGCATGGCCCAGCCGCCTTCGATGCCGCTCATCGAGACGGTCATCGCGGAAATGCCCATCAACACCGCGCCGACGGCGATGCCCACGGCCACCGCCAGCGCCGGAGCCAACAGCAAGGCCCAGGAGAGTTTCGACAGCACCGTGGCAACGTCCGAGACCGGCAGCGATTTCCAGAACAGGATGCTGCGGTCGCGGCGGTCGTCGAACAGCGCGCCCAGGCAGTAGAAGAACACCACGAACCCCAGCGCCACGCCGACGATGCCAAAACCCGACAACAGGCTGCCGTCGCCGACGAAGCCCATGTGCCGGGTGATTTCGGTGGCATCGACGTTGTCGATCTTGAGCTTGGCCTCGCCCTTGATCCGGGCGATCTGGAGCGTGGCGGCGATGGCGCCCAGCAGCGTCAGCGCACAGATCACGCCGCCCACGATCATCGGCGTCCACAGGAATCCGCCCCGGTTTTCCCAGAATTCGCGGCGCAACAGCCAGGCGAAGGTGCGCACGGGGCGCGGCAGGTTGGCGGGGGGGTTCATGCGTAGGTTCCTTTCATCGTGGCGACGAACAGATCGGCGACGGACGGGTTGCGGACTTCGCCCAGTTCCAGCAGCGATGCGCGCGGTGCGCCGTCGAACAGGAAAACGGTCTTGCCGAAGACCGGGCGCTCGTCGATGGGGTTCAAGGCGCGCGCGGCGGTGGCGTGCTCGGGGCCGACCATCACTTCGCAAAAGCGCTCGGCCACCTCGTCCATGGTCGCGGACAGCGCGATCTTCCCGTTCCGGATGAAGATCAGATCGGACAGGATGTGCTCGATCTCCTCCACCTGGTGCGTGGTGACCAGGATCGTCTTGTCCTCGTCGAAGTAATCGTTGAGCAGGCTCTGGTAGAACTGCTTGCGGTACAGGATGTCCAGCCCGAGCGTGGGCTCGTCCAGCACCAGGATGCGCGCATCGATGGCTATCACCAGCGCCAGGTGCAACTGCACTATCATGCCCTTGGACAGTTCCCGCACCCGCTGCCGGGGCTGGAGCTTGGTTTTGGCCAGGAATGCCTCGCACTTGGCGCGCGAGAACCTGGGATGCACGCCCTCGAGGAACTCGATGGCCTGGCCCACGCGCAGCCAGCGCGGCAGGATGGCCACGTCCGAGATGAAGCACACCTGGTCCATCAGCGCATCGCGCCGGGTGCGCGGATCCAGGCCCAGTACGGAAAGCTCGCCCTCGAACGGAATCAGCCCCAGGATCGCATTCAGCGCCGTGGTCTTGCCCGCGCCGTTGGGGCCGATCAGGCCGACGATGCGGCCTGCGGGGATGGAAAGCTCCACGCCATCCAGTGCCGTCTTGGTGCCGTACTTCTTGGAGAGTTGGCGCGCCAGGACGACAGGCGGCAGATTCGCAACGGAAGATTCGTTCATGGCTGGGTTCCGGCGGGAAGGGATTTGCGCAGTTCGGCCCAGGGCAGGTCGAGCCGTTCGATGCGTTCGACGATGGCCGGCCACTCCTGCGTGAGGAAGCGGCGGCGCTCGCTGGCCAATAGTTGCTCCGGTGCGCCTGGCGTGACGAACATGCCAAGGCCCCGGCGCTTCTCGACCAGTTGCTCGTCGGCCAGTTCCTGGTAGGCGCGCGAGACGGTGATCGGGTTGAGCTGGTAGTCGGCGGCGATCTGCCGTACCGAAGGCAGCGCCTCCCCCGGCCGCAGCAGTCCATCCAGGATCATCGCCACGATCCTCGCCTTCAGTTGCAGGTAGATCGGCGTGGTGTCGTTCCAGGTGACGCCCATGTCACGGCTCCACGATGTTGGCGAGCACCGCGGTGCGCGGCAGCAGCCGGCCAAAGGAAAAGTACGGCATCCGCATCGCGGCGCTCGCCGCCAGGCGAGCCTCGTCGTTCTGATTGGCCCGCGGCGCGGCCTCGATTTCAGGCGCTACGGCAGCGTCGGCCTGCGCCACTGCGGAAGCCCCCAGTGGGGCCGGCCCGCCAACCGCGATACCTGCGGCCAGGAACAGCGCCGCCACCGCCAGACCGCTGGCGACCTGCTTCAGCTTGCGCTTGAGTACGGACATCGGAATCCGGAGCGTCTTGAGTGGGTTCATGGGGTTGCCTGCGTGCTGTTGTGGTGAGTTGAACTATCGGTGTTGTAGATAACTATAACACTAGAATTTCAGCAGTCAAGCATCGATACAGGTGCAAGGCGTAGGATTCAGCCAACCTTCACCCTCATCCCCCGCCGCCATGCGCCTTTCCATCTTGTTCGTCCTGGTGTTGACCCTCCTCCCTGGCCTTGCCGCCGCTGCGTGCAGCGACCTTCTGGATCGCGATTTCCGTCCGCTCGCGGGCAAGGAAGCGCAAAACCTGTGCGCGTACCAGGGCCAGGTGCTGCTGATCGTCAACACCGCCAGCAAGTGCGGCTTCACGCCGCAGTACGAAGGGCTGGAAGACCTGCACGCGAAGCTGCAGGCGCGTGGCTTTGCGGTGCTGGGCTTTCCGTCCAACGATTTTCTCGGGCAGGAGCCGGGCACGGAAGATGAAATCCGCGAGTTCTGCACGCTCACCTACGGCGTCAAGTTTCCGATGTTCCAGAAGACGAGCGTGAAAGGCGAAGCCGCCGATCCCTTCTACAAGCTGCTGGCGCAACGCACCGGCAGCGCGCCGGGCTGGAACTTCCACAAGTACCTGATCGACCGCAAGGGCGAAGTCGTGGCCAGCTTCGGCAGCCGCACCAAGCCGGACGATGCGGAACTGCTGGCGAAGATCGAGGCGCTGCTGGCCGAACCAGCCTCCGATACGCCCACCGCCGCGCCGCAATAATCCTGAACCGCGTTTCCGGCGCGCCGGAACTCTTCGCGCCCGCCGCAGTCCTGCCAGCACCGCATTTGCGCGGTACAGAGAGCGGCCCCACAATAGCCGCCCTTTCCCGCCGACCGGTCGAACGGCTGGCGTTTTCACACCAGACTCTTCGGAGAACTCGATGAAGCTTACCCTGCGCCACACCTTGCTCGCCGCCGCCATCGCCACCGTTGGTTTCTCCAGCGCCGCCCCCGCCAAGGACAAGCTGGAAACCGAACGCGACAAGCGCAGCTACCTCGTCGGCATGCAGATCGGCGGCTCGCTGGCCCAGATCAAGGACGAGATCGACCTGCCCCTGGTGATCCAGGCGATGGAAACCGTCATCAAGGACGGCAAGCCGCTGCTCTCCGAGGAAGAATCCACCGAAGTGCAGAAATCCTTCTCCGAGCACCTCCAGGCCAAGCGCGTGGCCGAGCAGCAGGCCGCCGCGAAGAAGAACAAGGAAGACGGCGAAGCCTTCCTCGCCAAGAACCGCAGCGGCGCCGGCGTGAAAACCACCGCCTCGGGCCTCCAGTACAA
The DNA here is from genome assembly GCA_964536455.1 of uncultured Aquimonas sp. GTDB lineage: Bacteria > Pseudomonadota > Gammaproteobacteria > Xanthomonadales > Xanthomonadaceae > Denitratimonas. Next base: position 4,387 of record CAZHXV010000197.1, read on the forward strand.
GGTCGTCACCCAAGGCAAGGGTGCCAAGCCGTTGGCCACCGACACGGTGAAGGTGCACTACACCGGCACCCTGCTGGACGGCACCAAGTTCGACAGCTCCGTGGATCGCGGCACGCCCGCCACCTTCGCGCTGAACCAGGTGATCCCGGGCTGGACGGAAGGCCTGCAACTGATGCCGGCCGGTTCCAAGTACACCTTCTGGATTCCCTCGGATCTGGCCTACGGCGACCGCGGCACGCCCGGCCCGATCGGCCCGAATTCCACCCTGAAGTTCGAGGTGGAACTGCTGGAAATCGTCAAGCCCGCCGCCGCCGCGCAGTAATCGCCCTCTCCCTTCTCCCCGCGCGGGGAGAAGGAAAAAGCGGAAACCCCGAAGCCGATGGGAAACCATCGGCTTCGTTCGTCATGGCGCACGGTAATCGCGGCGGGGCACGCATCGGTTATCGTGCCGCACCACTTCTCCTGCCGGATCGCCGCCCGTGAAAGTCCTGCTCCTCTCATGGTTCAAGCTCGCGCTGTGGAAGCGCGTGCTGGCTGCCTTCGTGTTCGGTGCATTCGCCGGGTGGCTCATCGGCGAGCCTTCGGTACGCTGGTTCGGCCCGCTCGGTACCCTGTACCTCACCCTGATAAAAATGATCGCGGTGCCGCTGGTGTTCTTCGCCGTGGTCGATGCGGTGGCGAAACTGCACGGCCAGCGCCGCATCGCCGCGCTCGGCGGGCGCACCTTCCTGTGGTTCGCGCTCACCGCCGTGGGCGCGGTGGCGGTGGGCCTGGCCGTGGCGTTGGCGCTGAACCCGGGGCTGGGCGTTTCCGGCCTCGCCGTGGCGACGGGCTACGTGCCCAAGGTCGTACCCGGCCCGGTGGAAGTACTGCTGGACGTGGTGCCGGCCAATCCGTTCGCGGCACTGGCGAACGGCAAGATATTGCAGGTGCTGTTCTTCGCCGCCTTGGTCGGTGCGGCCCTGGTGGCGCTGGGCGAACGCGCCAGCGGCCTGCGCACGCTCGCAACCGAAGCCAGCGCCATGATGATGCGGATCACCCGTTGGGTGTTGCAGACCACGCCGATGGGTACCTTCGGCCTGATCGCGGCACTGGTCGGCGGCTACGGCTTCGACAAGCTGCTGCCGCTGGCGCAGTTCGTGATCGCGCTCTACCTGGCCTGCGCGCTGCACATCGCCTTCGTCTATTCCGGCCTGCTGCTGGCGCATGGATTGAACCCGCTGCGCTTCTTCCGTGGCGCGGCGGCGGGGATGCAGGTGGGCTTCGTCAGTTCCTCCAGCTTCGCCTCGATGCCGGTGGCGCTGCGCTGCGTTACCGTGAACCTCGGCGTCAACCGCGATTACGCCGCCTTCGCCGTGCCCTTGGGTGCGAGCAT
>CAZHXV010000198.1:0-2380 GCA_964536455.1 uncultured Aquimonas sp.
ATCACACCGAAGGCGCGGGCGGCGGCCACGCGCCGGACATCATCAAGGCCGCCGCGCTGCCGAACGTGCTGCCTTCCTCCACCAACCCCACGCGTCCGTTCACCGTCAACACGCTGGACGAGCACCTGGACATGCTGATGGTCTGCCATCACCTGGATCCGTCCATCGCCGAGGACGTGGCCTTCGCCGAATCGCGCATCCGGCGCGAAACCATCGCCGCCGAGGACATCCTGCACGACCTCGGCGTCTTCTCGATGGTCAGCTCGGATTCCCAGGCGATGGGCCGCGTCGGCGAAGTCATCACCCGCACTTTCCAGACCGCGCACAAGATGAAAACCCAGCGCGGCGCGCTGCCTGGCGACACGGCGCGGCACGACAACTTCCGCATCAAGCGCTACATCGCCAAAATCACGATCAACCCGGCGCTGGCGCATGGCATCGCGCATGAAGTGGGCTCGGTGGAAGTGGGCAAATGGGCCGACCTGGTACTGTGGAAACCGGCCTTCTTCGCGGTGAAGCCGTCGCTGATCCTCAAGGGCGGTAGCATCGCGATGGCCGCGATGGGCGATCCCAACGCCTCGATCCCGACGCCGCAGCCGGTGCACTATCGCCCGCAGTTCGCCGCGTTCGGGCGCAGCCTCGTGAAGTCGTCGATCAGTTTCATCTCGCAGGCCGCGCTCAATGCCGGCATCGGCGAACGCTATGGCCTGCACAAGCCTCTGGTCGCGGTGAAGAACTGCCGCAGCGTGCGCAAGGCCGACCTCGTCCACAACGGTGCAACGCCACGCATCGACGTGGATCCGCAGACTTACACCGTCACCGCCGATGGCGAACCGCTGTGGTGCGAACCGGCCACGTCGCTGCCGCTGGCGCAGCGGTATTTCCTGTTCTGACCATGATCTCCATCCGCTGGCATCTCCCGCACGAAACCTGCGAACTGGACGATGCGCCGGCACAACCGCTGCCGCTGGATTTCCAGGCGCGCCGCAAAAGCCGCCAGCGCATCGACCTGCCCGATGGGCGCGTGCTCGCCATCACGCTGCCGCCGGGCACCACGATGCAGCCGGGCGATGTGCTGGTCGGCGAGAGCGAGGTGCGTTTCATCGTGGTCGCGGCGGACGAGGATGTGCTGCGCATCACCGCGCCGGATGCGCTGGCACTGACGCGCGCCGCGTATCACCTCGGCAACCGGCATATCCCGGTGGAAGTGGGCGACGGCTACCTCGCCATCGAACCGGACGCCGTACTGGAAGACATGCTGCATCGCCTCGGCGTCGCCACCGAACACCTCCGCGCGCCGTTCCAGCCCGAAGCGGGTGCCTACGGCGGCGGCCATCGCCACGGCCACGACGAAACCTTCGTCGAGGATCGGGCCCTGGCGCAGTCCTTGTTCCTGCATCACGGCGGCGGCGCGCTGCGGTGAGCGTCGATGCGCTCGCGCTGTCGGGCCTGCTGCAACTGGCTTCGCCCTCGCTGCCGGTCGGCGCGTTCAGCCATTCGCTCGGGCTGGAAGCGGCGCTGGATGCCGGCTTCGTGACGGATGCGGCCAGCGCCGAGCGTTTCATCGGCGACATGCTCGAAGGGCCGTGGCTGCACGGCGACGCGCCGTTGTGGCGCGCCCTGTTTTTCGCGTGGGAACAACCCGATGCCACAACCATCGCCACGCACAACCGCTGGCTCATCGCCAGCCGCGAAAGCGCCGAACTGCGCCTGGAAAACGAACAGACCGGCCGCTCGCTGCTGCTGTGGTTGCGCGCGCTGCCGGGCAGCGAGGCGCTCTCGCCGGCGCAGCGCGAAATCCTCGATGCGCTGTCGCCGCCGGCCTTCGCCACCGTGCACGCGCTGGCCGCGCGCCTGCTCGGGCTGGATGCCGCGCTCGGCCTGCATGCGCTGGGCTATGCGCTGATCGAAAACCTGAGCATGGCCGCGCTGAAAGCGATCCCGCTCGGGCAAAGCGACGGCCAGGCGATGCAGCGCCGACTGGCCTTGCGCCTGCCGCAATGGCTCGAACGCGCCGAAGCCACCCCGGCAAGCGCCGCCACGAACTTCGCGCCGATGCTCGCCATCCTTTCCGCCCGGCACGAGACGCAGTACTCGCGCCTGTTCCGATCCTGACCTTCGTCCAGACCCGCATGACCATCATCCCTGCCACCCGAACCAAATCCCTCCCACCGCTGCGCGTGGGCATCGGCGGCCCGGTCGGCTCGGGCAAGACCACGCTGCTGGAAAAGCTCTGCAAGGCGATGCGCGCACGCTACGACCTCGTCGTCATCACCAACGACATCTACACCCGGGAAGACCAGCGGCTGCTCACCGTGGCCGGCGCGCTGGAGCCCGAGCGCATCTGTGGCGTTGAAACCGGCGGCTGCCCGCACACCGC
>CAZHXV010000198.1:2390-5757 GCA_964536455.1 uncultured Aquimonas sp.
CCGCGTGGCTGCCTCCATCAACCTCGAAGCCATCGACCGCATGCTGGAACGCTTTCCCGATGCGGACATCGTGTTCGTGGAATCCGGCGGCGACAACCTCGCCGCGACATTCTCCCCGCAACTCTCGGACCTGACGATCTACGTGATCGACGTGGCCGGCGGCGAGAAGGTGCCGCGCAAGGGCGGGCCGGGCATCACCCGCTCGGACCTGCTCGTCATCAACAAGGCCGATCTTGCGCCCTATGTGGGCGCGAATCTGGACGTGATGGAAAGCGATGCGAAAAGGATGCGCGGCGAACGCCCCTTCGTGACGACCGACCTGCCTCGCGGCATCGGATTGGAGACGGTGATCGGGTTCATCGAGCGGCAGGGGTTGCTGGCCGCCGACGCCTGAATGCCGAGGTGTCGCCCGTTGCCGTGAGGCAGGGTCAGAGCCCGCCCAGACCCAGGCCGATGTCCACATCGAGCAGTATCAGCGCACCGAACACTGCGAACAGCAGCGCCGCGACGAAACGCATCTTCGCCAGAGGAAACCGCTCGCCGAGCTTTTCGCCGATCAGCACCGCCGGAACGTTCGCGGCCATCATGCCCAGCGTGGTGCCGATGGCGACCAGCGCGAGGCTGCCGTATTTCGCGCCGAGCGCTACCGTCGCAAGCTGGGTCTTGTCGCCCATCTCGGCGAGGAAGAACAATGCCGTCGTGGTGGCGAACGCGCCGTATTTCGACGGCTTGCGCACACCTCTTCCATCGTCGTCGAGCTTGTCGGGAATCAACGCCCACGCCGCGAAGGCGAGGAAGGAAAGCCCCAGCACCCAGCGCATCACGACCGGGTCGACGAAGCGTGCGATGACATCGCCCGCCGCTGCGGCAAGCGTGTGATTGAGGACGGTCGCCACGAAGATGCCCGCGATGATGGCAAGCGCCTTGCCGCGAAAGCGCGTGGCCAGCACGAATGAAAGCAGTTGCGTCTTGTCGCCGATCTCGGCGATGGCGACCATGCAGAACGAAGCGATCAGGGCATCCATGTGGGTTCCATTCGCCGGCGATCCAAACCGATGACTTCGCCTCCCATCGCCGGCAGGCATGGAACGCGAAGCCAAAGGTCTTGCCAGACGATGCTGCCGCCTGCGCCATGGCCGGTTCAGGCCAAGTGTGTTGACACAGGCTCCTTCGTTGCGAAGGCGGCTACTCCCCGATGACGGGCGGCATTCTAGTGGTGCAGTCCGATGCGGACAAGCGGATTCCGCCGATGCATCCGCAAAGCGGCGGCCCGGACGAGGTTACGCCGCCGGAAACAGCGTCCCTTGGCGCATCGACACGCGCCGCGTTGGCGCACCGAAATCCACCGCGCGGTGCGTGATCGCGACGAGCGTGGCGTCGCCGAGCCAGGCGTCGATACCGCGTGCGACGTGCGCCGCGGTGATAGCGTCTAGTCCCTCGAAGGCTTCGTCGAGAATCACCAGTTTCGCGTCTCGCAGCAGCACGGCGGCGAGGGCGACGCGGCGCGCTTCGCCACCGGACAGGCCATGCCCGTATTCGCCGATGCGGGTATCGAAGCCTTGCGGCAGTCGCTCGAACCAGTCGCGCAACGCAACCGCTTCCAGCACTCCGAGCAACCGGCTCTCGTCCGCTTGCGGATCGCCCAACCGCAGGTTGTCGGCCAACGTCGCGGCGAACAGGTGCGGGCGTTGCGGCAGCCAGGCAATGCGCTGGCGCAGCGTGGCTTCGTCGTAGTCGCGCAGGTTTTCGCCATCGAGCAGGATGCGGCCCTCATCGGGATCGAAGACGCGGCACAGCAGCGCGGCGAACGTGGATTTTCCCGCGCCGGACGGGCCTTCCACGATCAAACGTGCGCCGGCTTCGATGCGCAGTCCGGGAATGTCGATGGCGGTTTCGCGCTGCGGATAGCGAAAACGCACGGCGTCGAATACGACTTCGCCGCGTGCGGGCGGCGCGATGCCGCGTTCGGGAAATTCGACGGCAGGCGCTTGCTCCAGCAAATCATCGACGCGGCGCGCGGCGGCGCGACTGCGGGCCAGTGCGATCAAGGCGCCGGCCTGCGGCGCGACGGCTTCCAGCGTGGCGAGCGCGGCCAGCACGGCGGCGGCGAGCCACGGGCCGCTGACGCCTCCATCGCGCAGCGGAAACCCGCCCGCCGCCAATACGCGCCATGCGGCGAGGCCGACCAGCAGCGACACGCCCGCCTGCGCTGCCGCTTCGCGCAATCGCAGACGGAACTGCGCATCGACGGTCTGTCGATCCAGCGTTTCCCATTCGCCGCGCCATGCGGGCCACGCGCCGGTGAGGCGCAGCGTGGGCAGGCCGCGCAGCAGGTCGATCAGGCGTTCCCGACGCAGCGATGCCTGCGCGGCGAGGCGTTCGCCCGCGCGTTGCGCGTGATGCGAAAACGCCAGCGGCACGAACCACAGCGCACCGAACAGCCACGGCGCAGCGACCCATGCCAACGCCAGCTCCGCATGGCCGATCACGAGCAGCGCGGCCAGCACGACGAGGTTGGCGTACAGCATCGGCAGCCACGCCCGCAGCGGCGCTTCGTCGAGCGCGTCGATATCCGCAACGAGGCGTTGCAGCAGGTCGCCGTCGCGCCAGCGCGCCAAGGGTTCGGGCGCGAGCCGCGCCAGCTTCGCGTAGGCCCGCGTGCGCAGGTCGGCGAGCAGGCGCAACACGGCGTCGTGCGAAGCCAGCCGTTCGCCGTAGCGCGCGGCGGTGCGGACGATGGCGAACAGTCGGATGATCGAGCCGGGGCGAAAAATATCGAAGGCAACCGCGCCCACACCCGCCAGCGCGGCGGCGGTGAGGAAATGGCCGGACAGGCTCAACAGGCCAAGCGAGGCCAGCAGCGCCATCAGGCCAAGCAACGCAGCGAGCGCGAAGCGGCCAAGGCCGCGCGGTTTCGCGTAGAGCGGAGCTTGCTCCGCTCCGGGCATCGAATCAGGCATCGAGCCGAGCAAGCCCGGCTCTACGGGAGCGTGTCCGGGGCGCTTCATCGGAACGCGCCTTCCGCATCGCGGCGTTCGTCGGCGATCACGCGGCCATGTTCCAACGTCACCCGCCGCCCGATCCACTCCGGCGTGCGTTCCTCGTGCGAAGCGACCAGCACGGTTCGGCCATGCGCGGCTTCGCCGAGCGTGGCGCGAAGCTGCGAAGCGGTGTGTGGATCGAGCTGCGCCAGCGGTTCGTCGAACAGCCACACGTCCGCCTCACGCGCCAGCGCGCGGGCCAGTGCGAGGCGCTGCATCTGGCCCCCGGACAAGGCGCCGTCCTCGCCGGGAATCGAATCCGCACCATTGGGCAATCCGCGCACGGTTTCGGCCAGTCCCGCCGCTTCCAAAGCGGGCCAGAGCCG
>CAZHXV010000199.1:0-5707 GCA_964536455.1 uncultured Aquimonas sp.
TGCCGGATCAGGCTGGCGATGGAGTTCATGCTGTTGAACAGGAAATGCGGCCGGATGCGTGCCTGCAGGGCCTGCACTTGCGCACCGCTGTGGGCGGCGATCTGCGCGGCCCATTGTTCGTTGATGTAGAAGTAGCGCAGCAGGCCGGCGGCGAGCAACAGCCCGATCGCCCCGCACGCCAGGGCAAAGCGCAGGGTCTTTTCCGGCGGCACCGTCCAGCCGACGTTCAAGCTCTGGTCGATCAGCGCCACGCACAGGGCCACAACGGTGCAGATCGTCGTGGGCACGGCCAGGGTCAGCACCAGGCCCGGCAGCAGTGGCAGGGTGTGGATGAGCGGCCGCAACCAGCACAATGCCGCCGCACTCATCAGCGCCAGCCATTGCGCGAACAGACTGGCGGTGAACAGCGCCGTCCAGTCCCCGGACGATTGCGGCAGGCGTGTCAGCATCGCCGCCAACACCACCACCTGCACGGCCACCGCGATACCGAACAGCGCCGGTACACGACACAGGTCGGGCATCCATCCGGACGTGGGGGTTTTCATGCGATTCCGCTCGATGGCATCGGATGGGTGGATTTTCCGGGCTGCGTCGGTGCTGGCAAGCCCGGCGTGTGGCGGCGTGGCGAAGGCCGTTGCAGAATCGTTCTTTCCCTGCGGAACCCCTACGGTGAATGAGGCGATCGGCGAACGCTTCCGGCGGCTGGAGCCGCTGATCGACCGCGCGCTGGAACTTTCCGGCCCGGAGCGCGAGCGCTTCCTTTCTTTGTGCGAAGGCATCCATCCGGATTTGATCGACGATCTGCGCACGGCGCTGGACGAGGATGAAGCGCTGATGCCGGGCCTTGGCGATTTGGCCGAGGAAGTCACGCGCGAGCGCCCCACCAACCGCCACGGGCTGCGCGCCGGTTCCTGGCGGCTGCTGGAAAAGATCGGGCGTGGCGGCATGGGCACGGTATACCTGGCCGAACGCGCCGACGGTGCGTTCGAGAAGCGCGCGGCGATCAAGTTGCTGCGCGGCAACGACCCACGCTTCCGCGAGCAGCTCGAACGCGAGCGTCGCGTGCTGGCCATGCTGGATCATCCGGGTATCGCTCGTCTGATCGACGGCGGCCTGTCCGACGATGGCCAGCCGTGGCTGGTGATGGAACTGGCCGATGGGGAAAACCTCGATGTCTGGCTGGCGCGCGCCAGACCTTCCCTGCGCGAGCGGCTTAAGGTGTTCGTGTCGATCTGCGAAGCAGTGGCCTACGCGCACGGCGCACTGGTGGTGCACCGGGATCTCAAGCCTTCCAACATCCGCGTCGGTGCCGATGGCTCGGTGAAGCTGCTGGATTTCGGCATCGCCAAGCTGCTGCTTCCGGATGTCGAGCCCGGTACCACGCGGCAGCTGGCGCTGACCCCGGAGTTCGCCGCGCCCGAGCAGTTGCGCAGCGAGGCGATCACCACGCGCACCGATGTCTATGCGCTGGGCGCGCTGCTGGTGCTGCTGCTGACCGGCCGTGGGCCGAATCCGCCCTTCGACGGCAACCTGCCCGCCTACATCGCGCGCATCGTGGACGAGGATGCCCCCTCGCCCAGCCGGCTTGCGGCCGCATCGGCTTCCAATGGCGTCTGCCTTCCTGCCGCTGCGCTGCGCGGCGACCTGGACGCCATCTGCGCACAGGCGTTGCAGCGCGATCCGGCCCGGCGCACCACCAGCGTGGATGCGCTCGCCCAGGACGTGCTGCGCCATCTCGCCGGCCGGCCTGTGCTGGCGCATCCGCCCTCGCTGCACTATCGCCTCGGCAAGTGGACGCGGCGGCATTGGGGCCTTTCCCTGCTGGTCGGCACCACCATGCTCGGGCTGGTGGCAGGGTTCGCCGGTGTGCTGTGGCAGGGCCGCTACACCATGGCCGAGCGCGATGCCGCGCTTCTGGAAGCGCAGCGCTCGCAGGCCGTACGCGATTATCTCGCGCTGATGTTCCGGCACGCCGGCACGGACGATTCCACTGCCCCGATCAGCGCCAAGACGGTGCTCGACCAAGCCGCTGCCGGCATCGAAAAGCATTTCTCGGACGACCCGGCCACGCGCCAGCAGGTGTTGCTGTCGCTGGCGGAAATGTATGTGCAGCTCGGGGATTTTCTCGGCGCGGAACCTTTGTTGTCGCGCTTCCGGGAGCTGGACGATGGCACCACGCCGGTGCTGTTGCGGGTGCGTTCGCACATCTACGCGGCGGACGTGGCCAATCGCCGCGGCCAGCCGCGCCAGGGTTGCGAGGAAGCCGGACAGGCCTTGGCCCTGATCGATTCCAGCAGTGTCGATCTGCGCGATGCACGGGCGGATGCGCTTGCCGCACGCGGTCTCTGCCGGCGGCTTTCCGGCCAGGGCGATGCCGCCATTGTCGATTACGAGGAGGCGCTGAGCGTATTGCGCGAGCGCGGCGGCGACTCGGCTTCCGCCATGGCGGCGGCGCATAACAACCTGGCCGCGGCGCTGATCCAGGCCGGCCGCAATGCCGAGGCCGAATCGCATCTGCAGACGGCATTGTCGCTGTATGTGGACGATGGCCGCGAGTACACGCTGGATACCGCCAACGTGGTGAACAACCTGGCGGTCTCGGTCCTGCAGCGCGGCGACCCGCGCCAGGCGACGCAATGGCTTGAGCGCGCACTCGATATCCGCCGCAACGCCAGCGGGGAATCCGCCAGCCTGGGCGCATTGATGGTGAACCTGGGCCGGGTGTTGACGCTGCAGGGGCGCTATGCGGAAGCGAAACAACCGCTGGAGGACGGCCTGAAGCTATTGCGCCAGTTCACCGGCGAGGACAGCCCGGATACCGCCAGCGCCCATCTCGGGCTGGCGGATTGGCACGGCCAGCAGGGCCATGCCGCGCAGTCGCTGGCCGAAGTGGCTGTGGCGCAGCGGCTTTTCGTTGCCAGGCTCGGCGCAGATCACCCGCTGGCCCTGCGCGTGGGCGTCGTCCAGGCGCAGCTATTGGCCCATGCCGGACATGGGACGCTGGCACGCGACCAGTTCGATGCCCTCGTCCAGGCGCTGGAGCAGGCCGGCGCGTCCCAATCCCCGTCTCTGGCTTCGGCACTGTGCGAGCGCGCCATCGCGCTGCGCGACGCGGCGCCTAGCCACGCCAGGCAGGATGCGGCGCGGTGTCTTTCGTTGCGGCAGGAACATTTGCCCATGTCGCACTGGGAACGATGGGAGGCCGAAGTGCTGTTGGCGTCCCTGGATCCCGCCGCCGTTCCAGCGCCACGGGCCCAGGTGGCCCTGGCGCGGTTGATCGATCGGCTGGGCGCGCAGAGCCCGCGCGCGTTGCGGGCTGCGGCATGGCGGTAAGGGGATCCCGTTCCGTTCCATAAACCCGGAAACGACAACGCCGCCCGAAGGCGGCGTTGCGATGCGGTGCTGAGGCTGGATCAGAGCGCTTCGACGAAGCCGATCTTGATCATGCCGGCGTTCTTCGCCGTGGCCAGCACGTTTGCCAAAACTTCGTAGTTCACGTCCGGGCTGGCTTCCAGTTCCAGCATCGGCTGTACCGGACGCGAGGCCTCGACCATCAGCGACGGCTTGAGGGCGGCCTTCGGCAACGGATTGTTGTCCCAGAACAATGCACCGGTTTCATCGATGCGCAGGCGCACCGGCGGCGGCGGCTCTTCCGGATTGATGGGCTTGTTCTTCGACGGTTGGGGCAGGTCGATCTGGATCTCGTAGGACAGCATCGGCGCCGTCACCATGAAGATGATCAAGAGCACCAGCATCACGTCCACCAGCGGTGTGACGTTGATGTCGGCCATCGCGCCGCTGCTGCCTGTGGTGAAAGCCATGACTTGTTACCTCTGAATCGGGGAAACCGCCGGATCAGCGATCCGGCGTGGCGACAAAACCGACCTTGGCGATGCCCACGCTCTTGGCCGTCTTCACCACGTCGGACACGACCTTGTACTTGGTGGTCTTGTCGGCGCGGATGTCGATGCGTGGCTGCGGCAGCTTCTGGGCTTCGAGCGCAAGCTGGGATTCCAGCACGGTCTTCTGCACCAGATCGTCGTTCCAGTAGATCTCGCCGTTGTCCTTGATCGCCAGCGTGATCGGACGGCCCGGATCGTCGGGCCGCACATCCAGGTTCGCCTCGGGCAGCTTGATCTGGATCTTGTGGGCCATCAGCGGTGCCGTGATCATGAAGATGATCAGCAGCACCAGCATCACGTCCACCAGCGGCGTGACGTTGATCTCGGCCATCGGGCCGCCGCTATCGCTGTTGCTGCTGAATGCCATGACTCAAAGTCTCCGTGGGCCTCGGGCGATCAGCGCTTGGTCGCGACGTCGCCGACGCGCGAGCCGGTCGCGAAGAAGTCGTGCAGATCGTGCGCGAAGGTGTCGAACTTGGCGTTCGTGCTGCGGTTGATGCGCACGAAGCTGTTGAACGCCACCACCGCCGGGATTGCGACGAACAGGCCGAGCGCGGTCATGATCAGCGCCTCGCCCACGGGGCCGGCGACGGCGTCGATCGAAGCCTGGCCGGACGCGCCGATGCGGATCAGTGCGCCGTAGATGCCCCACACCGTACCGAGCAGGCCGACGAAGGGCGCGGTCGAGCCGGTGGTCGCAAGCCAGGTCAGGCCGTTTTCGAGCTTGGAGCTCTCGCGGGTGACGGCCTGGCGCAGGGCGCGGTCGATGAACTCGGAACGGTTCAGCGATTCGGTCAGCTTGTTGCCCTGGGCCTGGTGGTGCGCGGCCTGCGCGGCATCCAGGGCGATCTTGGAGAACGGCTCATTGGCAGGCTGCTCTTCCATCGCACGAATGGATTCGGCGGGGTTCGGCGTGTCCCAGAAGGTGCGGATGACCCGCTCGGCGCGACTGCGGATCACGCTGTTCTTCAGGATGTTGACGATGGTGTAGTACCAGGAGCCCACCGACATCAACACGAGGGCGCCCAGCACGATCCAGGACACGGCGAACTCGCCGGGCTTGGTGGTCATCGCATGGAACAAATGGGAAAAACCCATCTGCGACAGGGCATCGGCGTCCGAGGCACCGGAGAAACCGGAAACGGGGTCCGTCTGGGTGGTAGCAGCATCTTGTTGCATAACGCCTGTCCCTTATTTAGAGATCACTGAGCTTGAACGAAATAGGTACGAGTACCCAACTTTGAACCGGCTTGCCGTCGCGCATGCCGGGGTTGAACTTCCAGTTCCGCACTGCATCCATCGCGGCGCGGTCGAGCAATCGCGAACGACTGGTTTTCTCGATTTCGATCTGGGAGGGGTTGCCGTCGGTATCGACCAGCACGCGCAGGATGACCTCGCCTTCCTGACGCTGGCGGATCGCCTGCGGCGGATACCGTGGCGGACGATAGCGGCGGTAGCTGGTGTCCTCGGTCGCGCCGTAGCTGACCGGCGGTGCCGGTGGTGCTGGCGGTGCCGGCGGCGGCGCCTCATAGGATACCGGGCTGGGGTCGTCCAGGATCACCGGGGGTGGCGCTTCCGGTTGCGGCGGCGGCGGCGTTTCCTTCTTTTCGATGATCTTCGGCGGCGGGCGCTTCGGGGGTTCCGGCGGCGGCGGCGGCGGCGGGGGAGGCGGCGGCGGCGGTTCGATGAAGGTGACCTCCACCACTTCCTCTTCTTCTTCAGCCACGGTCGGCGGTGCGGCCGGCGTGAGCATCAGCATGAAGGCCGAGGCGTGCAGGGCCAGCGCGAACGAGATGCCGGCGACA
>CAZHXV010000200.1:0-5687 GCA_964536455.1 uncultured Aquimonas sp.
GCATGGGCGTGCTGCCGCTGCGCTTCCGCGGCGGGCAAAACGCGGCCTCGCTCGGGCTCTCGGGTTCGGAGACCTTCGACATCACCGGGCCGGCCGACGGTGCAGCGAAGATCGCGATGGTGACGGCGAATCGGGCCGATGGAAGCGCGGTGAGGTTTCAGGCGGATGTGCTGCTGCTGACGCCGAAGGAAGTGGAGTACTTCCGGCATGGCGGGATTCTGCACTATGTGTTGCGCAAGCTTGCGGCGTAGACGCTTCCGCTCTTGCCCTTGGCGCGCAGGATGCGCGCCTGCTTTTCCGGGCCCCATGAGGCCCGGTGAAGCGGCGACGGAATAGCCCGAAGGGGCGCGGCACGGATGCCGCGCGTTCGCTGACGGCGCATGGATGCGCCTTCAGCGAACCCCGGCGACGCTTCATGCACCCGAAGTGCATGGATGCACTTCGGGCGGGCCGCCTGGGGTGCCATTTCTCTTTGCTTACTTTCTCTTTGGGCAAGCAAAGAGAAAGTAAGTCGGGCGCGCAGCGACCGAAAGCTCTTGGCGAGAAACCAAACCCTATGGTTCCCGGAAGAGCAGGCGCGCATCCTGCGCGCCAGAAGCAAGATCAAGAGCAGAGGCAAAAGCAAGAGCGTGAGCGCGCCTCAGCGCTGCAGCTCCTTCACCAGATGCTGCGCCGCATACACCTTCTTCAGCGCCTCCATCATCGCCGCCGGATGCACCGACACCGAGCGGTTGCTGCGTTCGTCATAGAAATACGCCCCGCCGAGGGAGTGGATGTTGCCGTCGAAGATCAACCCGACCACTTCGCCCTTGGCATTGATCAGCGGGCTGCCGGAATTGCCGCCGATGATGTCGTTGGTCGAGACCTGGTTGAAGCGCGCGGCGGGGTCGAGCTTGTCTTTCGCCGTCACCCACGAATCGGCCAGCTTGTAGGGCTCGTAGCCGGTGGCGCGCTGGTACAGGCCGGCGATCTTCGTGAATGGCGCGACCTTTTCGCCACGTTCTTCCCAGCCACGGATCACGCCATCGGAAAGCCGCAGCGAGAAGGTGGCGTCCGGGTAGACGCTGGTGCCCTTCTGCTCGAAGCGCGCTTGCGCCAGCCGTTCGGCGGCGCGGCGTTCCACGGCTTCCACTTCGTTCTCGACGCGGCTGCGCAGGGCACGCGCGGCGGGATCGGTGCGGCGCATCAGTACGATGGCCGGGTCGTCGCTGGCCTCGATCGCGGCCTGGCCGCCTTCCCATAGCGCCTTGCGCACTTCGACATCGCCCAGCTTGCTGCCTTCGACGATGGAGGCAGCCAGTTGCGCCGGGGATTGGGTGGCGAGCAGTTCGCGCACGAAGGGATGGTCGGCGGTGAGGCGCTCGCGCAGTTTCTCCAGCGCCCACTGCAACCTGATCTTTTCGTATTCCGGGTACAGCGGTGTCTGCGCAAACAACGACGCATTGACGCGCGGCAGCGCGGCGTCGGTGTATTCCCGCAGGCGTTCCTCGTTCGGCTTGGTACGTTCGGCCGCGCCGCGCACCAGGGTACGCGCCCAGCCCAGATGCTGCGACATGAGCGTGCCGCCGGCTTCGATCGAGCCGTATTCGGGCGCAAGATTGCGCGAGACGGTCTGCGCCTGCGCGATTTCGCTCCACGGATCGCCGTAACGCTCGGCGCGCGCCGGATCGGCGGCGACGAAGGCTTTGAGTTCCTCCTCGGCGCGGCGCTTGCCGTCCATCACCTGCGGATCGAGCAGCGCCTGGAAACGGCCCGCGCCGGATTTGATGCCGTTCTCCACGCCCATCAGCGCACCTCGTGCGATGCGCGCGTTTTCCGCGCTCTCGCCCGAGAAGCGCAGCAGCAGGCCGCGCAGTTCGTAGGAGGAAAACAGCCGCTGCGGCAGCGCGGAATCGCGCTGGGTTTCCAGTTGCGCCACGGTGAGCAGGCGCTGGGTGGAGCCGGGATGGCCCAGCGTCATCACCAGTTCGCCTTCCTGCGCGCCCTTGGGATTGATCGTGAAGTGATCCTTCGTCTGCGCAGGCTTGCCATCGACATAGACGCGCAGCAGGGACATATCCAGGTTGTAGCGCGGGAAGTTGAAGTTGTCCGGATCGCCGCCGAAGAAGCCGGCGGCGTATTCGGGCGCGAAGACGAGGCGCACGTCGGAGAAGCGGGTGTAGCGGTACAGGTGCTGGAGGCCGCCCTGGTACAGATCCACGATGTCGCATCGGATGTTGGCCGCGTCCGCGCCGACGCATTCGGATTCGATCTTGGCCAGCACGGCCTTCTTGGCCTCGATGTAGTCCTTGCCGGACAGGCCGAAGGTGGCCTCGCGCACCCGCGCGGTGACGTCGGTGATGGCCTCCAGCCGGTTGATCTCGTTGCCGGGGCAGACCTTTTCCTCCTCGCGGGTGTTGGCGAGGAAACCCTTGTTGAGGTAGTCGTTTTCCTTCGAGGAAAGGTTGGAGACGCAGCCCATCACGCAATGGTGATTGGTCAGCACCAGACCATCGGCGGAAACGAAGGAGCCCGAGCAGCCGCCCGCCAGCCGCGCGGCGCTGCGCATGGCGTGGTCGAGCCAGGCCTGATCCGGCTTGAAGCCGTAGGTTTTGGCCAGTTCCTCCTTCGGCAGGTTGTCGAGCGTCCACATGCCTTCGGCGGCGAACAGGACAGGGCTGGCGGCAAGCAGCAGCGCGGTGGCGATGGGGCGCATCGGGGCGACTCCTTCAGGGAAAGCTTCCAATGCTAGCTGCTGGGATTCGCGATTGGGGATTCGTGAAAGCGGCTCTTCCGATGACCGCAAGACCGCAGGAAGCCGCTCTTGCGAATCCCGAATCTCCAATCCCGAATCCCTGCCCTCACCCAAACTGGCTGAAATCGAAGTTCATCTCCGGCCCTGGCGGGGCGATGAAGTTGCCCATGATGTAGTCCACGCTGCTGGTGAACAGCACCGTCATGCTGCCGGCGTCCTGCACGCCTTCGGCGATGGCCTTGACGTCCTGTCCGTGGGCGTGGGTGGCGAACTCCCGGACTTTCTTCTGGCTTTCCGGGTTCTTCGCCAGATCGCCGATAAGGCTGCGGTCGATGCTGATGTAATCCGCACGGACGTGGCTGAGCAGTTGCAGCGGGTTGAGGCTGATGCCGAACTGTTCCAGGCACAGCCGCACGCCGAAGGGGGCAAGGCCTTTCTGGAGATCCTGCATCGCCTTGAGGTTGGTGAACACCTTGGCTTCGGAAAGGCACAGCACGATCTTCTCGCCCACGACGCCGGCCTGTTTCAGGTTCACGCCGATCCAGGCGGCGAGCTTGGGGTCGTTGAGGTTCTGCGGCGTCATCTTCACGAACAGCCGCAACGATTTGCCGGTTCTGGCTTCGTACTGGGCCACGGTGGCGATGGTGCGCTGGATCACCCAGCGGTCGATGCGGCCGATGAGGTCGTGTTCCTCGGCGATCGGCATGAAGACCGAAGGCATCACCACTTCGCCGGTCGGGCCGGTCATGCGCAGCAGCACCTGGTAGGTTTCCTCGCCGTCACCGCCGAGGCTGCAAATCGGCTGGAAGTGCAGCAGGAAGCCCTCGCCGGTGAGTGCGGTCTTGATGCGTTCGCCCCATTGCGCGATGCGCTCCTCCTCGGCGCGGTCGCGCGCGGCGGGGTCGAAATAGCGCA
Source organism: uncultured Aquimonas sp. (assembly GCA_964536455.1). Lineage (GTDB taxonomy): Bacteria > Pseudomonadota > Gammaproteobacteria > Xanthomonadales > Xanthomonadaceae > Denitratimonas. Next base: position 3,650 of record CAZHXV010000200.1, read on the forward strand.
CCAGGTTGCCGCCTTCGGCCTGCGCGTCGAGCAGCAACTGGTTGGCCTTGTTCAGCACCTGCTGGGCGCTGGCGTTCTTCTCGCCGATCTGCACCGCGCCGACGCTGGCGGTGGTGGTGAGCGAGCGATCCCCGATTTCCAGGATCGCGCCCTTGAACGCGCCGATCAGGCTTTCCGCCAGCCGCCCGGTGCCGACGTGGTCCGAATCGCGCGCCAGCACGGCGAAACCGTGATCGGTGAAGCGCGCCACCTGGGCGCGATCGCCAACCGTGGCCGCCACGCGCTCGGCGCTGCGCTGCAGGAGGTCATCCGCGTGCGAAACACCGATGCTGTTGAGCAGCGAGGTGTAGTTGTCCAGTTCCAGCAACAGCAGGGCCTGGCTGTTGCTGCCCTGTCCGGCGGCGACGATCACCTGATCCAGCTCGCCGAGGAAATACTGGCGGTTGTAGAGGCCGGTGGTTTGGTCGCGCTGGCGCAGTTCATCCAGTTCCTTGACCATTTCCGCATCCACCAGCTGTGGGCGCATCACGATCTGGAGGCACGGCTCGCCTTCGTAGCTGGCCTGGGCGAACTCCATCACCGCCTCGAAGGTTTCCCCATCGGCGCGCATCGCGGTGAATTCCATGTTCTTGGGCGGCGGCTGGCCCTGGCTCACCTTCTTCAGGATCTGGCGGAACTCCTGCGCATCGCCGCCGGCGAACAGATCCAGCAGCGGCAGCCCCTCGATCTCGGAGAATTCGGTGTAGCCGAACATTTCCAGGTAGGCCTGGTTGGCGCGGATGTGCATGCCTTCGTGGACATAGGCGACGGGATCGCGCGAGGAAGCGATCAGTGCATCGCAGCGGCGCTCGGTTTCGCGCAGCGCCGCTTCCAGGCGGCGCACCGCGCGGCGGTTTTCCAGGATGCTGAATTCGCGCCGCACCGCGAACTGCACGGATTGCGCCTGGCCGCGCAACGCATAGGCGCGCACGTCGTTGGCGATCAGCACCAGCTCGGTCTTGTCGTCGATGTGTTCGAGCAGGGCGACGACGGTGATGTCCTTGGTGCTGGCGGCGACCGCGGCGATCACGTCCTTGAAGGGAAGGGCCTTGGAGGTGACCGAGGCCAGCACGAGATCGCAGCCGCCGTTGGCGAGCACGGATTCCAGATCCTTGCGCGATTCCGGGCGGCTCGGGCGGACGGCGATGCCGCCGTTGCGCAACAGACTGATGCTTTGTTCGGCGTCTTCGAGCTTGTCGTCGATGAGGACGATGCGAACGACGGAATCCTGATGGGACATGAGGCGACAAGTGTGTGGTTCGTCGGCCTTTTTTACACGCTTATCCGAAGTTGTCCAGCCTTTGGGGGCGAAAAGTGCCCAAAAACGACACTACATCGGCGTTTTCGACGCGGCCCCGGCAACCTCGCGCACCAGTTGCGGAACCAGATAGCCTGACAGCCGCGCCCGCAGCACCTCCATCAGCGCCAGCGCGGTTTCGTCGTCCACCTCGAAATGCGCAACCCCCGCCACGCGGTCGAGCTGGTGCAGGTAGTAGGGCGCAACGCCCAGCTCGAACAGTTTTTCCGACAGTTCCGCCAGCGTATCGGCATCGTCGTTGACCCCGCGCAGCAGCACCGCCTGGTTGTAGAGCCGCACGCCGGCCCGGGCGAGCCGGGCGAGCGCATCGGCCACCTCGTCATCCAGTTCCTGCGCGTGGTTGGCGTGGATCACGAAGGCCACAGGCCAGGGCAGGTGCGCGAGCCATTCCACCAGTTCCGCATCCACGCGCGCCGGCAGCGCCACGGGCAGGCGGCTGTGCAGGCGCAGGCGTTTCAGGTGCGGAACCGGGCGCAGCGCTTCGGTGAGTTCGGCCAGTTTGGCGGTGGACAGGGAGAGCGGGTCGCCGCCGGAAAGCAGCACTTCGTGGACGGAAGCGTCGCCGCGCAAATACTCGATGGCCTCGCGCCAGCCGTTGGCGGCGGCAGTTTCCTCGCCATACGGGAAATGCCGGCGGAAGCAGTAGCGGCAGTGCACGGCGCAACTGCCGGTGGCGATCAG
>CAZHXV010000201.1:0-230 GCA_964536455.1 uncultured Aquimonas sp.
GGCGGCTACACCCAGGTGCTGATCAACGGCAAGAAGGTGCCGGGCGCCGAGGACGACCGTTCGTTCTATGTGGATCGCATCCCGGCGGAAATGGTCGATCACATCGAAATCAAGCGCAGCGCCAGCGCCAACCGCTCGGGCGATGCGATGGCCGGCGCGATCAACATCGTGCTGCGCGATTCCTACGAATTCCAGGGCGGCTACCTGCGTGCCGGCGTCAACCGCTGGTT
>CAZHXV010000201.1:240-5469 GCA_964536455.1 uncultured Aquimonas sp.
GACGGCGAAGTGAACCCGACCTTCGGCGCGGTCGCCGCTGGCGATTTCCTCGGCGGCCGCGTGCTGGCCGGCGTCAACGTGCAGGATCGCTACCGCCGCAAGGACAAGCGCTCCGACCGCTGGAGCGACAACACGCTGGAGGAAAAGACGAGCTGGGAAGACCAGGTCGAAACCAAGGACGGCCGCGATTACAGCGCCAACCTCTCCTACAACGTGGACGTGGGCGAGGCCGGCAGCTTCAGCATCGACGGCTTCTACGTGAAGACCAGGCGCGATGTGACCGAGGTTTCCCATGCCGAGGAAATCGACGACGAAACCTACGACAGCTTCGTGCCGGGCCTGGATCCCTACGACCAGAAAAACTACGGCATCGGGGCCGAATACAGGTTCGACCTCGCCGGCGGCGTCACCAAGCTCCAGCTCGGCACCGCGCGCTTTCAGAACGACGAAGCCAGCACCGAGGAAGAACACGTCTATCGGGTGGACGACGGCGAGAACCTCGACGAGATCTGGAACATCGACGGAGCCGAATGGGATGGTTCGGAAGCCGGGAAGGAAGCCGCGCAGGCCAAGGACACCGAGAACAGCATCAAGGTCGCCCACATCCGCCCGCTCGGCGGCGCGGAAATGGAATTCGGCATCGACTACCGCAAGAAAAGGCGCGACGTGACCTACACCAATTACGAGTGGGAAGCCGACGAAGAGAACGATCTGGTGGTGTACGAGCTGGACGACCGCGACAACACCCGCATCGAGGAAAAGCGCCTCGATCCGTACCTGATGTTTTCCGGCGCGAACGGCGCGTTCGCGTGGGAGGCCGGCCTGCGCTACGAAAAAACCAGGACCAACATCTACAGCAACTACGACAAGTTCGACGACGGCGAAGTGGAGCTGAGCCAGCACACGGCGGATGCGAAGGACTACAGCACACTGCTGCCCTCGGCCAGCTTCCGCTGGGATATGGGCGACGGCGACCGCTTCACCCTGTCGCTCGCCAAGACCGTGCGCCGCCCCAACTTCAATGAACTGATCCCGGCCCTGCTGGATGGCGAATACGGCGACGACGACTACGTCGGCAACCCGTATCTGGAGCCGGAAACCGCCAACGGCATCGATGTCGGTTTCGAGCATCGCCTCGGCAGGAAAGGCGTCGTCGGCGTCAATTTCTTCTACCGCGACGTCAAGAACCTGATCGAGCTGGTCAATACCGGCATCGCCAGCCAGGCCGCGATGGAGGATATCGGCGACGACGAACTCGACGACGAGGATTTCGCCGGCGACTTCATCGAGGACTACCTCGCGGATCATCCGAACGCGACCACGTTCCAGGCGCAGGCGGCCGCCCATGCCGCGCTGCTCGCCGCCGTGGCCGCCGCCGGCGGCGAATTCTCGCCGGAAAGCTGGCTCGATACCTCGCGCAACGTCGGCGACGGCAAGGTGTACGGCGTCGAGTTCGACCTGTCCACGCCGCTGTCCTTCATGGGCCTGGACGATACCGGCGTATTCCTCAATTACACCTGGCTCGATTCCAAGGTCTCCGATTTCATGGGCGAACGCCGCTTCAACGGCCAGGCCAGGAGCCTGCTCAACCTCGGCTTCATCCAGGACTTGCCGGACCTGGGCGCCAGCTTCGGCGTCAGCTTCCACAAGCAGGGCGGCTACCGCACCCGGGTGCTCGGCGAGGAAGGCCGCACCACCTACGGCAACGATCTGGAAGCCTTCGTCGAAAAGCGCTTCGGCGAGAAGGTGGCGGTGCGCCTGACCGCGCTCAACATCCTCGACGCGGCCAAGGACGAGTACTACGACAAGTTCGACACGCTGGAAGACCAGATCGACCGCGACTACGACGAGTACGAACACGAGCACGAAACCGCCGGTCGCGCCTTCCAGCTGGTCATGCGCTGGGCATTCTGAGCGATCGTTCCGGCATGACCTCGCCCGACGCCGGTTTCAACTGCGGCAGGAGTTTCGCTGCGGCGAACCCTGCCGAAGGAATCCTGGTGCCCATGAAGGTCGCAGGCCGGCTCGCCGCGCGCACGAATCACCGATCACCGGCCCTTTCAGGCCCGGATTTTGAGGAGACAACACGATGAATCCGCACAACAAAGTTCTCGCGATGCTGCTGCCGTTCGCACTGCTGGCGGCCTGTGCCGGCGCGCCGCAGAAAACCGGCAATGCCGCGAACCGCCCCGACGCTTCCGAATACGCGCCCGAGCCGGATCAGGGCGAGGACATCACCGCTGCCAAGAGCGGAGTGAGGTATGGGCTCGTGCCGGAAGCCTTCGTCTCCGTGGCCACGCCCGACCACAACGTCGATTCGCCCGCGAGCTGGCGCGCGCGCAACGGCAAGACCTACGTCTTCGCCAGCGCCAAGGCCACCGACAAGGTGCTGGTTTACGACGGCGACAGCGGCGAGTTGTTGAGCCAGGCCGCCGGCCCGGGCAAGGGGCTGGGCCAGCTCGACCGCCCGAACGGCGTGTTCGTCGCCGACGATCTCTTGTTCGTGGTCGAGCGCGACAACCATCGCGTGCAGGTCTTCACCGTGCCGGACGTGACCCCCATCGGCGTGTTCGGCGCGGACGATCTGATCCAGCCTTACGGCCTGTGGCTGCGCAAGCAGGGCGCAGCTTATGAGGTGCTGGTGAGCGATGCCTACATGGCGGGCGAAGACGCCGAAGGCGAAGACATCCTGCCGTCGCTGGCCGACTTGAACCGCCGCTTCAAGCGTTACGCGGTGAAGATCGAAAATGGCGCGCTGCAGGCCAATCTGCTCGGCACCTTCGGCGATACCGAAGCCAAGGGCGCGATCCTGATTCCCGAATCGCTCTGGGGCGATGCGGCGCACGATCGCCTGTTGATTTCCGAGGAAGAGCAAACGGGCGGCACGCGCCTGAAGGCTTACCGGCTTTCCGATTTGCGCTACGCCGGCAAGGATGTCGGCACGGGACTGTTCCATGCCCAGGCCGAAGGCATCGCGCTGTGGAAGTGCCCGGACGGCAGCGGCTACTGGATCGCCACCGACCAGTACACCGACAAATCCGTATTCCACGTATTCGACCGTGAAAGCCTTGAACACTTGGGCGCCTTCGCCGGCAGGACGACGGCGAATACCGACGGCGTATGGCTGAACCAGGCCCCGACAAACGCCTTCCCGGCTGGCGTGTTCTACGCCGTGCACGACGATCAGGCGCTGGCCGCGTTCGATTGGCGTGATATCGCCGGGAAACTCGGCCTGAGGGAGAGCTGCGCGGCGAAGTGATGCGCGGTGCATTGCCGGCCTGAAAAACGCCAGGGGTGCGGGAATTGCTCCGCGCCCCTGGCGTGGGACGAAAATGCCTGGAACCTCACGATGGCTCCATCACCATTCGTAACCCACGGTGGCATAGATGAATCCGCCGTTGAAGCCGAATGGTGAGGAGCCGGAATAGACGAGCTGGCCGCTGGTGGAGTTGTCGTAGAGCACTTCGTCCGGGTAGGCGTTGAGCACGTTGTCGCCGCCGACGGTGAATTTCCAGCGATCCACGGCGTAGGTGAAGGCCAGATCCAGCGTGTATTCCGCGCCGAAGGTCTGATCCAGCGCGGGGTTGTTCTGATATACGCTGAACTCGCCCCAGCGCGTCACGGTGGCCGCGGCGCTGAACGGGCCGATCTTCCAGTCGCCGCTGATGAAGGCCTTGTCCTTCGGCGCGCCATCGGTGATGCGGCCGATCTCGGTGCGGCCCACGCGCACCGCCGCGGGGTCGATGGCTTCCAGCGCCGCCGGATTTTCGGCGATGCGGTCGATGTCGGTCTTGTTGTAGTTGAAGCCGAAGGTGAGATCGAGCGCGCTGCCGGCCAAGCCGAAGGTGTAGGTGCCCACCACGTCGATGCCCTGGGTCGTGGTGTCGATGGCGTTGGTGAAGTAGCGCCCGCCGCCGACGCCGGGGAAGCCGTGTGCATTGAGGTAATCGCGCACCGCGGTGCTGGTGAGGTTCTCGGAGAGCGTGATGCGGTCGTCCACCTTGATCTGGTAGGCGTCGATGGTGATGTAGAGCGCGTCTGCCGGTTGCAGCACCAGGCCCAGGCTGTAATTCAGGGATTCCTCAGCGGAGAGCGGCTCGGCACCGAGCGCGATGGCGGCCGGGTGGTTCACGCGGAAGGTCACGATGTCGTAGGGAATGCCGCCGATGAAATTGGTGGCGGTGGACTGGTAGTACTGCTGCTGCAGCGAGGGCGCGTGGAAGCCGGTGGAAACGGTGCCGCGCAGCGCCACGGCGTCGGAGAAGGCGTAGCGCCCGGTGAGCTTGCCGGTGGTGGTGCTGCCGAAGTCGCTGTAGTTCTCGTAGCGCGCGGCCAGGCCGAAGGAGAACTTCTCGCCGAGATCGCCTTCAAGGCCGGCATAAATCGAACTGTTGCTGCGGTCGAACTTGCCGCCGTCGCTGGGCTTGAAGCCGGGGAACACCTGCGCCCCGGGCAGGTTGGCGAAGCTGCCGAGCGCATAGGAGAGCGGCTCGCCCTCGAACTGCTGGAATTCATCCTTGCGGAATTCCGCGCCGGCGGAGAAGGTCAGCGGGTATTCCAGGCCGGCGCCGACGAGTTTGGCCAACCCCAGGTTCAGCACGTGCTGCTTGACCCCGAGCGCGCCGGCGTAGAACTGCGTGGGCGAAGTCGGGCCGAGGCTGCGGTTGAGGGTGTTGAGGATGTCGTAGGAGAACGTGTTGCGGCCGTAGGTGTAGCTGAAATCCAGGTTCGCGCCGTTGCCGGCGTCGGCGCGCGCGCCCACCTGGAAGCTGGTGTCGCGCGAGACGTTGAAGATCTGCGGCAGGAATCCGTCGGGATAGATTTCCGGGATGTTGCGGGCATCGCCCGCCGGGCGGAAGAAGCCGTTGGAAAGCGATTCGCGCTTGCCGGCCAGGGCGTAGGAATACAGCGTGAAGATGTCGTCCAGCGCGAATTCGGCGTTGTAGCCGGCGGAAACGTGATCAACGTCCGGGTCGCCCTGGCGCTGAACCACGACGCCGGCCGGCGCGGAGGCCGGCGTCACCACGCCAAGGTAGGGCCGGGCGCGGTCGGTCTGATCCTGGTGGCCGCCCTGGCCGAACAGGTGGATGAAGCCGTCTTCGCCGAACCCGAAGCCCGAATCCGCGGTCAGCTGGCGCTGCTCGCCGTCGCCGGCGCTGTATACGCCGTAGCGCGCCGCGACGCTGCCGCCGCTGGATGCGGATTCGGGCTTCGGGTTCGGCGAAGACG
>CAZHXV010000202.1:0-5430 GCA_964536455.1 uncultured Aquimonas sp.
CAAGGAAGTGGACGCCAAGGGCGCGACCATCGAACTGGCCGACGGCATCGAAGGCTACGTGCGCGCGTCGGACATCGCCAAGGAGCGCGTGGAAGACGCCACTACGCACCTGAAGGTCGGCGACAAGATCGAGGCCAAGTACATCGGCCTGGATCGCAAGGGCCGCACCCTCCAGCTCTCGATCCGCGCCAAGGACGACGCCGAACTGGCGGAAACCCTGGCCGAGTACCAGAGCGCTTCGGGCGGCACCACCAAGCTTGGCGCGCTGCTGCGCGAACAGCTCGGCGGCAAGTCCGAGTAAGCCAGCCCCGAATCGGGAGGTGCGGGGCGATCCCGCACCTTCCCGATGCTTCCGTATCTGTTTTTCCTGCCCTCATTCCGGACGACGTCATGACCAAATCCGAACTGATCGAAGCCCTCGCGGCACGGCAGGTGCATCTGAAGCCGGACGACGTCGATCTGGCCGTCAAGACCATCCTGGAACAGATGAGCGGTGCGCTTTCCAGCGGCGAACGCATCGAGATTCGCGGCTTCGGCAGCTTCTCGCTGCATTACCGCCCGCCGCGCATCGGCCGCAACCCTAAGACCGGCGAATCCGTCGCGTTGCCGGGCAAGCACGTCCCGCATTTCAAGCCGGGCAAGGAACTGCGCGAACAGGTCAACGGCGTGACGCCGCTGGCCGATGAAGACGACGCGGACTGATTCCCGGGTTCCCCGGGCAGGCGCAGCGCGCCGGGGCATTCATCGCAGTCGAGCCGAGCCAATTCCCGGTGCGCTGCGCTTGCCCGGGCTACGGGCTAAACTCCGCGTTGGCACATTCGACGGCGTTCGCCCATGCGTCCGGTTTTTTTCCTGCTGGCTCTCCTTGCCGTCGTGCTTGGGATCGTCTTCGGTGCGCTCAACGGGCATGAAGTCGAACTGGATTTCCACTATCGCAAAATCGCGTTGCCGCTGGGCGTGGCCTTGTTGTGGTTCGCGTTCTTCGGTGCGTTCGCCGCCGGATTCCTGCTGTGGATCGGCGTGATCTTCCCGCAGCGCCGCCGCATTTCCGCCTTGCGCCGCCAGCTTGCCGGGGCGGCGACCTCCGTTGATCCCAGCGTGGATGCGATGCCCGTCAGCGGGAACCTGCCGCCACCATGAATGGTTGGCTCTGGCTGTTCCTGCTGCTGCCGGTGGCGGCCTTTTCCGGCTGGCTGATCGGTCGCCGTGGCGGGGAAAAACGCGGCGGGCAGCGCGTCAACAAGCTTTCCTCCACCTACTTCAAGGGCCTGAATTTCCTGCTCAACGAGCAGCCGGACAAGGCCATCGAGGTGTTCCTGCAAATCGCGGAAATCGACAAGGACACGGTGGAAACCCACTTCGCGCTCGGCAACCTGTTCCGCCGCCGTGGCGAGGTGGATCGCGCCATCCGCGTGCACCAGAACCTGGTCGAGCGCCCGCGTCTTTCGCAGGAACAGCGCACCCAGGCGGTGTTCGAGCTGGGCGAGGATTTCATGCGCGCCGGCCTGCTGGATCGCGCCGAAGAGCTGTTCTCCGATCTCATCGAAGTGGAGGGGGTCGCCGCGCGTGCGCTGCGCCACCTGATCTCGATTTCGCAGCAGGAACGCGACTGGCCCAAGGCCATCGAGCACGCGCAGCGCTACGAGGCGGCCACCGGCGAGCCGATGGGCAAGGTGCTGGCGCAGTTCCATTGCGAGCTGGCCGAGCAGGCGCGGGCGAAGCAGGATGCGGAAGCCGCGCGCAGGCATCTGCACGCCGCGCGCCAGGCCGACGCCTACAGCGTGCGCGCCGGCATTCTCGAAGGCCGCATGGCGCTGGCGCAGGATCATCAGGAAGATGCGCTCGCCGCCTTCGAGCGCGTGGCGCGCTACGACGTGGAAGCGTTGCCGGAAGTGTTGGAACTGCTGCTGCAAGGCTATGCCCGCCTCGATGCCCGGCCACGCGCGCGGGCCTTCCTGGCGGAGATGATCGAGCGCTATCCGGGCGTCTCGCCGGTGCTGGTGCTGGCGAAGATGATCGGCGAGGACGAAGGCGCGGAAGCAGCGCGCGATTTCCTGATCCGGCAACTGCGCCGCCGCCCCTCGGTACGCGGCCAGAGCGCACTGATCGACCTTTCCCTGCCTGCGACGCAAGGCAGCACGCGCGATACGCTGGAAGTGGTGCGCGAGCTCGATCTGCAACTGGTCGCCAGCGCCACCGCCTACCGCTGCAACCGCTGCGGCTTCGGCGCCCGTTCGCACCACTGGCAGTGCCCGAGCTGCAAGAACTGGGGCACGATCCGGCCCGTGCATGATGCGATTGGCGAGTGATGCGGTGGCGGATCCGACTTTCCCCGTGTTGATGGTTCTGTTTCTCGCCATAGTTGTATTGGCACTGGTGGGGCTCACGGCAGGTTTAACGTGGCTCGCACTGCACTATGCGCTGCGCCAACGGATGCTGGATCAGCCCGACCGGCGCCGCAGCCATTCGCGGGCTACCCCGCGCGGTGGCGGTATCGCGATCGTGCTGACGATAATCATAGGGGCATTGTCGCTTTGGATGCTGGAGGGTTGGGCCGCATTGCCGGTTTTCGCGCTTGCCTTGACGGCAGTCGCCGGCATTGGTTGGATCGATGATCATCGTCCGCTGTCAGCGCGTGTGCGCTTCGTAGTTCACTTGCTTGCATCGCTCGCCTTCGCGGCATGGTTGTCGCGTGAAACGGCGAAATGGCCTCAAGGCTCACTCGGATTCGTGTTGGTATTGGTGGCGGTGCTATGGCTCACCGTCTGCGTGAACTTCTGGAACTTCATGGACGGCAGTAATGGTCTGGTGACGATCCAGAGCGCTTTCGTCGCCCTAGCCATCGTGCTGTGGTTTGCGCTCGATGGCATTTTCACTGATACAGATAACCCATGGCCGTTTCTGGCATTGGCTGTGCTGGGCGCGTGCCTGGGCTTCCTTCCCTTCAACTTCCCCAGAGCACGCATCTTCATGGGCGACGTCGGCAGCGGCGGTCTGGGTTTTGCCTGCGGCGCGTTGTTGCTGGTCATGGTGGCCAGGAATCCCTCCTCGTTATGGGCGATGCTGCTGATTCCTTCGGCGCTGCTGACCGACGCCAGCCTGACGCTGGCCTCCCGCATCCTCAACCAAAGGCGCTGGACGAAGCCGCACCGCGAACACCTCTACCAATGGCTGATCCGCGCCGGAAACAGCCACGCGAAAGTCGCGATGCTGTATCTGGCGTGGGGAGTCCTCGTCACCGCGCCATGCCTTGCCGCCATCGCGCATTGGCCGCGCGCCGCGCCGTGGATCGCGCTGCTGGAACTCGCCGCGGGCGCAACGGTCTGGTTCGCGACCAAACGCGCCCTGCTTCGGCGCATCCGCAGCGGCTAGAATCCATCCATGCGCTTCCAATCCTTCATCGGCTCCATCCACCCGCGCCTGGCCGTGGTCGTGCACGACCTGGTGATGGTATGGCTGGCGTGGTACGCAACCAACGAAATGCGTTTCGCGCTGGTGCCCAATGCGCCGGATGTCTCGCCGTTCGCACCGGAGATTCCGGTCGTACTGGGCGCGCAGGCGCTGGTGCTCTGGTGGACGGGCCTGTACCGCGGCCTGTGGCGTTTCGCCAGCTTCCAGGATCTGTGGAACATCGCCCGCGCCGGGGTCTTCGGCTCGCTTGCCATCGCGCTGTGCCTGTTCCTGTTCAACCGGCTCGAAGGCGTGCCGCGCTCGGTGTTGCTGATCTATCCGTTGACCTTGCTGGTGTTCCTCGGCGTGCCGCGCATGGTCTATCGGCACTGGAAGGACAACCGCTACGGCGGCGCGGGGCCGGCGCGTCGCGTGCTGGTGCTCGGCGCGGGCCGTGCGGGCGAATCGCTGGTGCGCGAACTCAAGCGCGAAAACCGTTTCCTGCCGGTCGGTTTCCTCGACGACAAGCGTCAGTTGCGCGGCGCGAAAGTGCATGGCGTGCCGGTGCTCGGCACGCTGGACAACATGGCCGAACTGGCGCGCGAAGTCGCGGCGGACATGCTGCTGATCGCCATGCCGTCCATCAGCAACCAGCAGATGCAGCGCGTGGTGGAACTGTGCGAGGCCGCCGGGCTACCGTTCCAGACCGTGCCGCGCCTGCAGGACGTGGTGGAAGGCCGTTCCAGCTTCAACCAGTTGAAGGAAGTGGCGATCGAGGATCTGCTCGGCCGCGCTCCGGTGGCGCTGGACTGGACGGCGATCCGCACCGGCCTGACGGGCCGCAAGGTGCTGGTCACCGGCGGTGGCGGCTCCATCGGTTCGGAACTGTGCCGCCAGGTCGCGCGGCTGGGCGTGGAATCGCTGTGCGTGCTGGATTCCTGCGAATACAACCTGTATCGCATCGAACAGGAACTGCGCGCCGAATTTCCCGACCTGATCTTCCGCGCGGTGCTGGGCGATTGCGGCGATGCGGCCGCGATCGAACACGCCATCGCCCAGGGCGGCCCGCAATCGGTATTCCACGCCGCCGCCTACAAGCATGTGCCGATGCTGGAACGCCAGTGGCGCGAGGCGGTGCGCAACAACGTGCTGTCCACCCAGACGGTGGCGCTGGCGGCGATCCGGCACGGCGTTGAAACCTTCGTGCTGATTTCCTCCGACAAGGCGGTGAACCCCACCAATGTGATGGGCGCGACCAAGCGCATCGCCGAGATGCTGTGCCAGTCGCTGGCGCGCGACAGTTCCACGCGCTTCATCACGGTGCGCTTCGGCAACGTGCTGGATTCGGCCGGCAGCGTGGTGCCGCTGTTCCGCGAACAGATCCAGCGCGGCGGCCCGGTGACGGTGACTCACCCGGAAATCACGCGCTATTTCATGACCATTCCAGAGGCCTGCCAGTTGATCTTGCAAGCCGCGGCGCTGGGGCAGGGCGGGGAAATCTTCGCGCTGGACATGGGCGAGCCGGTGCGCATCCGTTATCTGGCCGAGCAGATGATCCGGCTCGCAGGCAAGCAGCCGGACAGGGACATCCCCATCGTCTATACCGGCCTTCGCCCCGGCGAAAAACTGTTCGAGGAACTGTTCCACGAACAGGAAAGCTATCAGCCCACCAGCCACGCGAAGATCGTGCTGGCGCAACCGCGCGAACTGCCGCGCGCCTCGCTGGAGCAGGCGCTGCATGGCGCGCGCCAGGCCGTGCTGCGCTACGACGAGCCCGCGCTGGAGCAGTTCCTGCGCCAGCTCGTGCCCGAATACAGCAGCGGCGCCTCGCGCGATGCGGCGGTTTCGCCCATCCACCGCGCCGGCTGACCGGTTCCACCGAGGAAAGAGCATGAGCTGAAACAGATGGTCGATCTGGCTGGGCAGCAGAACGCCAGCATGGTCGCGGTGCAGGGCGTGCCGCGCGAATAGACAGGCAGTTACGGCATCGTACCAAGGGTAGAAGCAGTCGGCTGCCGTTGCACTGATGTGCACACGGAG
>CAZHXV010000203.1:0-5400 GCA_964536455.1 uncultured Aquimonas sp.
CATGGGCGAGCCGGAACTGCGCGACCTGATCGATGGCGTGAACTGGCTGGTGGAACACCATCAGGGTGATGCGGAAAACGTGGGCCTGTACGGCGGCTCCTACGGCGGCTTCATGACGCTGATGGCGATGTTCAAGGCGCCCGATGTATTCCACGCCGGCGCCGCGCTGCGCCCGGTGACGGACTGGACGCAGTACAACCACGGCTACACCGCCAACATCCTCAACACGCCGGACATCGACGCTGCGGCATACCGCCGCAGTTCGCCGATCTTCTTCGCCGATGGGCTGAAGGGCGATCTCCTGATCGCGCACGGCATGATGGACGACAACGTGTTCTATCAGGATTCGGTGCGGCTTTCGCAGCGGCTGATCGAGCTGAAGAAGGAAAACTGGGAACTGGCCAGCTATCCGCTGGAGCGGCACGGTTTCGTCCAGCCCGATGCCTGGCTCGACGAGTACCGGCGCGTGTTCAAGCTGTTCGAGCGGCGGTTGAAGTGAGGCGGCCTGCCGCCGGGCGCGGTTTGGAATGCGCCATCGCGCGTCCGGGCGCTGGCTTGGTTCAGTTGTTCCAGCCCCGTGCGCCATGCCGTGCCGGATAATGCCAGATCTTCCTTCTTCACCCCGGATTCCGCGATGAGCGCACCTCCTTCCCCGCTGCATATCGTGATCCTCGCCGCCGGTGCGGGCACGCGGATGCGTTCGGAATTGCCCAAGGTACTGATGCCGCTGGCGGGCCGCCCGCTGCTGGCGCATGTGCTCCGGACGGCGAAGGCGCTGGATCCGGCGGCGATCCATGTCGTGTACGGCCACGGTGGCGATGCGGTGCGCGCGGCTTTCCCGGGGGAAGCCGATGTGGCGTGGGTGGAACAGGCGCAGCGGCTGGGCACGGGCCATGCGGTGCAGCAGGCGATGCCGGGCGTCCCCGATGGCGCGCGGGTGCTGGTGCTGTATGGCGACGTGCCGCTGATCCGCGCCGGTACCCTGCGCAATGTGGTTGAAGCCGATGCGCGGCTGGCGGTGCTGGTGGCGGAACCGGCCGATGCCGCCGGTTATGGCCGCATCGTGCTCGATGCCGATGGCCGCGTGGCGGCGATCGTCGAACACAAGGATGCCGGCCCGGCGCAGCGCGCCATCCGCATCGTCAACACCGGCATCCTCGCCGCCGATGCCGCATCGCTGCGCGGCTGGCTGGCGAACCTGCGCTGCGAGAACAGCCAGTGCGAGTACTACCTCACCGACGTGTTTTCCCAGGCCGCGCGCGAAGGCGCGCCCGCCGCAGCGGTGCACTGCGCCGACGCCATCGAAGTGGAAGGGGCGAACGATGCCTGGCAACTGGCGCAACTGGAGCGCGCCTTCCAGCGCCGCGCGGTGATGGCGCTGTGCGCGCAGGGCGTGCGCGTGGCCGATCCGGCGCGCGTGGACGTGCGCGGAGAAGTGATCGCCGGGCGCGATGTGGAACTGGATGCGGATGTGATCCTGGAAGGGCGCGTGGTGCTTGGCGACGGCGTGCGCATCGGCCCCTTCACCCGCCTGCGCGACGTGGAACTGGCAGCAGGCACGCTGGTGCGCGCGCACTGCGACCTGGAAGGCGCAAGAACGCAAGGCGCGTGCCTGATCGGCCCGTTCGCGCGGCTGCGGCCCGGCACCGTGCTGGCCGATGGCGTGCACATCGGCAACTTCGTGGAAACCAAGAACGCCGTCATCGCCGAAGGCAGCAAGGCCAACCACCTGAGCTATCTGGGCGATGCGCGCATCGGCGCGGGCGTCAACGTCGGCGCCGGCACCATCACCTGCAACTACGACGGCGCGAACAAATCCATCACGCAGATCGAGGACGGCGCCTTCATCGGCTCCAACAGTTCGCTGGTCGCCCCGGTGACGGTGGGGAAGAACGCCACCGTCGCGGCAGGCTCGGTCGTCACGCGCGATGCGCCGGCGGAAAAACTCACCCTGGCGCGCGCGCGCCAGCACACGCTGGAAGGCTGGCAGCGCCCGGCGAAGAAACCGCAGACGCCGGGCTGAACGGGGCAAACCGCTTGGGTCGCATTGCGATGCGCCAAAGCGGCTCGGCATAATCCTCCATCAGCGCAGCAAGCCCCACCTGCGAGATCATCTTCATCGCATGCCCGATTCACCCTCCCACGCCGAATTGGTCGAACTGGACGCTGGCCGCGTCGTCATCGACTTCCACCAGCCCACCGATGCGGTGTATCGCGTGGAATCGGGCATGGTGCGCATCGAACAGGCCGGGCTGATGCACGCCATCACCGCCGGGCCGGGCGATTTTTTCGGCGAATCGGCCCTGGCTCCCGGCAGCCTGCCGAACGTGCGCGCCGTGGCGGTGACGGCGGTAAGGCTGGCGAAGTTTCCCCGCGCCTACCTGGACAAGACGCTGGCTTCGGATGCCGCGCTGGCGGCGGCGCTCGCACGCAGCCTGGCCCTGCACCTGGCCGCGCTGCGCCATGCCGTGGGTACCGCGTCCCGCCTCTCGCACGATTCCTCCAACACGCTGCCCCCGATGCGCGTGCCGCTGGATATCCTGCCCGCGCTGCGCAGCGCGGCGGAAACCTCCGGCAGCCACTACCAGTTCCGCCACGCCAGCCTGGACATCCCGCTGCCGCTGGAACGCGGTCACCTGTTGATCGGCCGCCCCGACCCGACCACCGGTACCGCGCCGGATATCGATCTTTCCCCGCTGGACATGGCGCGCGGCTTGAGCCGCCGCCATGCGCGGCTCTGGTACGGCAACACCGGCGTCACCTTGCGCGAGGAACCGCGCGTGGCCAATGGCACCTGGGTCAACAACCGCCGCCTCAACCCCGGCGAAAGCGTGGTGCTGCAACTTGGCGACCGGCTGCGCTTTGGCGCGGTGGAACTGGTGTTCGATCGCGGCTGAGGCGACGCAAGCCTTGGTCCTACAGCTTCCGTAGTGCCGGGCTTGCTCGGCATGAAGCCTTGCCGCCGCCCCAAGCCGAGCAAGCTCGGCTCTACGACAACCCCACGGCATCCCGCTGCGATTCGCGCAGCCTTGCCACCACCGCCGCTTCCAGCCCGCCACCCTCTTCGCGCAGCCGCCCCAGTTCTTCCCGGTTCCAATCCGCCGCGATGCGGCCATCGAGCAGCAGCACGGCGCGGTCGAGGAAGCGTTCGGCCACTTCCAGCCCGTGCGTGGCCAGCAGCACGCTCGCGCCGGCATCGGCGCGGCGGCGCAGTTCTTCCTTCAGCGCGAAGGCGGACAGCGGATCCAGGCCGTTGAGTACTTCGTCCAGCAGCAGCAACGGCGGCTGCCCGATCAGCGCCAGCACGATGGCCAGTTTCTGGCGCGTGCCCAGCGAATAATCGCAAGTTTCCCGTTCCAGCCACGGCCCAAGGCCCAGGCGTTGCGCCAGTTCGATGGAACGCGCCACCGCATCGGCATCCAGGTGGCGGGTGCGCGCAACCAGTTCGATGCACTGGCGTCCGTGCAGCCTGGCGGGCAACCGTTCCGGTTCGATCGCGTAGCCGAACGCGCGCCGCGCGGCCATCGGCTCGCGGCGCGGATCCAAGCCCTCGATGCGCAATTCGCCCACGGCGTCCAAAAGCCCCGCGCAGGCGCGCATCAGGCTGCTCTTGCCCGAGCCGTTCGGGCCGATCAGGCCGGTGAGTTCGCCCGGATGAAGCTCCAGATCGATGCCGCGCAGGATTTCGCGTTCGCCATAGGAAAGGCGCAGGCCGGAAAGGCGCAATCGCGCGGTCATCGCATGGGCTCCCTGGATCGGCGCAGCAGCCAGGCCGCTTGAATCAACCAGAAGATCGGCGCCGCCGGCGGCAGCGATTGCACGATGCAAAGCAGCAGCACCAGATGCAGCGTGGCTGTGAGCGCGATGCGCGAAGGCCGGGCGCGCTCGGCCAGGCTCGCCAGCAGATGCAGCGTGCCGCAGGCCAACAGCAGCCCGGCGAAGGCCGCGCAAGCCCATGGCCGCATCCCGAGCACCCACAGCAACCCGCCCGCCGCGATGCAGGCAACCACAAGCAACATCAGCGGCAGAGGCAATCCGTCGCGCATCAGATCGCGCCAGTGCATCGGCTGCGCACCAAGCCAGCGTTGCGCCGCAGGAAACACCGCAAGCATCCGTGCCCAGGCTGTTGCTGTGGCGGCCAGCGCCAGTGCCACGACGAGGCTGGCGGCAACGGCGAAAACCCCGGTATCGGCAGGAATCAGCAGCAGCACGATCAATCCCGGCGCCAACCCGCGGCCATGCAGCGCCAACGCCGCTTCGATCTTCTGCCAGCGCCACAGGCTGCCCGCGCCGGCATCCGCCAGGCGCGAACGCAGCACGGATTCCCGCCTGTTCCCGCCAACGCCCTGTGCCGGCCGCCTCGCGTCCAGCCCTGCGGCCAGCGCCGCCGCCACGAGACTGGCCAGCGCTACCGAAAGCCAAGCCATCGCCGCCATCCGCAACCACGCCAGCAGCACGGCAGCGGCCAGGCACTGCACGACGCAACCTGCGCCGAGCGCGCGAAACCGCCGTCGCCTGAGTACACTCCCAGCCACCGGCTGCGCGCCCAGCCAGCCGTGCGCGGCCACGTCGCGCAGTGCACGAAGGCGCCGCGATTGCGCCGCCACCATCGCGGCCAACGCGATGGCCAGCGTGGCCCAGGGCCAGCGCATCAATGCCGCGCCGAGAAGTTCCGCCATCTCCCGCCGCCGCCACGCGGATACCGCAAGCCATGCCAGCAATGCCGCCAGCACCAGCCAAGCGAACGCATGGAACGCGCTTTCGCCCGGCGAATGCCGCCAGCGCGCGAGGCGGTTGCGCCATTCCAGCCGGCGTTGCCCGCGCCAGGGATCGAAAGCGGAGGAGATCATGGACGCAATCGACAAGGCCCCCAGGCGATGGTTCCCCCGCAAGCCATGACGCGCCCGCAAAAAAGTCGGGGGAGGCGCACTGCTAGAATCCCGGGTTTGATGCCTTTCCGTCCGGAGAACCCCATGAACGCGCTGCTGCAAGACGTGCTGAACCAGGACATCGATCCCATCGAATCCCGCGAATGGATGGATGCGATGCGCGCGGTGCTGCGCAGCGACGGCCCCGAGCGCGGCCACTTCCTGCTGGAACAGATGGCCGCCATGGCGCGCCGCGCCGGTGCGCACCTGCCGTTCTCCCCGACCACCGATTACATCAACACCATCCCGCCCTGGCGCGAGGCCAAGAGCCCCGGCGATGGCGCAATGGAATGGCGCATCCGTTCCATCCTGCGCTGGAACGCGATGGCGATGGTGGTGCGCGCCAACCGCAAGCCCGGCGACCTGGGCGGCCACATCGCCAGCTTCGCCAGTTCCGCCACGCTGTACGACGTGGGCTTCAACCACTTCTGGCGCGCGCCCGGCGAGGGCCACCCCGGCGACATCCTCTGTG
>CAZHXV010000204.1:0-5370 GCA_964536455.1 uncultured Aquimonas sp.
AGGCCACGCTGATGCCCGGCAAGGGCAACCTCCAGCACACCGGCCAGTTGGGCGACGTGATGCAGGAATCGGTCAAGGCCGCGATGAGCGTGGTGCGTTCGCGCGCGCAAAGGTTCGGGCTGGATCCTGAGTTCCATCAGCGCCACGACATCCACGTCCATGTGCCGGAAGGCGCAACGCCCAAGGATGGCCCCAGCGCCGGCATCGCGATGTGCACGGCGCTGGTGTCGGCCCTGACCCGCATTCCCGTGAAGGCGGATGTGGCGATGACCGGGGAAATCACGCTGCGCGGCCGCGTGCTGCCGATCGGTGGGCTCAAGGAAAAATTGCTGGCGGCGCTGCGCGGCGGTATTCGCACCGTGTTGATACCCGAAGAGAACAAGAAGGACTTGGCCGATATTCCGAAGAGCGTCTCCCAGGGGTTGAAGATCGTCCCGGTGCGCTGGATCGACGAAGTGCTGGATCTGGCCCTGATGGAACCGTTGCGTCCGAAGCCCGGGCAGGATGCCGTGGCGCCGATCGAACTATCCCACGGTGGCGAGGCCGCCGAGGTGCCGCAGATCCGGGCGCATTGAAAGGATGGGTTCCGCACTTGACTGGCGGGGCACTTCATGCGCTTGTCGGGCATAATCCGGGATGCGGCTGAAAACCGCATGAAATAAGGAAAAACCAAGTTGCGCGGCCTTGGGGGCGCTGGTATAAATCGCCGTGATCGAGACGACCGCACAGCTTGCGCGGCTCGATACAACCAGACCTGCAATACCGGGAACACGGTGACACAGGTTTTCTCGTGAACTACACTAGCGGGCTCAACAGTCCGCGATTCTGGGAGTGACAACAGCAATGAACAAAGCCGATCTCACTGGCGCGGTTGCCGACGCCGCTGAACTGTCCAAGGCCGACGCCGGCCGCGCCATCGACGCCGTTATCGAAGTCATCAAGAAGGCACTGAAGAAGGGCGATTCCGTTTCGTTGGTTGGCTTCGGCACCTTCGAAGTGCGCAAGCGCGCCGCCCGCACTGGCCGCAACCCGCGCACCGGCGACACCATCAAGATCAAGGCCTCGAAGAATCCTTCCTTCAAGGCTGGCAAAGCGCTCAAGGATGCTGTAAACTGAGCGGCTCATACGCAGGGTGCTTAGCTCAGCGGTAGAGCGTCGCCCTTACAAGGCGAGGGTCGGGGGTTCGAAACCCTCAGCACCCACCAAGAGCACCATGCAGCGTCAAAGTGCGGAGTGGTAGTTCAGACGGTTAGAATGCTGGCCTGTCACGCCGGAGGTCGCGGGTTCGAGTCCCGTCCACTCCGCCACCTACGCAGAGGGCGCCTGGATTCAGGCGCCCTCTTTTTTTCTGGCCGCCGCCCTGTCCGACTGCGGTGTTCCTCCATCGGTTCTGAAGATTCCCATCCATGTTGCAGATACTTCGCGAAAAGATGAGCGGCTGGGTCGCGGTAGCGGTTCTGGCGATCCTGATTGTGCCCTTCGCCTTCGTCGGCATCGAAAATTACTTCACCCAGCAAGTCGCCACTTACGTCGCGAAGGTCAACGACACCACGATCGAACAGGACATGTTCCGTCGCAGCTTCGACGATCATCGCCAGCAGATGCGCCAGATGCTCGGCGAACGCTACGATGCGGCGCAATTCGATACGCCCGAAA
The DNA here is from genome assembly GCA_964536455.1 of uncultured Aquimonas sp. GTDB lineage: Bacteria > Pseudomonadota > Gammaproteobacteria > Xanthomonadales > Xanthomonadaceae > Denitratimonas. The sequence continues at coordinate 1,657 of CAZHXV010000204.1, forward strand.
CCAAGCGCCAGGTGCTGGATGGCCTGATCGATCGTGAAGTGCTGAAGCAGGCGGCGGCGAAATACGGCATCGTCGTCACCGCCGAGCAGCTGCAGAAGGAAATCATGGCCTTCGGCGCGTTCCAGGTCGATGGCGGTTTCGATCCCGGCCAGTACCGTGCCGTGCTTGCCAACGCGCAGATGACGCCGCGCATGTTCGAGCAGCGCATGGTCGAGGACATGCTGGTGCGCATGCTGCCGCAGCAGGTCGGGGGCAGCGGCTTTGTGACGCCGGCCTACGTCGACCGCTATCTTGCGCTGCGCGACCAGACCCGCAGCTTCGGCTACGTGGTACTGCCCGCGCCGGGCGAAGCGAGTGTCGGCAACATGTCCGACGAGGCCGTACAGGCCTACTACGACAGCCATTCCTCCGACTACACCAGTGCCGAAACCGTGGTGCTGGAGTATCTGGAACTGGACGCCTCCAAGCTGGAGGTTTCAGGCGACCCGGACGACGCGGAGCTGCGCGCCCGCTACGAGGATCAGAAGGCGCGCTTCGTCGAAGCCGAGCAGCGCCTGGCCTCCCACATTCTGGTTTCCGTGCCCGCCAACGCCGATGCCAGGGCCCAGTCCGCCGCGCTCGAAAAGGCGCAGAAACTTGCCGCGAAGGCGCATGAGGCGGGCGTGGATTTCGCCTCCATGGCCAAGGCCGAATCCGATGATGCAGGCTCCAAGGCTGGCGGCGGCGATCTGGGCTGGATCGAGAAAGGCATTACGAACCCTGCCTTCGAGGAAGCCCTGTTCGGGATGCAGCCAGGCGTGAGCGAGCCGGTCAAGAGCAGCGAAGGCTGGCACGTGATCTGGCTGCGCGAAATTCGCGCCGAGCACGGCAAGACCTTCGAGGAGGCCCGCGAGGAATTGGCCGCCGAATCCATGGAAAGCGAGCGCGAGCGCCAGTTCAGCGATCTTTCCGGCAAGCTCATCGACGCCATCTATCGCGACCCTTCGACGCTGGAAACCGCGGCGAACGAACTGGGGCTCACGATCCAGCGTACGCCGGTGTTCGGTCGCGGTGGCGGCCCCGGCATCGCGGCCAATCCGGATGTGCTCAAGGCGGCGTTCTCCGAAGCCGTACTGACCGAAAGCCTGGCCAGCGACCTGATCGAAATGACGCCGGGGCATGCGGTCGTGGTTCGGCTTGCCGAGCACACCCCCGCTGAAGTGCGTCCGCTGGAACAAGTGCGCCCGCAGGTCGAGGCCGCCGTGAGGGCGCAGTTGCGCGAGGAAAAGGGTAAGGCGGAGCTGGCTGCCGCGCTGGCGCAGGTGGATTCGCTCGAGGCGCTCAAGAAGTTCGCCGAAGGACGCGAGCTCGAATACAAGGATGCCGAAGGCGTGGGCCGCAACGGCGCGACGGTGTTGCCGGCCATCATTGCGGCCGCATTCAAGCTGGCGCGCCCGGCGGAAGGCGCGGCCACCATCGGCAGCGGCGATCTTTCCGCCGGCAGCCATGTGCTGATCGCGCTGACCGGCGTGGTGGACGGCGACCCGTCCAAGGTCGATGCGGCGCAGCGCGAAATGCTGGGCACGCAGCTCGGCCAGGCGTTCGGCAACTTCGAGTCGCAGGAGTTCATCAAGGCGCTGCGCAAGGAAGCGACGATCGAGGTGGTGGAATCGCGGCTCTGATCGGAACCCAGGCTGCAACCAACAGCGCCCGCGCCGGGAAACCAGCGCGGGCGTTTTTGTGGGTGGGGCCGAACGAGCCCGCCATCTGTGTCGATTCGCCGGTGGGCGCTTGCGTGCCCCTGTCCTGGCGAACCTGCGGGCGCGCCTATTCGCTTCGCCTTGCGAAACGTTCGCCGACTTTCACCGCACGCCCGGCCTCCAGATCGGTATCGAGCCGGGCGGTATCGCGCGGCAGCAGCACGATCACGGTGGAGCCGTAGTTGAAGCGCGCCATTTCGGCGAAGCGTTCCAGCACGATGCCTTGCCCACGGAAATCCCGGTGCAGCGAGCGATGCGCGTACTTCGGGATGTTGACGCCGTTCCACACCGTTTCCACACCGGAAACCAGCATCGCACCGACCATCACCACGGCCATCGGGCCGAAGTCGCAGTCGAAATGGCAAACCAGGCGCTCGTTGCGCGCGAACAGGCGCGGTACTGCCTGCGCGGTGGCGGGCGAGACGCTGAACAGGCGGCCGGGAACGTGCAGGGTTTCGCGCAGCGTCCCCGTCCACGGCATGTGGACGCGGTGGTAGTCGCGCGGGGCCAGATAGACATTGAGGAACGCACCATCGGCGAAGGGCAGGGCGGCGGTTTCATCGCCCAGCAATTCGGCGGCGCTGTAATCGCGGCCCTTGGCCTGCACGATGCGGCCACCCGTGATCGTCCCGGCCTGGCTGATGCGGCCATCGGAAGGCATCAGTAGCGTGGCCGGATCGGCATCCGCGCTGCGCGCGTCAGGCTTCAGCGCGCGGGTGAAGAAGGCGTTGAAACTTTCGTAGGCGTAGGGGTCGGTTTGCTGCGCTTCGTCCATCGCTACGTCGAAATGCGCGAGCACCTGGCGGATCAGCAGGTTCTTCCAGGGCTTCACGCGGTTGCGCGCAGCGAAATACGCCAGCCTGGAGAGGAAGCGATGCGGCAAGGCGCTTTGCAGCAGGCTGGATGCGGACATCAGTCCGTTTCCGCCAGCAGGTGCAGATCGGCGGCGATCCGTACCGGATCCAGTGGCGGCCGGATGAAGCCCGCCAGCCGCGCTTGCGGGTCGAGCAACGCCACCCAGCTGGTGTGATCGACGCTGTAACTGCCGTCCTCTTCCACCTTCGACTTGGCGAACACCATGTTGAGCGAGCTGGCGAACTTGCCCAGTGCATCGATATCGCCGGTTGCACCGATGGCCTCCGCACTGAAATAACGCGCGTACTTGGCGGTGGTTTCCGGGGTGTCGCGTTCCGGATCGACCGAAACGAACAAAATGCGCGGGCGCTTTCCGGCGGGCAGTTGTGCCGCCCAGAGCTTTTCCGCCTTCGCCAGCTCGGCCAGGGTCGTCGGGCAGATGTCCGGGCAGTGGGTGAAGCCGAGGAACACCAGCGTCCAGCGGCCATGCAGCGCGCCCGCATCGATCTCGCCTTCGGGCGATGCCAGCGCGAACGGCGGCAGGACGCGCGGCGCGTTCAACATGCGCACGGTCTGTGTGGTCGGAATGGCCGGCGCGGGCGCGAACGCATGCTGCGCGGCCCACAGGCCAAGACCTGCGGCCAGGGCAGCGATCAGCACCAGCCCCATCGGCAAGGTGCCTTTGCGGGGCGGCCTGGGAGGAGAAATGTCGGGAGTCATCGGCAGAAGTATAGCGGCGTGACGCGGCGCAGCAGACGGCGGGCTATACTGCGGCGCTCCTCGCCAAGCCCAGCGCAATGACCGCCGAACTCGCCACGATCATCGACTTCATCCGCTACGGCGCCAGCCGCTTCGGCGAAGCGGGCCTGACCTTCGGCCACGGCTACGACAACGCACTGGACGAGGCCACGCAGCTCACGCTGCACGCCCTGCACCTGCCGCACGACCTTGCCCCCGTCTATGGGCAGGCGCGGCTCACGGCGGATGAGAAAGCCAAGGTGCTGGAGTTGTTCCAGCGCCGCATCGACGAGCGTGTGCCGGCCTGTTATCTGATCGGCGAAGCCTGGTTCGCGGGCCTGCCATTCTTCACCGATTCGCGCGCGCTGGTGCCGCGTTCGCC
>CAZHXV010000205.1:0-5359 GCA_964536455.1 uncultured Aquimonas sp.
TTCCACGATCATCAGGCTGGCGTTGGGCACATCCACGCCCACTTCGATCACGGTGGTGGCGACCAGAAGGTCGATCTCGCCGGCCTTGAACGCGGCCATCGTGCCCTGTTTCTCGGCGGGCTTCATGCGGCCGTGGATCAGGCCCACGCGCAGTTCCGGCAACTGCGCGGAAAGTTTCTCGAAGGTGGTCTGCGCGGCCGTGGCTTCGATCTTCATCGCCCCCGGCGGCGGCGGTTCGTCGTTTTCCTCGATCAGGGTGCAGACCCAGTACGCCTGCCGCCCCTGCGAGCACGCGGCGCGGATGCGCTCGATGATTTCATCGCGGCGGCGGTCGTCGATGGCGACGGTACGCACCGGCGTGCGGCCCGGCGGCAGTTCGTCGATGGCCGAAATATCCAGATCGGCATAGGCCGTCATCGCCAGCGTGCGAGGAATCGGCGTGGCCGTCATCACGAGCTGGTGCGGCACGCGCTCGCCGCCGTGGCCCTTGACGCGCAGCGCCAGCCGCTGCTGCACGCCAAAGCGGTGCTGTTCGTCGATCACCACCAGCGCGAGACGCTTGAACGCCACCGGCTCCTGCACCAGCGCATGGGTGCCGATGGTCAGCGGTGCGCCATTGGCGATGGCCTCAAGCGCCGCCTGCCGCGCCTTGCCTTTCACTTTTCCGGCCAGCCACACCGGATCCAGGCCCAGCGGCTGCAACCAGCGGCGGAAGGCCTGCGCGTGCTGTTCGGCCAGCAGTTCGGTCGGCGCCATCAATGCCGCCTGCGCGCCGGATTCGATGGCCGCCAGCGCCGCCAGCGCGGCGACGATGGTCTTGCCCGAACCCACGTCGCCCTGCACCAGCCGCAGCATCGGCTCACTGCGCGCAAGATCGGCGCGCAGGGTATCCAGCACGCGGTTTTGCGCGGCGGTGAGCTTGAACGGCAAGGCCGCCAGCAGTTTCCTCGCCAGCGCGCCTCGTGGGCGCAGCGGCAAGGCGGGCAGGCGCTTGGCCATCATCCGCTGGCGGCGCAGGCTCAACTGGTGCGCGAGCAATTCTTCCAGTGCCAGCCGCAACTGCGCCGGATGGCGGCGCTGCGCCAGCGCGGCCAGGTCGATGCCCGGCGGTGGGCGATGCACCAGCAGCAGCGAATCGCGGAACGAGGGCAGGGCGAGTTCCTCCCGCCATGCCTGCGGCAACAGATCGAGCGCATCCTCGTGCGGCAGGCGATCCAGCGCGGCGGCGATGAGCTTGCCCAACGACATCGGGCCGATGCCTTCCAGCGCCGGATAGACTGGATCGAGCGATCGGGAGAGATGCAGCGGTGCATCGTCGTCCAGCAGCCGGTAACTGGGATGCACGATCTCCAGCCCGAACTGGCCGGGCCTCGGTTCGCCGTGCAGCAGGATTCTTCCGCCGACGCGAAACGCATTGGCCTGCGCGGCACGGAAATGGAAGAAGCGCAGCGTCAGGCTTGCGCCCGACTCGTCGCCCACCGCCACCTTCAGCACGGGCCGGAAACGGAAGCCGCGCTCCACCGCCTCGATGCGGCCTTCCACCTGCGCCGCCACGCCGCCGCGCAACGCACGGATCGGCGTGATGCGCGTCCTGTCTTCGTAGCGCAGCGGCAAATGCAGCCAGAGATCCTGCAAGCGGGCAAGCCCGCGCGCGGCGAGCTTGCCGGCCAGTTGCGGGCCGACGCCTTTCAGGCCCGCCAGCGGTTGGTGCGCGATGTCCTGCGGCATGGCCCCGTCTGTGGCGGCGGCCTCAGCCCAGCACGAGGATGGCTTCCACTTCCACCTTGGCCCCGCGCGGCAGCGCCGAGACTTCCACCGTGGCGCGGGCCGGGAACGGCGCGCTGAAGAATTCCGCCATCACCGCGTTGACCTTGGCGAACTGGGAAAGATCGGTCATGAAAATGCCGATGCGCACCGCATTGGCCAGCGTTCCGCCGGCGGCTCCCGCCACCGCGACGAGGTTCCTGAACACCTGCCGCGCCTGCGCTTCCACATCGTCCGAGACGATTTCCATCGTCGCAGGATCCAGCGGAATCTGGCCGGAAAGCCACACCGTATTGCCCACGCGCGCGGCCTGCGAATACGGCCCGATGGCGGCGGGCGCCGCGTCGGAATGGATGATCTGGCGGGACATGGGAGGCTCCTTTGAGGGTGTGCCGGGAGTGTACTTCGTCCAGCCGATCAGGCCGGCCTTCCCCACAGCCGCAGCCGCGAAACGCCGCCATCGGGGAAGATGTTGAAGCGCACGTGCGTCACCGCTCCACGCGCCTGCACCTCGGCGCGGAAGGTGTGGATGCGGTCGGCGGAGAGTTTCTGTTCGGGCAGCAGTTCGGCCCAGAACATGGCCTGGGTGACGAGGGATTCGTCGGTGCCGCCGGCGACGTTGGCGGCTTGAATCGAGCAGCGATCCGGGAAATTGCCCTTGAAGTGCGCGGTATCCACGTCCACCGCTTCGACCATGCCCGGCTGGGCCAGGGCGATGAGGCACCAGTCGTTGCCCGGTTCGCGCCGGCGGCGGGTTTCCCAGCCGTCGCCCATGTTGACGCCGCGCCCCGGCAGCAGCAGGGTGGAAGCGGGGCCGAAGTGTTCGTTGTTGGCGGCGATGGCGACCGCGCCGTTCAAGGCGGAGGCCAGATCGATCAGGCCATCGGCGTTCGGTTTCGCGGCGGAGAAATCGGGCGTCCCATAAACGCGCAGCCGCGCCAGCCCGCCGTCGGGAAACAGGTTCACGCGCAGGTGCGAAACGCGGCGCGTGGCGTCCACGGGAAAATAGTGGTGCCGGTTGCCGCCGAGATTGACGGAGGGCAGCAGCGCGAACCATTCCGTGCCCGCATCCGGGTCGCCTTCGGCAAGGAAGCAGGCCTCCACCGAGGCCGCGGGCGGGAAGTTGCCGGTGAAATGCGAGGTATCCAGATCCAGCCCCGCGATCGCGCCCGGCCGTGCCAGCCGCACGATGCACCAGTCGTATCCCGGCCCGCGCCGGCGGCGGGTTTCCCAGCCGTCCATCCACTTGCCGTGGTCGTCGTACTTGCCGGGGATGAACTGCGCAGGCTCCGGGTTGAGCATCCTGGCGCTGGCGGCGAAGAATTCGTCGCTGGCCGCCAGCGCGGCCGAGCCCAGGCGCGCATCGGCGAGGTTGACGTAGCGGCGTGCAAAAGCGGGTGCGTCGGGGTCGAAAGCGTAGGCGGCCATGCCGGATTCCTGATTGGAAGGGTCGCCTATTCAAGCCGATCCGGATGCGCGGGGCCAGCGGACGCAGTGCGCCGGGCTGTCACCGACGCAAGCGGGGGTACCAACGATTGGGATGGCAAGCGCGTCCGGCAGCTTCCGAAAGCGTTGACCCAGGCATCAGGATCAGCCTGTGGACGCGCGAAACTCCGCATGGGCTGAGAAGGCACCTGCCGTCAGGTTGATGTCGGCGCCTCCGATCCCCGCCCTGCGCGCGGTGTCCTGCCATCCATCGACCGCCGCTGCGACCTCTTCCACGATCCGACGCGCCTGGTCGTCGCCAAGCCCGTAGAACGCCGCCGTATCGAGGATCGTTTCCAGGCTCGGCCGGTTGTCCGCATCGTCGAGGTTCAGGACGTGCTCGGCCTTGTCGATGTTCGGGTTGACATCGAAGGCGGGGGCCAGTCGCCAGCCTGTCTCACCCAGCACGAAGCCGTGATTGCGCAGATGGTCGTCCCGGTTGCCGACTGCGACGTTGAAGGCGACGCGGCGAAACAACTGCGCCAGGTCGGTGTCCGCGCGCGCCGCATCGCCCCGGGCGCGCAGGAATTGCGCCAGTTCTAGGTAGCTGGTGCCTTCGCTGTGTTCCTTGCGGAGCAGGGTCATGGCCGAGGCATAGAAGCGCCGCGCGCCTTGCACGCGGTCGAAGCGCTGGATGCAGAAGGTGTGGAAGTCGTTGTTCAGCCGGATCAGCCTGACCGGCGGCACGTCCACGCCGGCTTTCCGGGCCAAGGTGTGTGCCACGTATTCCCAGGCGCCCACGTCCCGGTCGTCGTCCCTCGCGGGAAACTTGCCGATCCATAAGGAACCATCGGTTTCCGTGAAGTTGGCTTTGGGGCGGGCACCACCGAGGGAGGCGCCGGGCGCTACCAATACGGCCAGCCATTTCCGCAACGCGTCGAGATCGTCGATCCGGCGGTTGCTGAGTTGATAGGCGACGGCCTCGAGTTTGCGCAGGGTGGTCACCGGCGGGGCCGCCATCTTTTCGTTGCCGAGGAAGGTCTCGGTGCCCGCCCGGCGGAAGCGCAGCGCCCCTTGGCGCGTGAAGTCCTGCACGCCGATCAGGAAATCCCAGGCGTAGAGGGTGCGGGGCACCCGCTTCTCGTCCTTGGCCTGCAGCGCCTCGCGACGCTTCATCAGGGTCTGGCCCCAGCGGTCGGGCGAAGAATCCAGGAAGATGCCGAAATTGCCCAGTTCCGGCTTCGGAAAGAAAGGGTGCTCGTCGAGCGAAAGATCCGGGTCGAGCGCGAAAGCCCGAGGGTCGTGCAGCCAGTCGCGGTTGTAGTGGAAGCGGATCTGGCCGCGGTCGTGTGCGAGAGTGCCGACTTGGCACGTGGGGCCGAGATCGCTGTCGAGCCACACCTCCAGCACGTTGTCCGACAGGTTCATGACGAAGGCTTCGCGCCGGATGTTGCAGCCGAACCCCCGCGCTTGGCGGCGTGTGACCGGCGCACCGGCGGTGGCGCCAGGGCCATATCCTGGAGCTTCCGTCCAATCCGGTCGTCGGCGGCCAGCGCCTGAAGATCGTTCTCCAGGCCGAGCACGGCCAGCACCCGGACGTAGGAACCCAGCGTCGCCCCAGCGTCGCCGGCTTCCACCTTGTACAAGGTGCTTCGCGAGATGCCGGCCCGCTGCGACACGACGGCGTTGCTCAGCTTGCGCCGCAGACGGGCCAGGCGCAGCCGCTCGCCCAGTTCGGAGAGCAGGCGTTGCTCTTGCGGGAAAACGACGGGCGGCTTGCGTGGCATGTTCGTTATTACAGTCTAAAATGAATTAATTTGCCTATAATAGCGCGATTATTCTCTGTCCGGTGGGTCACACAGGGCAGTGCCTGCCCGGTTGCGCCAGACGTCGTGCAATCGCATGGCAGCGTCACACCCACACTGCGGCGTCGCGTCGAGGGCTTGTCCAGGATCCGGAGAGCAGCGCCGAAGCAGGCCGGCGGCATCCAGTAAACTTTTCCGCCGTCTGCCAAACGCCTGTACAAGGTGCCGCAGCCATCCGAAACGAGGGGTTCATGCACGTCCGGGAAAGCACTATCGAGCAGGAGCTGATCGAAAAGCTCGGCGAACTCAAGTACACCCTGCGCCCGGACATCCGCGACCGCGCCGCGCTGGAACGCAACTTCCGC
>CAZHXV010000206.1:0-1070 GCA_964536455.1 uncultured Aquimonas sp.
GGTGAAGGGCTGCTGGCACAGATGATCGTGGATAAATACCTGGACCACCTACCGATCCACCGGCAACTGCAGCGGTACCAGCGCATGGGTGTCGCCATTGCCCAATCCACCAGTAATGATTGGTTCCGGATGGTGCTCAACCACCTGCATGCGCTCTACGACGTCCATAAGCGGGTTACCTTGACTACCACCTATCTCGGAGCCGATGAAACTCCGATCCGGGTGATGGACGAAAACAAAAAAGGTACTACGCACCGGGGGTATTACTGGGTTTATCACAATACGGAACAAAAACTGGTGCTCTTTGATTACCGTCCGGGTAGAGGACGGGAAGGGCCGGATGATATACTAAAAAACTTTCAGGGTTATTTACAAACAGATGGTTATAGCGCCTATGAGGACTTCGATCGAAGGCCCGGCATTACGTTGCTGCATTGTATGGCACATGCCCGGCGTAAGTTCCATGAAGCCCTGCAAAACGATCCCGCACGTGCGGAATATGCCCTTGCATTATTCCAGCAACTCTATGCCATCGAGCGGAGCATCAAAGACGGGGGATTAACAGGAGATGCTATAGTACAACTGCGTCAGGAGCAAGCCATGCCTGTTTTGCTAACCCTGAAAAAGTGGATGACAGAAGAGTATCCAAAACTTGTTGTAAAGAAAAGTGCGATTGCCCAGGCAATGAGTTACTTCCTACCCCGCTGGGAAAAGCTCTGTATCTATACAAAAGATGCACGTTTGAATATGGATAACAATCCTGTTGAGAATGCCCTCCGTCCGGTGGCTTTGGGCAGAAAAAATTATTTGTTTGCCGGCAGTCATGAAGCAGCGCAGCGTGCTGCAATGATCTATTCTTTATTAGCCACTTGCAAACTGCATGGTATCAATCATTATTACTGGCTCCGCGATGTGTTGGAAAATATGCACCGCTATAAAAGAGAAAACATCGAAGGATTACTTCCGCAAAACTGGAGAAAATTACCAGAGCGGTAATGTGTTGCTCGGTGGCTTACGATGTACTTCCGTTTTGGACAGTTTTTCAAGGAGACATTACCAGAGACCCTTGC
>CAZHXV010000206.1:1080-5356 GCA_964536455.1 uncultured Aquimonas sp.
ATTATATAACTCACCTCCTGTCCACCAATCATATAGGTGTTTATATCAATTTTTAACCCCTTAAATACCATACTACAAGCATTTTCCTAAGTCTGGTCCTTAATTGCGTTGAAAATAAAGCTGTAAGATATTTTGAAATTTCAATATAAGTAGGTAAATTTCCGGGATAATTACCCCTTGCCATATTATGCCTGTGACTGAGGTGGCGAAGCTGTGGGGTAGTATAAGGTCAAATTACAAATATAACATGAATGACAGTCTAATATATTTAGATAACAATGCTACTACTAGGATTGATCCTCGTGTTTTAGAAGCTATGATGCCTTTCCTTACCAATGAGTATGGAAATGCTGCCAGTAACCATAATTTTGGTGTTTCTATTAATAAAAAAGTAAAAGAAGCAAGAGCCAATATTGCTGAATTAATAGGATGCGATGATAATGAAATTGTCTTTACGTCTGGTGCCACAGAGGCAATCAATTTAGCTATCAAAGGGGTAGCAGAGAGCTACTCAAACAAAGGAAAACACATTGTTACAATTTCTACTGAACATCCCGCCGTATTGGACACTTGTAACTATCTTGAAAAAAAAGGGTACGAAATAACTTATTTACCTGTGGGTCCTAATGGGTTAGTAAATATCGGTGTCGTGAAACAGTCTATAAGAGATGACACTATACTAGTAAGTGTAATGCTTGTAAATAATGAAACCGGGGTAATCCAGCCTATTCAGGAGATTGCTGCAATTACTCATGACAGAGGCGCATTGTTTATGACGGATGCAACTCAGGCTGTTGGTAAAATGCCAATACATGTAAGTGAAATGGGTATTGATTTAATGAGCTTTTCAGGACACAAGTTCTATGGTCCGAAGGGAATAGGCGCTCTTTTCTTTCGCAGAAAAAGACCCAATAAAGTTCGATTAACATCTCTTGTACATGGTGGGGGGCACGAAAACGGATTAAGGAGTGGTACTCTGAATGTACCCAGTATTGTCGGCTTGGGAAAGGCTGCTGAAATAGCCCAGGCAGAGATGAAAAAAGAAAAAGAACATGTTGGACAGTTGAGAGACTATTTGGAAAACGAACTACTGAAAATTGATAATACATTTATCAATGGGGATATTCAAGAACGCCTTTATAATGTAAGTAATATTTGCTTTAAAGAAGCCGATGCGGATGCCATGATTATTGATTTAAAAAATATTTTGGTGTCCAATGGCTCTGCTTGTTCTTCTACCTTAGTTGAACCATCGCATGTATTAACAGCTATGGGATTGGCTTCTCGTGATTGTTATTCTTCACTTCGTTTAAGTCTTGGAAGATTTAATACCAAGCATGAAATAGATATTACGATTAAAGCGATCAAAGAAATTGTAGATAGTTTGAGATCGATGAATACTTTTTAGGTAATATAAGATTATAAAACATAGTCAGCTTTAAAATAACAGGAGACAACGAGGTTGGCTTTGCCAATTATAAATTTTGTGGGCATAGTAAAGTACCTTTGGACCAGCGACTAAGCTATTGCATGTCAATTATATTTAATACTTTAGTCGTTGATATTAATTAAGAGGTATATTTTCCGTATAAAAAATTCTTAAGACGTTTATTTATGGCATTAAACATTCGAGATCTAGAACATGAAATAATTGATCAATATATTAACGATGATAGTTCCAGGCCGTGGATTTTAGGATTTAGTGGCGGGAAGGATTCAACTATGCTTCTCCAGCTTGTATGGAATGCTGTCAAGAGCATTCCTGATGGTGCACGTACACGCAAAATTTACGTGATATGTAACAACACTCTGGTAGAAAATCCCAAAATCATAGAATACACTAGTAGAGTATTGGACAGGATTCAACAGGCTGCTGCTGAACAAAGCATGCCAATTACAGTTCATAGAACAACTCCTAAACTTGAGGAAACATTTTGGGTAAACTTACTTGGAAAAGGTTATCCGGCTCCAAATAAAATTTTCCGCTGGTGTACTGAACGACTGAAAATTAACCCAACATCTACTTTTATCCTTGAAAAGATTGATCAAGAAGGTGAGGCTATTTTATTATTAGGCACACGAAGTGATGAGAGTACGAATAGAGCTAAGAGCATTAAAAAATACGAGATCAAAGGCGAGCGTTTAAGAAAACATGTGCTTCCACGTGCCTATGTTTATGCACCTATTAAAGATGTGCTGACTGATGATGTTTGGAAATACTTAAATCAAGTTCCATCTCCATGGGGCTCTTCCAATAAAGAGTTGATTACCTTATATCGAAACGCAAATAGCGGAGACTGTCCATTGGTGATTGATGACTCTACCCCTTCTTGTGGTAATAGCCGTTTCGGTTGCTGGACTTGTACTGTTGTGAACCGAGACAAATCTATGGAAGCTTTAATTGAAAATGGAGAAGACTGGATGGAACCTCTTATGGAACTAAGAGATCTATTATCTATTTCAAGAGATAGTGAAGAATACAGGGAAAAAAGAAGAAAAGACGGCTCGGAAAAAGAAGGACAACTTGGTCCATACAAGCCGTGGTTTAGAGCAGATTTTATAGAGAAGTTATTTAAGGCACAAAAAGAAATTCAAAGAACCCATCCAGAAATGCAACTTATTAATTATCAGGAAATGGTAGCCATTCAGATATGTTGGTTTCGTGAGGGTATTTTTAATCATAACGTAGCCGAACTCTATAACAAAATATATGGCACAAACATCACGCTTCATAGTAATGATGATAAGATCATTAAGGAAAAAGAACTGCTCAAGGAAGTATGCACAAAAAATGAGAAGGATTACGAATTGATTAATGAGTTATTGACCATTCAAAAATCCAAAATCATTCTGATGAACAACCGTGGACTTCAGAACGACATTGAAAATCGATTAGAACAATTTGTAAAAAACCACTAAATGTTTATAAGGAAAATCACATTAGAAAATTACCGGATTTATCATGGGCATAATGAACTTGCGTTCAATAAAGTTCAGGATAAAAACGTGTTCATTATTTCTGGGAATAACGGTTTCGGTAAAACCACTCTGCTTACCTCTTTGGTTTGGTGCTTATATGGTAAACTTATGGTTGATGTAGATGATAAATTCCGTAAGGAAATTTATGAATCTGGCGGTTATAAAAAATTCGCTTCTAATAACTTGAATAGACTGGCAAGAGCCAATGGAGAAGTACAATATAAGGTGTCTATCGAATTAGGTGATGTGTATGTACCTTCAATGCCTTGTAATGTAATTGAGGTTACAAGAACCTTTAACCTTAATGAAGGTGAGGATAAAGTGGAAATTTTCCTTGATGGAAGCGAGAACGAATTAACTCGTTCTGTTGGTCAGGAAATTTTCATTAATGATTTTATTTTACCTAAAGAGGTAGCCAAATTTTTCTTTTTCGATGCGGAAAAAATTGTATCTCTTGCCGAAATCAAGTCTATTGATGAAAAGCGTAGCCTTAGCAAGGCCTATTCAGAAGTATTAGGAATTAAGAAGTACGAGGACTTAAAAAATCATTTGGAAGATTTGCGTATCCGCTTGCGCAGGAACTCTGCGTCCGATAAGGACAAGGCGAAGTTTGAAGAACTGTCAAAAGAAACTAAGCAACATAAAAAACTCATTGATGAATACAACCAACAGATACTGATTTTACAGGAAGAAAAGAATTCCAAAAAGATTTCTTCTGAACAATATCAAGAGAAGCTAATCCGTGAAGGGAACGGCATGTCAGTGGCAGAACTGAATGATCTTAAAAAGGTGAAGAACAAACTTCAATCGGAAGCAGAGATTATTAAGTCCAAAATGAAAGAACTACTCGAACTTGCTCCATTCGCTATTGCAGGAAATCGCTTAGCGGAATTAAGAAATCAAGTTACTGATGAGATTGAACATTCTCAAAATACGATGAATCCGAACTTCATTAAAAGAAAGGTCAAGCATGTCGCGGATCATATTGTTGCTAATGCAAGGGAAATGGATTTAAACATGCGACAGGCACGAAAACTTGCGGAACTGGTATCGGGTTCCATATTTGAACATTTCAGCACCAAAGGCAGAAACCGTAAAGACTTTCAGATATTGTTGAACTACTCGGAAACCGAACGTGTAGAGTTTGATGCCATATATACTAACTTGAGAAATTCGTTCAACATTACATTTAAAAAGTTGGTAAATGATTACAAAAACAATCGCATTTTTTTTAATACTGTTACTCGTAAAATATCTAATGCAGAATCTAAGGAGAATGATTTATTGATTAAAGAAA
>CAZHXV010000207.1:0-259 GCA_964536455.1 uncultured Aquimonas sp.
AGCATGTTGCCCGCGTCCATCGCGCCCTCGGCCTTGCCGGCGCCGACCATGGTGTGCAGTTCGTCGATGAACAGGATCACGCGGCCTTCCTGCTTGGAAAGGTCGTTGAGCACGCCCTTGAGGCGCTCCTCGAACTCGCCACGAAACTTGGCGCCGGCGATCAGCGCGCCCATGTCTAGCGAGAGCACGCGCTTGTCGCGCAGCCCTTCGGGCACTTCGCCGTTGACGATTCTTTGTGCAAGACCTTCGACAATCGCGG
>CAZHXV010000207.1:269-5349 GCA_964536455.1 uncultured Aquimonas sp.
CCTCGTCGCGGCCGATCACTGGATCGAGCTTGCCGCCTTCCGAACGCGCGGTGAGATCCACGCAGTATTTTTCCAGCGCCTGGCGGGTTTCCTCGGCATTTTCCGATTGCACCCTCTCCCCGCCGCGCATCTTCTCGATCGCCGACTCGATCTTCGGCTTGGCGGCTCCGGCATCCTTCAAGGCATCGCCCACCGCGCCCTTGTCGTCGAGGGCCGCCAGCACGAACAGTTCGCTGGCGATGAAGGCGTCGCCACGCTGCTGGGCGAGTTTGTCGGTGAGGTTCAGCAGGCGGTTGAGGTCGTTCGAAACGTTGATGTTGCCTTCCTGCCCACGCACCTTCGGCAAGGCGTCCAGCGCCTGGGAAACGCGCTGGCGCACGGCGTTCACGTTGACGCCGGCCTGCGCCAGCAGCGGCGCGGTGGAGCCGCTTTGCTGTTCGAGCAAGGCCGAAAGCACGTGCGCAGGTTCGAGCATGTTGTGGTCGCGCCCGACCGCGAGCGATTGCGCATCGCTCAAGGCCTGCTGGAAGCGCGAGGTGAGTTTGTCCATTCGCATGAGATAGGTTCCCCGAGGAAACGTGAAGGCGCATCGCGCCGTGATGGTTGCCAGATGCGGACACGGCGTGTGCGGTTCAAGCCGATGGCCGCCGGCATTGCGCGACGGAAGCTGAACGACATTCGGACGGTCCGCCCGAACCGGCCACGCTCTTTCGTATTGCATGGATACGACGCCGCACGATGTTCCGCTCACGGCTGCGGGCGTAGAATCCCCGGATCGTCGATGAATCGCGGGTTATTGCAGGTTTCCTGTTCCCTTTTCCAGGTATCGCCATGTCCATCAAGCGCCTCTCCTCGTTTCTCCTGGCTTCGCTGTTTGCCGCCACGCTGCCCGCCGGCGCAGCCGAATACGTGGCCTACAGCCAGACTCCGGGCGGCGACATCCCGCTGCCGGAGAACCTTGCCCCGGTCAATACGCTGCACCTGGTGAACCTGAAGTGGCCTGCGTACCAGGGCCCGAAGGCGCGCGTGGCGGTAAGCAAGGTGGACAACCGTTCCTCGATGTCCAGCTACAACTACAACAGCAGCAGCGGCTATTCCTCGGACATCTCCTTCGCCTACCAGACGGTGCCGGTGAACGGCATCGAGGCGATGATCACCGATGTGATGCACCGCACCGGGCGCTTCCGCATGGTGGAGCGCCAGGCCATCGGCAATGTGCTGCAGGAGCAGGATTTCGGCGCATCCGGCCGCGTGGCGCAGCCCTCGGCGGCGAAGATGGGCAACGTGCTCGGTGCCGAATACCTGATCGAGGTGGTCATCACCAGCTACGAGCCGGGCACCAGCGGCTCCAATGTCAACGTCGGCGCGCTGGCCTCGGGCACCAAGCTTGGCGGCCTGCTCGGCGGGGTCTCGGTGGGCAGCCGCAAGTCCTCGATCGGCATGAACTTCCGGCTGATCGACGCGACCACCAGCGAAGTGGTGTTCACCAACCAGGTGGAACGGGAAATCACCGAATCCGGCCTGTCGCTGGGCGGCGGTGGCTATTCCAGCAGCGGCGCGCTCGGCGGCTTCATGAGCCAGTACAGCAAGACCCCGATCGGCCAGGCCGTCACCGCCTCGATCAACGAGGGCGTGTTCGACCTCATCAAGCAGATCGGCCAGCGCCCGGCGCGCGGCTCGGTGGTGAAGGCCGATGCCAGCGGCGTCTATATCAATCTGGGCGAAGGCCAGGTGCAGGTCGGCGACCAACTGTCCGTGGTGCGCCCCGGCGAGGCGCTGATCGACCCGGAAACCGGCCTGAACCTGGGCAGCACCGAAACCGAAATCGGGGCCTTGCAGGTGACCCAGGTGCAGGAGAAATTCTCCATCGCCCGCTCGGTCGGCGGCGCCGCGCCGCGCGCCAAGGACATCGTGCGCTCGCAGCGTGCGCCGGAATCTTTGATGTTCGCCCAGCTCAATCCCATCCTGACCAAGAAGCCCTCCAAGCGCGGGCGCTGACCGCGCCAGCGAACCCATCGCAACACCAAGCCGCCGGTCGCGAGCCCGGCGGCTTTTTCTTCGGCGGCGATCAGGCTTCGGCCGAAAGCCACACCAGCGATGCCATCCGCCCTGTTCGCCCATCGCGGCGGTAGGAATAGAAGCGCGCGGCATCGGAGATGGTGCACAGGCCACCGCCGAACACGGCGGTGACGCCGACCGCCGCCAGCCGGCGGCGGGCCAGGGCGTAGAGGTCGATCAGAAAATGCCCTGGGCGCGTAAGGGCGAAGCAGGAGGCGGCCTCCGGATCGTGCGCCACGAACGCCTGGCGCACGTCCTCGCCGATTTCGTACGCCTTCGGCCCGGCGGCGGGGCCAAGCCAGGCCATGAGGTCGGCAGGGCCGGTTCGCATCGCCGCCACGGTGGCTTCGAGCACGCCATCGGCCAGCCCACGCCAACCGGCGTGCGCGGCGGCGACTTCATCGCCGCGCCTGGAGGCAAACAGCACCGGCAGGCAATCGGCGGTCTGTACGGCCAGCACCACGCCGGGTGTCGAAGCGACCGAGGCATCGGCTTCCATCGCGACGGCATCGGGCGCGGGCGACGCATCGAATCGCCGCACGTCCACGCCATGCACCTGCTTCAGCCAATGCGGCGGCGCGGGCAGGCCCGCCAGTTCCACCAGGCGGCGACGGTTTTCCCGTACCGCTTCGGGCGCATCGCCGCAGAGGCCGCCGAGGTTGAAGGCGTCGAACGGCGCAGCGGACACACCGGGCAAGGTGCGCGTGGTTGCCAGCGCATGCACGTTCGCGGCGGCGGGCCAATCCGGGATAATGAAATCAGCGTGCATGGCCGGCCGCATCGGTCTGCAAGGCGGCGATCAATCGTTCCATGTCCGCCGGGCGCGGGGCTTGCGCGACCACGGTTTCGCCGCTGCGCGGCTGGGCGAATTCCACCCGTTCGGCGTGCAGCGCCTGCCGCCTGAACCCGCGCAGGGCGTCGGCCAGTTCCGGCGTTGCGCCCCTGGGCAGGCGCAGGTGGCCGCCGTAGAGCGGATCGCCGATCAGCGGCAGCTTCCGGTACGCCATGTGGACGCGGATCTGGTGCGTGCGGCCGGTTTCCAGCCGGCATTCGATCCTCGTATGGGCGCGGTAGCGTTCGCGGATGCGGTAATGCGTGACCGCGGGCTTGCCGGTTTCCACCACGGCGCGCTTGAGCCGATCCACCGGATGCCGATCCAGCGGCGCATCCACGGTACCGCCGGCCACCGGCGTGCCGATCACGATGGCCTCGTACTGGCGATGGATGTCGCGCGCGGCGAGCTGTTCGACCAGCGATGCATGCGCCTGCAGATTACGCGCCACGATCAACGCGCCGGAGGTTTCCTTGTCCAGCCGATGCACGATGCCCGCGCGCGGCAGCGCGGCCAGGTTGGGGTCGCGGTGCAGCAGCGCGTTCACCAGCGTGCCATCGGGATTGCCCGCGCCCGGATGCACCACCAGCCCGGCGGGCTTGTCCACCACGAACACGTCCGCATCCTCGTACAGCAGCGCCAGCGCAATCGCCTGCGGCTGCGAGGCGGTGGCCGCTTCCAGCCTGGCATTCACTTCCACCGTTTCCCCGCCGCGCACGGCATCGCGCGGACGCAGCTGCGCCCCGTCGATCAGTACCTGCCCGTCCTTCAGCCACGCCGAAAGGCGCGAGCGGGAAAACCCCGGGAACAGTTCGGCCAGCACTTGATCCGCGCGGCGGCCTGCGGCCTCGAACGGAATCCGTGCGCTGTGGGTTTCGACGGGGAATGCGGAATCGGTCATCGGAGGGGCAAAGCTGCGGAATGAACGCCAAGGCAGCTTCACGGGTTCTTAATGGAGCCGGGTTGACGCCTTGGGCTATTATGCCCCGCTCCGCGTCCTGCGCCCCGACGATGATCCCGATGCCCCGTCCTTTCGCCAGCTTCGCGCGCCTCTTCCTGGCGCTGCTCATCCTGCTCGCCTTCGCCGGTTGCGCCCGCTTCAAGAAGGAAGACCCGCTGGAAACCCTGCCGCTGGAGTCGCTGTACCAGGAGGCCAAGGATGCCCTGATGAGCGGCAACGATTCCCGCGCAGCGCGCTATTACCAGCGCCTGGTGGCACGCTTCCCCTACGGCCCCTACACCGAGCAGGCGCAACTGGAACTGGCCTACGCGCAGTATCGCGGCAACAAACTGGAAGACGCCACCTCCACGATCAACCGCTTCATCCGCACCTACCCGGCGCACAAGGAAATCGCCTACGCCTATTACCTGAAGGCACTGATCAACTTCGGCTACGGCAACAGCATCATCACGCGCCTGGCCGGGCTGGACATGACCCAGCGCGACCTGGACGGGATGCACCAATCCTTCAACGATTTCAACGAACTGCTGCGCCGCTATCCGAACAGCCGCTACGCCGCCGATGCGCGCCAGCGCATGGTGTACCTGCGCAACCTGATGGCGCGGCACGAGATCAACGTGGCCCTGTTCTACCTGGATCGCCGCGCCTACGTGGCGGCGGCCAACCGCGGCAAGTACGTGCTGGAAAACTACGCCCAGAGCCAGCACGACGGCGACGCCGTGGCGGTGATGGCCGAAGCCTACAAGCAGCTTCACCAGGAAAAACTGGAAGCCGATTCCCTGCGCGTGCTGCGACTCAACTACCCGGATCACCCTTACCTTTCCGGCGGCTGGCCCGGCTCGCGCAGCCTGTGGCGCAAGCTGTTCCCCGGCGGGGAAAACAAGCGCTGGAAGGATTCGGATACCGCCTCGGCACCGCCAGCGATGCCGCAACCGGCCATCGCCGCGGTCAGCTCCAGCCCGAAGTGATCGGGTAGCGCCGCTCGCGCCCGAACGCGCGGCGGCTGACCTTCGGCCCCGGCGCGGCCTGGCGACGTTTCCATTCGCCGATCCGCACCAGCCGCAGCACCCGCTCCACCATAGCGGCGTCGAACCCGGCGGCGATGAGTTCGTCCGCCGACTGTTCCTGCTCGATGTGGGCCAGCAGGATCGCATCCAGCAGATCGTAGGGCGGCAGCGAATCCTGGTCGGTCTGGTTCTCGCGCAGCTCGGCGCTCGGGGGCCGCTCGA
>CAZHXV010000208.1:0-5346 GCA_964536455.1 uncultured Aquimonas sp.
CCCGAGGAAGTCGAACTTCACCAGGCCGATGGTTTCCACGTCGTCCTTGTCGAACTGCGTGACGACGCTGCGGTGGCTGTCCAGCTTGTTCGGCGCTTCGGCGTAAAGCGGGGAAATTTCCGCCAGGGGCCTTGGGCCGATCACCACGCCGCCGGCGTGCTTGCCCGCGTTGCGCGCCAGGTCTTCCAGTTTCAGCGCCAGGTCGATCAACGCCTTCACTTCCTCATCCGTGTTGTAGCGTTCGATCAGTTCCGGCGCCGCCAGTTTCTGCTTTTCCTCTTTCTTCGCCGGATCGGTTTCATGCTCCGCCGAGCGCCCGAGGGCGTCTTCCAGCCCGATGCCCAGCGTCATCGGGATGAGCTTGGCGACGCCGTCTACCTGGCCGTAAGGCATGTCCAGCACGCGGCCGGTATCGCGCACCACGGCCTTGGCCGCCATGGTGCCGTAGGTGATGATCTGGCTGACGCGATCCCGGCCGTATTTCTGCGCGACGTAGTCGATCACGCGGTCGCGCTTGTCCATGCAGAAATCGATGTCGAAATCCGGCATCGAGACGCGCTCGGGGTTGAGGAAGCGCTCGAACAGCAGGTTGTACGGCAGTGGATCCACATCGGTGATGCGCAGGCACCAGGCCACCAGCGAGCCTGCGCCCGAGCCGCGCCCCGGCCCGACCGGAATGTCGTTGCGCTTGGCCCAGTTGATGAAATCCGCCACGATCAGGAAGTAGCCGGAGAATCCCATGCCGACGATCACGTCCAGTTCGCGTTCCAGCCGTTGTTCGTACTCCTCGCGCGTCAGCCCGTTGCGCAGCGCGTAACCATTCAGCCGTGTCTTCAGCCCGTCGCGCGATTGTTCGCGGATGAAGCTGCCTTCGTCGTGGTTCTCGGGTACGGGGAAATTCGGCAGCAGGTATTCGTTCTTGTCCTTGCCGAAGGAAATTTCCAGCGTGCAGCGCCGCGCGATCTCCACGCTGTTGGCGAGTGCGCCGGGAAGGTCGGCGAACAGCGCGGCCATCTCCTCCGGCGATTTGAGGTATTGCTCGGGCGTGTATTCGCGCGGGCGCTTGGGATCGCCCAATCGCTTGCCGCTGGCGATGCACACGCGCGCCTCGTGCGCCTCGAAATCCTCGCGCTCCAGGAAACGTACGTCGTTGCTCGCCACCACCGGGCAATGCAGCAGTTTCGCCAGCGTCAATGCGCCGTGTTCGAACTGCGCCTCGCCGCTGCGGCCGGTGCGGGTCAGCTCCAGATAGAAGCGGTCGCCGAAGGTGGCCTGCCACTGCGCCAGCCGCATGCCGGCGTCTTCCTCGTTGCCCGAGGCCAGGCTCTGGCCGACGTCGCTCTCGCGCCCGGCCAGGGCGATGAGGCCCTCGTGTTTGTCCCGCAGCCATTCCGGCAGCAGAACGACGTGATCGCCGCGGTGGCCTTCCAGATAAGCCCCGGATACCAGTTCGGAAAGGTGCCGGTAGCCAAGCGCGTTCTGGCACAGCAGCGTCAGCCGCGCAGGCTTCCTGCCGGACTCTTCGATCCACACGTCCGCGCCGGCAACCGGCTTGATCCCGGCCTTTTCGGCGGCCTTGTAGAACTTCACCAGCGCGAACAGGTTGGATTGATCCGTCAGCGCCAGCGCCGGATAGCCGAACGTCGCGCAGCGCTTCACCAGGGACTCGATGCGCAGCGTCGAATCGGACAGCGAGAACTCGCTGTGCAGGTGCAGGTGGACGAAGGCGGGTTGCATCGGGAGGCGCGTTGTCCGCAGAGGGGCGGGCGAAGCGGCCAGCCTAGTACCGCAGAGGAGGAGCGAACAAGGCTTGACGCCTTACGGCGCGGCTGGTCTGTTCCTGTACTCGCGTCCCACCGCTTCCAGCCCGGCGAGGGCGAAGGCGTGGAGGTGCGCGGCCAGCATTTCGCGCGGCATCTTCAGTACGCTTTGCGCCAGGCGGGTACGCCGCCGAACACCACGGCATGGCGCAAGGTGTGACGACGCGGGCCAGACAGCGCAGCAATGCCGGGTCGTTCCCGGGGATGGCGGCGATGTCGCCGAAGATGCGCAGGATGCTTTGCGCCTTGGGCCGTAGCTGTTCCTGCACCACTATCTGCAGATGCGAGGAGGGCGGGAGCGGCTCCCGCGCCAGCGCGCGCATGCCAGCCTTCGGTCGCCTTGCCGCTGGCCGCCGGACTGTTCCGCAATCGGTTGTCCTAGAACCACTCCAGCGCCTTCTGCGCCAATGCCAGCACCTCGCCGGAAAGCAGCGCCGAGGCGACGATGGTGGCGCAGCCCAGCGCCCAGGCGATCAGCAGCAGCACGCCATCGTGTTCGATCAGGGCGATGGCGTAGAGCATCAGCAGCAGGCCGAACGGGTAGTTGGTGAGCGGGATCGGCAGGGCCAGCAGGATGCCGAGCAGCAGCAGTTGCAGGCCGGTGAAAACGTGCGCGGCGATGTGCGAGGTGAGGGCGGTCAGGCGCGGGCGGCAGGCGCGTTCGAGTCGGTGCAGCACGCCGTGCATCCGCGCGGCGAAGCGGGCGATGGTGGCGCGCTGGAGGCTGCGCCGGCGCAGCGAGCGCGGCAGCCAGGGCGCGGGCAGGCCGATCAGCATCTGCAGTCCGGTGAGCGACACCAGCGGCCCGGCGATGGCGCCCACGCCAACGGGCAATGGCAGGAAGGCGGGCAGCAGCACGATCAGCGTCAGCACGCCGAAGGCACGGGTGTGGAAGCGTTGCAGGATGTCCCCGAGCGCGATGTGCGGCTCGGCATCCGCGCGGCCCAGTTCGCGCAGCAACATGGCGGTGCTGATGCGCGCGGCCTCCGGCGGCGGTTTCGCGCTCACGCGGCGATGTCTTCGGTACCGTTGTCTTCCACGCGGCAGATCAGCAGCTTGTCGATGCGCGCCCCGTCCAGATCCACCACCTCGATGCGCCAGTGGCCGAATTCGAAGGCTTCGCCGGGCGCGGGAATCCGGGAGAAATGCGCGATGGCCATGCCGGCGGCGGTGTTGTAGTCGTGTTCTTCCTCGCCGGGCAGTTCGGAAAGTTCCAGCAGCTCGCGCAGGTCTTCGATCGAAAGGCTGCCATCGACCAGGTAACTGCCGTCGGCGCGCCGCACCACGGGCGAATCCGAGGGGCCCGCGTCCACTTCCTGCGACAGCGCCTGGCCGAGCACCGCGCCAAGCAGGTCGTTGAGCGTCACCAGCCCTTGCAGATCGCCGTATTCGTCCACCACCAGCGCCATGTGCGCGCCCTCGTCGCGGAAGATTTCCAGTAGCGCAATGGCGCGCGTGGATTCGGCCACGAACAGCGGCGGTTTCAGCTCGGCGAAAAGATCGAATCGCTGCGCGCCCTTGGCGAACAGCCGCGCCAGCGATTTGGCTTCGAGGATGCCGGCCACGTCGCTGTCCGAACCGCGATAGACCGGATAGCGCGAATACGGATGTTCGCCGAGGGTTTCCAGGTTTTCCTCGCGCGACGCCTTGGTATCGAGCCAGGCGATGCGGTTGCGCGGCGTCATCAGGCTTTCGGCGGTGCGGTCGCCCAGGCGCATCACGCGGTTCATCATGGCGCGTTCGTCGGCGTCGATCAGGCCCTGCTCGTGGCCTTCGGCGACCAGCAGGCGGATTTCCTCCTCCGACACCTTGGATTCGTCGCCGCGATCCAGCCGCAGCAGTTTCAGCAGCAGCCGGGTACTGTGCGAAAGCAGCCAGACGAACGGCATCGCGACGATGCCCAGGATGCGCATCGGCAGCGCCACGTGGGTGGCGATGCGCTCGGGCGCGAGCAGGGCGATGCGCTTGGGCACCAGTTCGCCGAACACGATGGTGAAAAAACCGATCAACACCACGCTGGCGGCCATGCCGATGCCTTCGGCCAGTTCCGGGTCGAGGTGCAATGGCGCCAGCCACACCGCGATGCGCGCGCCGATGGCGCTGCCGCCGAACACGCCGGTGAGGATGCCGATCAGGGTGATGCCGACCTGCACGGTCGAAAGGAAGCGCTCGGGCTGCTCGGCCAGATCCAGCGCGGCCTTGGCGCGGCGGCTTTCGCCGCTCATCTGTTTGAGCCGGGGCTTGCGCGAGGTAACGACGGACATTTCCGACAGCGCGAAAAAGCCGTTCAGTGCGATGAGGATGAAGACAATGAGGATCTGCGTGGTCATGGGTCATCGGCAACGAAGCCGACGCGGGGTTCCTTTTGCGGAATGGGGGAGCGCCTGGCTTGGCCCGGCACGGGCGGCGCGCGAGGCGACACTATGCCATAGCTGCGGTGCGCGGCAGGCGGCGGCAGCGGAGGCCGCCTGCGCGAACGCTGCGGGAAGAATGGCCGGTATCGCGGATGTGTGACGGGAATATTGCAGTTTTTGGACGGCAGGCGATCCTGCATCCCATTGTATGCGTTGTGTTTTCTTCGACGATATCAAGGTCGCGTGCAGGCCGCCTGGCAAGTTAGAATTGCGCTTTCCGGTTGCGCCGGCCGCGTCGCGCATTCCGTTTCGAATCCCCACACAAGGCACACCGCATGTTTTCCCTGCAAACGATCTTCGGCAAGGGCGACCGTTTCTATGGCCTGCTCGAAGCCGCTTCCGACGCCGCCGTGCAGAGCGCCGGCGCGCTGCGCAAGCTGGTGGAAGACCACGGCACGGACGCCACGCTCACCGAGTTCAAGCTGGCGCGCCAGCGCGAGAAGGAAATCTCCGCGCAGATCAGCCAGGAGCTGGTGGATACCTTCGTCACCGCGCTGGAGCGCGAGGACATCGAGGCGCTGGGCAATGCGATCTACCGCATTCCCAAGACCATCGAGAAGTTCGCCGACCGCTACGTGATCGCCGGCGACAAGCTGCAGCAGATCGATTTCGGCCCGCGCGCGGCGATGCTGGAGGAGGCGGCGCGGCTGGTGGCGGAGATGATGCACGGCCTGCGCAAGATGCGGATCGAACCGATGAAGCGGCTCTATGACCGCCTGCGCAACGTCGAAGCCGAGGCCGACCGCCTGATCCTGGAGATGTACCGCGACCTGTACTCGGGCAAGTACGACGGCTTGCAGGTGCTGCTCATCAAGGATTTCTTCGAGCTGCTGGAGAAGGCCATCGACCGCTGCCGCGAGGCCGGCGTGGTGGCGTACCAGATCGTCCTGAAGAATTCGTAAGGGCCGTCCCGTGCTGACGCTCGTGCTGATGGTGGTGCTGTTCGCGTTGATCTTCGAGTACATCAACGGCTTCCACGACACCGCCAACTCCATCGCCACCGTGGTGGCGACCAAGGTGCTCTCGCCGATGCAGGCGGTGATGATGGCCGCCGGCACCAACCTGATCGGCGCGCTGGTCGGTACCGCCGTGGCCAAGACCATCGCCTCGGG
>CAZHXV010000209.1:0-5345 GCA_964536455.1 uncultured Aquimonas sp.
CAGGTAGTTGTCGAAATCGCCCGGCCAGCTCGTCAATTCGCCGCGGTCGATTTCCACGATCCGCGTGGCCAGCGCACGCAGGAAACGGCGGTCGTGGGTGACGAACACGAGGCTGCCGCCCCAGCCCTTCAGGAAGCCTTCCAGCCAGTCGATGGATTCGATGTCCAGATGGTTGGTCGGTTCGTCCAGCAACAGCAGATCGGGCGCGGCGGCCAGCGCGCGGCCCAGCAGCACGCGCCGCTTCATGCCGCCGGAGAGCGCGGCGAATTCGGCCTCCCCATCCAGCCCCAGGCGCGGCAACAGTTCGGCGATGCGCCGATCCGCGCCCCAGCCTTCCGCCGCTTCGATGCGCGCTTGCACCTGTGCCAACTGCTCGGTATCGGGCATCGCGGATTGGCTCAAGTGATGGAACTGCGCCAGATCGCGGCCCAGTTCGCCCAAGCCTTGTGCCACCACCTCGAACACGCTGCCCGAGGCCTCGCGCGGCACCTCCTGCTCCAGCCGCGCGATGCGAACCCCGGCCTGCACGCGGATCTGCCCTTCGTCCGGCTGGATTTCCCCCGCCAGCAGCCGCAGCAACGTGGATTTGCCCGCGCCGTTGCGGCCGATCAGCGCGATGCGCTCGGCAGGCTCGATGGAAAGCTGCGCATCGTCCAGCAGCGGCGGGCCGCCGACGGCGTAGTGAACCTGATTGAGGGCGATCAGCGGCATGGGCGCGGTGTCCTGGAGGGACGGAAAGCGTAATGGGCACCGCCCGGTTTCGATAGGGACGCACCGCTGGCGATGCGCCGGCGGCGCGGCATAAGCACATGGCGCGGCGCCTCCATGCGTGGAGCCCGGATGGGCTAAGCTGCCGCGATCAGCGCACCCACCCTTGCCGAGGCGACGCCATGCCCACGATCCACGATTTCACCGCCACCGACATCGATGGCCACGAACGCCCGCTTTCCGAATTCCGCGGCAAGATGCTGCTGATCGTCAACGTCGCCTCCAAATGCGGTTTCACGCCGCAATACCAGGGCCTGGAAGCGATCTACCGGGAATACAAGGATCGCGGACTGGTCGTGCTCGGCTTCCCCTGCGACCAGTTCGGCCACCAGGAACCGGGCGATGCGGAGGAAATCAAGAGCTTCTGCTCGCTCACCTACGACGTGAACTTCCCGATGTTCGCCAAGATCGAAGTCAACGGCCCCAACGCGCATCCGCTGTACCGCTGGCTCAAGAGCGAAAAAGCCGGCTTCCTCGGCACCGAAGCCATCAAGTGGAACTTCACCAAGTTCCTGGTCGATGGCGAAGGCAAGGTGCTGCGGCGCTATGCACCGAACGATGTACCGGCGAAGATCGGGAAGGATATTGCGGCGTTGCTGGCGGCGGCGTGAGCGCCAGCATCGCAAGGTTCGCCCTTTCGCCCGGACGCGCCTAAAACTCCAAGGAAGCTCTGAATAAATCGGCCATTGCTCGTCATTCCCGCGAAGGCGGGAATCTAGTATCTTTCTTATGGATCAATGAGTTGAGTCGCTGAACTCCCGCTTTCGCGGGAGTGACTAGATTTGTTCAGACCTTCCCTAGGCGACTTGGCATGTGTGGGATTCCGGCATAGTGCGCCCAGGCTGCGGCATGACGCATCCGCGCTTTTGCTAGCATGAGCGCCGGCAATTTCCGTTCTTTGAGGTGTCCCATGTCCGCCATTCTTGCGCAAGACCTGCTGCATCAGGCGCTGGCATTGCCCGCCATCGAGCGCGCCACTCTGGTGGATGGCTTGGTGCGCAGCCTCGACCAGCCGGATGCCAGGCTTGATGCCCTGTGGCTGGCCGAAGCGGAAGATCGTTTGCGCGCTTACCGTGCGGGCGAATTGAAGGCGGTCGATGCCGCCGAGGTATTCGCCGCCTTGGAGCGCAACGATTGAAGGCACGCTTACTGCCGCCAGCCACGCAGGAGCTGCTTTCCGCCATCCGCTGGTACAACGCCCAACGCGCAGGATTGGGCGCGGAGTTCCGCAACGAAGCAAAGCAGGCCATCAAGCGCATCGAGGATTACCCGCTGGCATGGCAACCATTGGGCGGCGAAATCCGCCGTTGCCAGTTGAACCGGTTTCCGTATGGCGCGATTTACGCCATTGATGAGGATGCCGCCATCATCGTTGCGATTGCGCATCTGCACCGCGAGCCGGACTACTGGCGCAAGCGGCTCTGACGTTGGCACTGCGTCTTTGCCGTTTCAGGCGCTGCCTGGCTCGTGCCTTCGACGGCGCAACGGCCGTCAGTCGCAGGTCATGCCGGAATGCCGTGCCGTTTGCGCGCTTCGTCGATGCGCCACTTTACCAGGGTGTCGATTTCGCCCTGTTCGACCTGCCTGAAGATGTTGCCGAGTACGCGCTTCTCGTCCTCGTCAACCAGTTTGTCGCGCAGGGCCAGATCGAGCAGTTTCTGCAGCTCGGCAACATCAAGCTTGCCGTCGTTGGCGAACACCGAAATCGAGGCCAGTGCGATCTCGAGGTGACTCTTGGGTTGAACCATGTCGGCAACTCCGCTGGAGGGCGACAGATCGTACCTTGGCGCGGCGGCGACACTCGCGCAACACGCGCCAACGATGGCAGGACGTGGCATAGGTGCGGCACCGGCTACCTGTAGCCCTCGGCCTGCAGATTGAACAACTCCGCATAGCGCCCGCACGCCGCCAGCAGTTGTTCGTGGCTGCCCGATTCCAGGATGGTGCCCTGCTCCAGCACCAGGATCCGGTCGGCCATGCGCACGGTGGAGAATCGGTGCGAGATCAGTACCGTGGTGCGGCCTTCGGAGAGTTCCTTGAAGCGCTCGAACACTTCGTATTCCGAACGCGCATCCAGCGCGGCAGTGGGTTCGTCCAGGATCATCACCTGCGACTGCCGCATGTAGGCCCGGGCGATGGCCAGTTTCTGCCATTCCCCGCCCGACAGATCGACGCCGGAGGCGAACTTGCGCCCCAGCGGTTGTTCGTAACCTTTGGGCAGTTTGGCGATCACCGCATCGGCCAGGCTGCGGCGCGCGGCGTCCTCGATGCGCGGCAGGTCTTTTCGTGCGTCGATGCGGCCCACGGCGATGTTGTCGCGGGCGGAAAGATTGAAACGCACGAAATCCTGGAAGATCACGCCAATGTTGGCGCGCAGGTCGTCCAGGTCGTAATCGCGCATATCCACGCCATCCAGCAGGATGCGGCCTTCGTCCGGGTCGTAGAGCCGCGCCAGCAACTTCACCACGGTGGTCTTCCCGGCCCCGTTCTCGCCGACCAGGGCCACCGATTCGCCAGCGCTCAGCGCGAAAGAGAGATTGCGTACTGCCCAGCGCGACGCGCCCGGGTACTGGAAGCCGACGTTCTCGAACACGAAACCGCGCTGAACCGGCCTTGGAATGCGGATCGCATCCGGTTTGGACAGGATTTCCGGCTTGATCTCGAAGAAGGAATACAGATCGTCCAGGTACAACGCCTGGCTTGCGACCTGCGAGAAACCCGACAGCAAGCCTTCCAGCAGGCCGCGCAGGCGCAGGAAGGAGCCGGCGAGGAAGGTAAGATCGCCGACGGAGAAATCCCCGCGCACGGTGCGCCAGGCCAGATAGGCGTAGGCGCAGTAGTAGGCCAGGGTTCCAACGAACGTGAGGCCCGCGCCCCAGACCGCCCTGCGCAGGGCCAGCTTGCGGTTGGCGCTGTAGAACTTCTGCGCCAATGCGCGATAGCGCTCGATCAGGAAGTTCTCCAGCCCGAAAATCTTGACTTCCTTGGCCGTCTCCACGCTCGCGCCGGTCTGGCGCACGTAGTCCAGTTCGCGCCGTTCCGGCGTCCTGCCGAAATCCAGCGAGTAGCCGAGCGCATTGAAGTGCATCTCGCCCAGGAACGCGGGCAGCAGCGCCACCACCATCAGGCCGATCAGCCACGGCGCATACACCGCCAGGCCGGTGGCGAAGGCGATCACGGAAATGAAATCCTGCGCCTGCCCGAACAACTGGCCCATCAGCGGGCTGCGGCCCATCGTCTGGCGGCGGGCGCGTTCGAGCTGGTCTTGCAGTTCGCTGTCCTCGAAGTCTTCCAGATCGAGCGTGGCGGCGTGCTTCATCAGGGAAACACTGACTTCGTTGACGTAGCGCTCGGAAAGCAGCGAATCCACCAGGTTCACCGCGCGGCCCAGCAGATCGGAGAGCAAGGCCAGCCCGAATTCCAGCGCGATCAGCCATAACAGCGGCTGCAGCAGGCCATCCTGCCAGGCGGCGAGAAGATCGTCGTGTTCCGAAGATGTCTGCGCCAGCGCCACCACGGTATCGATGACCAGCTTGGCCACGTACAGCATCGTCACCGGCAGCAGCGCGCGCGCCAGCCGCAGCGCCGCCGTGGCCAGCGTCAGGGCCGGGCTGGTGTTCCAGACCTGGCGCAGGAACGGGCCGAGATTGCGCAGCGCCGAAACGCGCTGGCGCAGGGATTGCTTCGGTACGGCGTTCAAGCGCCGCCGTTCGCCAGCCGCAGCCGCACCGACTCGGCGTCGAAGCCCAATGCCGCGGCGACTTCCTCCAGCGTGCTGCGCTCGCGCGGGAACAGGCGGCCATCGGCCATCACCACGCGCACCAGCGTATCGAGCAGGCGGGAGAGTTCCTGCGAGCCTTTCGGATACACCGCGCGGATGCGCTCGGCTTCGGTGGCCACCACCAGGTTGCGGCGGAAGCCGCGCTCGAACGCGGCGCTGGCGATGGCGCGGCCATGCGTGGGCAATTCCAGCTCGTCCATCAGGGTGTTGACCAGTTCGGCCTCGTGGCTGGTGACGATGCTGTCGGCCTTGGCGACGTAGCCGATGAAGGCGAACAGTACTTCCACGGCCACCTGCTGTTCTTCCGGAAGCTTGTTGCCGCCGAACATTTCGACCACGGCGGTGCGAAGGTCGCGCAGGATGCCAGTGAAGCCGGACGAGGACGATTCGGAAGTCATGATGGGCTCTCGCATTGGAAGTGGTGATGCTGCAATAGACGATCCGCCCGCGCCGCGTTGCAAAGCCCGGCGGGCACTTCGCCATCCTGCGTCAGCACGGAGCGAATGAAAAGACCTGTGCCTTTCGTCTCATACCGGGCCTGCTGCCGCCATCGTAAAATTCGCGCCCTCCCCGCTCCACCATTCCCAGGCCGCCGTGAGCACGATCACCCAGGAAGACCTCATCGCCAGCATCGCCGATGCGCTGCAATACATCAGTTACTACCACCCGGTGGATTACATCAAGGCGCTATCCGCCGCCCACGAACGCGAGGAATCGCCCGCCGCGAAGGATGCCATCGCACAGATCCTGATCAATTCGCGCATGTGCGCCGAAGGCCACCGCCCGATCTGCCAGG
>CAZHXV010000210.1:0-5334 GCA_964536455.1 uncultured Aquimonas sp.
GCGACGGCGGCACGGCCACGTATGAGGCCACGGCGGAGGGCTTTGGTTCGGGCAGCTTCAATATCGAACCGCTGACGCGGCTGGCGAAGCCGGCTTGCCCCTGGGTGAAGCCGGCGTTGACGGATTTGTACGATCTGGAGTGGGTGGAGTTGCCTGTTAAGTACGAAGGCAATTCGGTACTGCGGGATGTGAAAGTGAGTGCGATCGCCAACGATGGCACCGTTTTCGGCACACGCCTGAATACCAACTACAGCCCCGTAACTGGCGCTGAGATCGTGCGGTTCAAGCCCGGCAATTCCGATTGGGAAGTGCTGGGAATCGCCGGTGAAGCGGTCTTTCGGGAAGTGAAATATGCGACTCCCGACGGCAACGCGGTTTATGCGCATCGGAAGCTGGATGGCGGGCTTGAGGTAGTCGAGGTCTGGCGTGAGGATGCTGGATGGCAGTCATTGCCGGGCACGCTGGACGCAGATAGACACAGCCTGATCGGCGCTTCCCAGGACGGTCAATGGCTGGTTGGAACCTCGACGATTCTGGGCGGGGGTGGTTTCGCATGGAAGTGGAGCGAAGCAACTGGCCAGATCGAATTGCCCGCTTCCGCAGTGGGGCCAAATGTTGTTCCGACCGCCATTTCCAACAACGGGGAGATCGTTGTGGGAAGCGTCAATTTGCCAGTCGAGTATGAACCCGTTCCAGGAGGGCCCGAAATTGGACCGATTCCGCCGGGAGAGCTGACCGCGCCCTTTGCCATCCAATGGCACGAAGGAAACGCGCCGGCGTGGCTGCTGCCTTCCGAAGATCCGTTGAAAATTTCCTACAATCGGCCTCACACGTGCAACGCGGATTGCAGCGTGATCTTCGGCATGGGGGCGGGCGAACTGCCTTACGCCTCGTTGCCGCCGGAAAGTTCGGCGGCGTGGTTCAAGGCAGCCTCCGGCCGTGTCGAACTACTGGATGCTCCCATCGTGCCGAACGAAGGCAGCGGCATTGATGCTGTCGATTCGTACATTGTGGGTGCTGGCGGCGACGGCTCCACCGCTTTCGGCGCCTATATCGCCCTCCGGGATACTGGTGCAAACACCTACTCCAGCATTGCGGCGGATGCCTGGCTTTGGACGCAGGACACGGGGTCTGTCGATCTGCGCGCGCTTTTGCGGGAGCAGTTCGGGGTGCAGACCCTTGATTGGGAGGGGCGACAGATAGCCCATGCATCTGCCGATGGCCGTTCGATCCTGTTGACTGGGTACATCTCGCATCCCAGTAGTACTTACAGGACTCCGCTTGCAGCCATCTTGCGTTTGGTTCCGAAATCGCAAAACTGACTCCACCGCATATCGGATGCAGCAACAAAAAGACCTCCGGTTTCCCGGAGGTCTTTTTGTTGCTGTGAACGGCGAAAAGATCAATCCCCGATCTTGGCCTGGAGGTACAGCGGCTCGGAGATGCGGCCGATGATGTCCAGTTGGGTTTCGATCCAGTCGATGTGTTCCTCCTCCGAATCCAGGATGGCGGAAAACAGGTCGCGGCTGACGTAATCCTTGATGGATTCGGCGTAGGCGATGCCTTCGCGCAGATCGACCACGGCCAGGGTTTCCAGCTTCAGGTCGCATTCCAGCGCTTCCTTCGGCGTTTCGCCGATCAGCAGCTTGCCGAGGTTCTGCAGGTTCGGCAGGCCATCGAGGAACAGGATGCGCTCGATCAGCGTGTCGGCGTGCTTCATCTCGTCGATGGATTCCTTGTACTCGTGCGCGCCCAGTTCCCGGAAGCCCCAGTGGTTGAACAGGCGCGAATGCAGGATGTACTGGTTGATCGCGGTGAGTTCGTTGTAGAGCGCCTTGTTGAGGTGCTCGATGATCTTCGCGTCGCCCTTCATGGCGCGTTCTCCTGATGGTGGGGTGCGCTGCACAGCCTAGCGAACCTGCGCGCGCCATGACGGAGCGCGAATCGCTTGCATTCGCGCTTGCGCATCGGTGATGCCGCTCGCCCTTCTATTTCTGCGGCAGCGGGATGAATTCGCGGTCGTCGTTCGGCGGCAATGCGAAGCGGCCGGCTTCCCAGTCGGCCTTGGCCTGTTCGATGCGATCCTTGCGCGAGGAAACGAAGTTCCACCAGATGAAGCGCTCCCCGACCCGCTCGCCGCCGAGCAGCATCAGCGTGGAAGGTTGCAGTGCGGTCAGCGTGGGGGCTTCGTCCGCATCGAACACGCGCATCGTGCCCGGCGCGAGGCGTTCGCCGCCGAACTCGACGCTGCCGCGCACCAGGTACGCGGCGCGTTCGGAATACCCCGTGGGCAGCGCGCTGCGTGCGCCGGCGTCCAGTTCCAGGTGCAGGTAGAACAGGGGCGAGCGGGTCGCCACCGGGCTGGTGAGGCCGTAGGCGGAGCCTGCGATCAACCGCAGCCAGCGGCCCGCATCGCCGGCTTCGGGCAGGTGCTCGATGCCGTAGTGCTCGAACGAGGGTGCGATTTCCTCGTCTTCCCCGGGCAGGGCGATCCAGGATTGCAGCAATTCCAGGCCGGGGTCTGCGAGCGAGGCCGGATCGTCGAAGCGCTCCGAATGCACGATGCCGCTTCCCGCGGTCATCCAGTTCACTTCGCCCGGCACGATGGCCTGGGTGATGCCCAGGCTGTCGCGGTGCGTGACCATGCCGCTCAACAGGTAACTGATCGTGGCCAGCCCGATGTGCGGATGCGGGCGGACATCGACCCTGTGGCGCTCCTCCGGCGGCAATGCGGTGGGGCCGGCGTGGTCGTAGAAGACGAAGGGGCCGACCATGCGGTGCCGCACGAAGGGCAGTACGCGCTTGACGATCAGGCCGTGGCCCAGATCGTGCTGGCGCGGTTCGATGACGAGACCGGTCATGGCGATTCCTGCGATGGAGCGGAGCGGCAGGCCGTGACGTTCGGGTCACGGCCTGCCACGGGGGAGGTTACGGCTTGCTGCTGCCCAGCCACTTGTAGATGGCGCCGCCGATCAGCCCGCCGACGATGGGCGCGACCCAGAACAGCCAAAGCTGAGACACCGCGCCGCCGCCGACGAACAGCGCCACGCCGGTGGAGCGGGCCGGGTTCACCGAGGTGTTGGTGACCGGGATGCTGATGAGGTGGATCAGCGTCAGCGCCAGGCCGATGGCGATAGGCGCGAAACCGGCCGGTGCGAGCTTGTGGGTGGAGCCGAGGATCACGATCAGGAAAAACGCGGTCAGCACGATTTCCGCCAGCAGCGCGGCGGTCATCGAGTAGCCGCCGGGCGAGAAAGCGCCGTAGCCGTTGGTCGCCAGCGCGCCGGCGGCGTTGGCGTCGATCGCAAAGCCGGGCCTGCCGCTGGCGATGGTGTACAGGATGAATCCGGCGGCGATGGCCCCCAGTACCTGCGCAACGATGTAGGGCAGGAGATCCTTCGCGCCGAAGCGCCCACCGGCCCACAGCCCGAAGCTGACCGCCGGATTGAAGTGGCCCCCTGAAATATGGCCGAAGGCGTAAGCCCCGGTGAGTACGGTCAGGCCGAAGGCCAGGGCCACGCCCAGGAAACCGATGCCGAGCGGATTGCCGTCGCCGCCGAAGTTCGCCGCCAGTACCGCGCTGCCGCAGCCGCCCAGAACCAGCCACAAGGTGCCGAGGAATTCCGCCGCGAGTTTCTTGCCAGTTTCCATGTCCGCCTCCGTTCCCAGGTTGGGGTGCGCGCCAAACTTACCCGCTTTGCAGCGCGGGCGCAGCCTGTCGCGTGTCGTATTGGGGTGGCGGAAGACGGGCCGGAGGGTTCCGGCAGCGCGGCGGGCTTCAGAGCCTGTTCGAGATCTCGATGCGGGTCGCGCCGGGCCTGCTGGCGTGCAGGGCAAGGAAGAGCGAGGGAACGCATGTCGATACGCGACCGAACGATGACGCCATCATGCGCGTCGGCAGGTATGGCCCGAAGGGCGGCCGCGTAGCGGCCACGCGGCCTGTAGCGAGATCTTGAACAGGCTCTCAGGCTGCCGCGGCGATCACGGCCAGCGGGAATGCGGCTTCGCGATGGGTTTCTTCAAGCAACTGGGCGGCCATTTCCCCGCAGCAGCCGCAGGTGGTGGAGCAGCCGGTGGCAACGGAAAGCTCGGCCAGCGTGCGCGCACCGTTGCGGGCCGCCTCGCGGATGGCGCGATCGGTGACTCCGTTGCAGATGCAGACGTACATGCCGCCCTCGGATGATGGGTTCGGGCGGCATTGAATCGCGAATGAGAATGAGTGTCAACCGTGTTCCACAATGCGGCTCAGGCGCGGTTCGAGCGCGGTTGATGGGATGTCCGGCCCCGGTTCTGCTCCCCGGGCTGGCGGGAAGGGAACGCCAGCGAAGGTGCGCTGCCCATGATCGCCGCCGCCACCGCTACGGTCTGCGCCATCGGTGCCAGGAACATCAGCGCCTGCACATAGACATTGCGCTTGAAATCCACCACGTGTTCCAGCGGGTACCAGAAATCCACCCAGCGCCACAGGTCGAATTCGGGGCGCTCGTTCGCATCCAGCTTCACCGCATCGTCGTCGGCCAGCATCCGCAGCAGGAACCAGACCTGCTTCTGGCCGATGCACATCGGGCGCTGGGTCGGGCGCAGGAAGCGGCGCGGCAGGCGGTAGCGCAACCAGCCCGGCGTGGCGGCCAGCACTTCCACCTGATCCGCCAGCAGGCCGGTTTCCTCCTGCAATTCGCGGTACATCGCCTCCAGCGGCGTTTCGTCCGAATTCATGCCGCCCTGCGGAAACTGCCAGCCGTCGCGCGAGGCGCGGCGCGCCCAGAACAGGCGACCGTCGCGGTGCATCAGGATGATGCCGACATTGGGGCGATAACCATCCGGGTCGATCATCGGAGGCTCTCCTGAAACATGATGGCGTCGAATGTGCCACAGGGTGGTTGCATGATCCAATCCACGCATCGACGAATGTCGAATCGTAACCGACGAGAGGTTCTATCCAAGCACCTGCGCGCTCACCGCGCAGAAATGGCAGATGCTGCCGCCCAGTACGAAGCCGTGCCAGATCGCATGGGCATACGGAATGCGCCGGCTCATGTAGAAGAACGTGCCCGCCGTGTAGGAAACCCCGCCGGCGAACAGCCACGACAGCGCCCAGGCATCCAGCGCCCGCGTCATCGGCACGATGGCCACCAGCACCAGCCAGCCCATGGCGATATAGACCAGCGTGGAAACCAGCTTGAAGCGGCCGGTGAAGAACAGCTTGAACACCACGCCCGCCACGGCGAGGGTCCAGATCACCGCGAACAGGCTCCAGCCCCAGGCGCCGCGCAGGCCGATCAGCGTGAACGGGGTGTAGGTGCCGGCGATCAGCAGGTAGATCGCGCAATGGTC
>CAZHXV010000211.1:0-5248 GCA_964536455.1 uncultured Aquimonas sp.
TTATCCCTAACCCCCGCTTCCTGTGAAGCGGGGGTTTTTATTGGGGTGCCACAAAGTGGCTCCAGGCTGATCGCGGGATACGGGGCCGGGCGCTCTGCCTGAATTCCACCGCCTATCCACAGCCTTATCACCTGCGCCGACACACGGCTGCCTTTATCATTGCAACAGCTACATGCAGAGGTGAACATGGCCGCGACGTCCCCCTTTCCGCGCCACGAACGTTCGTCGGATGCGCGCATCGAGGCGTTGCGGGTACCGCCGCACTCGATCGAAGCCGAACAATCCGTGCTTGGCGGCCTGATGCTGAGTTCGGAGGCCTGGGCGCAGGTGGCCGACAAGCTCACCGAAGAGGATTTCTACCGCCACGACCACCGCTTGATTTTCCGCGCCATCGGGCAGTTGGCCGAAGACAACCAGCCCTGCGATGCGGTGACGCTGGGCGACTGGTTCCAGAACAATGGGCTGTCCGAACAAGTCGGCGGCAGCGGCTATGTCATAGAACTGGCGACCACCACGCCTTCGGCCGCGAACATCGTCGCGTATACCGAAATCGTGCGCGAGAAGGCCATCCTGCGCCGATTGATCGAGGCGGGCACCAAGCTGGTCAACGATGCTTTCCTGCCGGAAGGGCGCAGCAGCCGAGAGGTGCTGGAGGAGGCCGAGAAGTCCGTGTTCCGGATCGCCGAGGCCGGTGCGCGTGGAAACAACGGGCCGAAGGCGGTGAATACGGCGGTCACCGAAGCGGTGCGACTGCTGACCGAGCGCTACCAGAACAAGAATGCGATCACCGGGCTTCCCACCGGATTCCTTGATTTCGATGAGATGACCGCCGGGCTGCAACCATCGGATCTGGTCATCGTCGCCGCGCGTCCGGCGATGGGCAAGACTTCGCTGGCATTGAACATGGCCGAGCATGCCTCGCTGAAGACCGGCAAGGCGGTGGCGGTGTTCTCGATGGAGATGTCGGCAAGCCAACTGGCCTTCCGCCTGATTTCCTCGCTCGGGCGCATCGACCAGTCGCATCTGAAGACTGGCCAGCTCGAAGACGAGGACTGGCCGCGCGTCACCAGCGCCGTATCCTTGCTGACGCAGACCCGCATCTTCATCGACGATACGCCAGGCCTCTCTCCGGGCGATCTGCGTTCGCGGGCACGGCGCCTGGCGCGCGAACACGGCGGCCTGGGTCTCATCGTCATCGACTATCTCCAGTTGATGCAGGTGCCGGGCAACAAAGAGAACCGCGCGACCGAGATCTCGGAAATTTCCCGCTCGCTGAAGGCGCTGGCGAAAGAGTTGAATGTGCCGGTGATCGCGCTTTCCCAGCTCAACCGGTCGTTGGAAAGCCGTACCGACAAGCGTCCGGTAATGGCGGATCTGCGCGAATCCGGTGCGATCGAGCAGGATGCGGACATGATCGTCTTCATCTACCGCGACGAGTACTACAACAAGGAAAACTCGCCCGATAGAGGCCTGGCCGAGATCATCATCGGCAAGCACCGCAACGGCCCCACGGGCACGATCAAGCTGGTGTTCAACGGGCGCTATACGCGGTTCGACAACTTCGCTGCGCAGTCCTACGCGGGAGCGATGGAATGAGCCGCGCCGTCGTTGCGCACGTCGATCCGTCGGCGGTGGTGCGCAATTACCGGAAACTCAAGGCGCTGGCCCCGCGAAGCCGTACGCTGGCCGTGGTCAAGGCGAACGCCTACGGCCACGGCATCGGCGTCGTTGGGCGCGCGCTTCGCGGTGCGGATGGTTTTGGCGTCGCCGCGCTGGACGAGGCGATTGTGCTGCGCGACGCGGGCCTGACCGAACCCATCGTGCTGTTCGCCGGGTTCGATGCGCCCGAGGATTTGCCGCGCTTGCGTCAGCTTTCGATCTGGCCTGCGGTGCACCATCCATCGCAGATCGCCATGCTTGAGGCCGAAGGGGCGGCCGAACCGCTTAAATTGTGGATCAAGCTGGATACCGGAATGCATCGCCTGGGCTTTCCACCGGGCGAATTGCAGGAGGCTCTGGCGCGCCTTTCCGCATTGCCGAACGTTGATCCCGCGTTCGTGCTGATGAGCCATTTCGCTTCCGCCGATGAACCGGGCAAGGACACGACGGCCAGGCAGATCGGTGTTTTCGACGAAGCCACCGCCGGTTTGGGGTATCCGCTCTCATTGGCCAATTCCGCCGCGGTGCTCGGCAATCCCGAAGCGCATCGCGACTGGAATCGCCCAGGCGGCATGCTGTATGGGCTTTCGACCCAGGCAGGGCGTTGCGGTGCGGATTTCGGCATGGAAGCGGCGATGCGCTTGACCACGAAACTGATATCCGTGCGCACTCTGGCTGCCGGCGAGGCCATCGGCTATGCCGGCGCTTTCGTATGCCCGGCGGACACGACCATCGGTGTCGCCGCGATCGGCTATGGCGACGGTTACCCGCGCCACGCACCTACCGGCACGCCGGTGCTGGTCGAAGGCCGCCCCGCCCGCATCGTCGGTCGCGTGTCGATGGATTTGATCGCGCTGGATTTGAGCGGGATACCGGATCCGCGCTGTGGCATGGAGGTGGTGCTGTGGGGCAATGGCCTGGCGGTCGAAACCGTCGCGGCTTCCGCTGGCACCATCAGTTACGACCTTACGTGTGGGCTGACGCGGCGGGTGTCGCTCCAGTACGCTTGATCTGCGGTGCGGTGTTCCGCGATCGGTTACGCTTTCCGCATGACCCAGCGCGGCGCCTCCCGAAACCTGATTTCCGAAGCCGATGCGGCGCTGTTCCGCGAGGCCATTGGGGTGGCTTCGGGCGAGGTTCGCGAGTTCGCTTCGGCCGTGCCCGCGCCGCGTGCCGCACCGCCAAAGCCCGAGGCACGCTCCTTCCGGCGCGACGAGGAAGAAGCCCTGCGGCTTTCGCGGGAGTTGCCATTCGACGTTGCGCCCGAGGTATCCGGTGAGCTGCTGGAATACCTGCGCGACGGCCTGCCGCCGAAACTGCTCCGGCGGCTCAAGCGCGGACATTTTTCGGTGCAGGACGAAATCGACCTGCATCGCATGAATCGCGCCCAGGCCGAAGCCGTGCTGCGCGCGTTCCTTGCGGAATCCAGGCGGCACGGGCGGCGCTGCGTTCGCGTCGTGCATGGCAAGGGGTTGCGCTCGGGCGAGGCCGGGCCAGTGTTGAAGGCGATGGTGGATCGCTTCCTGCGCCTGCGCGGGGATGTGCTCGCATTCGCCTCCGCACCCGGGCGCGAGGGAGGCAGTGGTGCCGTGGTGGTGTTGCTGGCGGAATGATCGCCCAGGACGGGCAGTGGGCGAAAGCGGCATTCACGCCGCCATCGCCTGCACGATGCTGCAAGGGCGGCGGCTTACGCCGGGAGCAGATCCTTGACCAGCTTGATCAGTTGAGCCTCGTTCACCGGCTTGGTGAGATACGCCTTTGCGCCTTGGCGCATGCCCCAGACGCGGTCGGTTTCCTGATCCTTGGTGGTGACCAGCACGATAGGAATGTGCGAGGTGGTGGCATCCTTGGAAATGGCGCGCGTAGCCTGGAAGCCGTTGAGGTTCGGCATCACCACGTCCATCAGGATCAGGTCGGGCAATTCGCGCTTGGCGACCTCGACGCCTTGCGCGCCGTCGTCGGCGGTAATCGTCTCGTGGCCCAGGCGCTCGATGATGAGCTTCATGCCCATCAACTGGGAGGGGGAATCGTCAACGATCAGAACTCGGGCCATGGGATCCTCGCTTGAAGCAGTAGCCGAACGGTTCGGCTCACCCTGTGAAGTTGGGATTCTAGCCGCACACAAGGCCGGCGCGGAAGTCGAAGGGACAGCGCTTTCTTGCAGGTCAGCCGATCCGCACCACGATCCGCCC
The DNA here is from genome assembly GCA_964536455.1 of uncultured Aquimonas sp. GTDB lineage: Bacteria > Pseudomonadota > Gammaproteobacteria > Xanthomonadales > Xanthomonadaceae > Denitratimonas. The sequence goes on from CAZHXV010000211.1 coordinate 3,852, forward strand.
CAGCGCCTGGCCTTCGAGCAGGGTGGCGAAGGCCTCGGGCAGGCTATCCAGGCCGATTTCGCGCTGGCAGATGGCGTCCAGCCGGGTAGGCTTCCAGGCGCCGCCCAGGCGTTCCCAGACCGCTTCCCGATCCGCCCGGTGGCTGCCGGAGGCGGTCACGCCGATCAGCGAGACGCCGCGCAGGATGAAGGGCATCACCGTGGTATGCAGTTCCGTGCCGCCGGCCATGCCGTAGCAGGCGATGTTGCCGCCCGGCTGGATGCTGCGCGTCAGCCCTTCGAGCATTTCACCGCCGACGCCATCCAGCGCGCCGGCCCAGATGGCTTTTTCCAGCGGGCGCTGGCCCCAGTGCAGGTTCTTGCGCGAAATCACCTGTTTCGCGCCGAGTTGGGTGAGGAAATCGAGCTGTTGCTCGAACTTGCCGGTGATGGCGTGAACTTCGTAGCCAGCCTTGGTGAGCAGGTCGATGGCGATGGTGCCGACACCACCGCTGGCCCCGGTAACGACGATGGGACCGTGTTCCGGGCGCTGACCGAGCCGTTCCATGCGCAGCAGCGCGAGCGCGGCGGTGTAGCCGGCGGTGCCCAGGATCATCGCCTCGCGCGTGGTCAGGCCCTTCGGTAGCGGAATCACGGCGCTGGCGTCGGCGCGCACGAATTCCGAGTAGCCGCCATCGCGGGTTTCCGACTGGCCGCAGCCGGTGACGATGACGGCCTCGCCTTCCTTGATGTGCGGTGCCTGCGAGGCGACTACGGTGCCGGCCACGTCGATGCCGCCGACCAGCGGAAAGGTCTTGAGGATGGGGCCGCGCCCGGTGCCGGCAAGGGCATCCTTGTAGTTCACCGAGGAGTAGGCGGCGCGAATGACGACTTCGCCTTCGGAAAGCGCATCAAGCGAGGTTTCCTCGATCCCGGCCCGCCAGCCGGCGTCGGTTTTGCCGTGGATGCGGAAGGCGGGGAAGGATGCGGGAATCGTCATGATGCGTGGTTCGGAGTAGAGCGGAGCTTGCTCCGCTGTTTTCTGGCGTTGCGGGGAGCGGAGCAAGCTCCGCTCTACGGTGCAATCAGTTGGCCTTGTGGATGGCCCGCTTGTCCACCGCCATCGCGGCATCGTGGATGGCTTCGGAAAGCGTGGGATGGGCGTGGCAGATGCGGGCCAGATCGTCGGCGGCACCGGAGAATTCCATCGTCAGCACGCCTTCGTGCACCAGTTCGGAAACCCCGACGCCGATCAGGTGCAGGCCGAGCACGCGGTCGGTTTCCGCGTGCGCTATCACTTTCGCGAAGCCGGCCGGTTCGGCCATCGCCACGGCGCGGCCAACGGCGGCGAAGGGGAAGCTGCCGGTCTTGTACGGCACGCCTTCGGCCTTCAGTTGCTGCTCGGTCTTGCCGACCCAG
>CAZHXV010000212.1:0-5239 GCA_964536455.1 uncultured Aquimonas sp.
CCCCGGCATCGCGGGCGCGTTGCAGCGCGGCATCGCGGTCACGGTCGAAGCTGTCGTGGGTGAGGTTGGCGCCGATGTCGATGAGGTTCACGGGATGGGGGCTTCGGGATTGGGAAGTGGGGATTCGTGGCGCGTACGCGCCTTGCTCCGGCCCGCCAGTTCCTGCCCCGCGTCGGCGGGCAGGCGCAGCAGGAAGGGCAGCACGCCGGTGGATACCAGCGCCACCACCACGAAAGCGATGCGGAAGTTGCCCAGCGACGTGGCATCGGTGCCGGTGAAGACGCCGGAAAGCGTGAGGGCAAAGGCGCCCAGCGTGATGCCAAGGCTCAGTGCGAGCTGCTGCATCATGCTGGAAAGACTCGTGGCCTGGCTCATGCGTTCGGCGTCCACTTCGTCGTAGGACAACGCATTCAGCCCGGTGAATTCCAGCGAACGGAAACAGCCGCCCACCAGCAGCACCGACAACAGCAGCGGATACGGCGAAGCCGGCGTGAACCAGCCGTAGCAGGCCAGCAGCAGGCAGGAAGCCAGCGCGGCGGCGATCAGCGTGGGGCGGAAGCCGAAGCGGCGGAACAGCCGCGCCGTCAGCGTCTTCATGAACATCGCCCCGACCGCCGAGACGAAGGTGATGCTGCCCGATTGCAGTGGCGTCAGGCCGAAGCCCAGTTGCAGCATCAGCGGCAGCAGGAAGGGCGTGGCGCCGATGCCGATGCGGAACAGGCCGCCGCCCACCACGCCGGCGCGGAAGGTGGGCAGGCGGAACAGATTGAGATCGATCAACGGATGGGCATGACGCCGCGCGTGCAGCACGTAACCTGCCAATAGCGCCACGCCCACGAGCAGCACGCAGGCGGAAATTCGCGAGGGCCACAGGTGTCCGCCGAGGCTGGAGAAGCCGAAGATCGTCAGCCCCAGGCCGCCGCCGGAAAGCGCCAGGCCCAGCGCATCGAGCGGACGCGGATGGGCTTCGCGCAGATCCGGAAGGAACCGCAGCCCAAGCACGATGCCGATGGCGCCGATGGGGATGTTGATGAGGAAAATCCAGCGCCAGTGCCAGTACGTGGCGATGAAACCGCCGAGCGGCGGGCCGACCACCGGGCCGACGAGCGCGGGAATCGTGAGCCACGCCATCGCCTTCACCAGTTCGGCCTTGGGCACGCTGCGCAGGATCACCAGCCGCCCGACCGGCACCATCATCGCCCCGCCGATGCCCTGCATGAAGCGCGCGGCCACCAGCCCGCCGAGCGTTTCGCCGGCCGCGCACGCAATGGAGCCGGCCAGATACACGCAGATTGCCGCGACGAACGTGGGCCGCGCGCCGAAACGATCCGCCATCCAGCCGCTCACCGGAATGAACACCGCCAGGCTCAGCAGGTAACTGGTGAGCGCCAGCTTCAGCGCCACCGGATCGGTATCCAGATCGCGCGCGATGGCAGGCAAGGCCGTGGAGAGCACGGTGGAATCCATGTTCTCCACGAACAGCGCGCAGGCCACGATCAGCGGCAGCAGGACTTCCCGGCGCATCGCTCAGGCGTGTTCGCCAATGGCGGGAAAGGATGGAGCGAAGCGATGCGGCGATGGCGTCATGGCGGGCGTGGCGGAGCGAGCGCAGCCGTTGCTGCGGCGCGCCATGTTACCGGGCCGCGCCGCTCCGGACCCGGCCCCACCGTCACTGCAAGCTGAAACGCACCGGCAGCAGGCCCGTGGCCTGTCCGTCGCCGCCGGGCGGCACGAAGCGCCAAGTGCGCAGCACATGCCGCGCCGCGCTGCGATCCAGTTCCGCGAAGCCGCTGCTGCGGGCCACCTCCACCGCCACGGGCCTGCCGTCCGCGCCGATGCGGATGCGCAGCAGCACCTCGCCCTCGTGCCGAAGCCGGATTTCGCGCGGCGGGTACGGCGGGCGCGAGGACTCCAGGATCGCCAACTGCCGGGGCGCGGCGAAGGCGTGGACGGCATCCGGCGCTGGCTCGGAATGCGTGTTCGCTACGGGCACAGGCTCGGTGGCCCAAACCGGTTCGGTCGGCGTCGCGATGGGGGTCGTGATCGGTTGCGTCACCACCGGCGTGGGTGGCGCAGCCGGGCGCACCGGCACGGGCGGCATTGGCGGTGGCGGCAGCGGCGGCGCGGGTGGCTGGCGCACCAGCTCGACCCACTCGAATGTCGGTTCCTCAACCAACGACGGTGCGAGCGGCGCATCCATGCGTACCAGGCTCAGCACGAGGAAGAAGGTCAGGTTGGCGGCGAGCGCCAGGCTCAGCGCGCCGATGCGGATCGGCGAAGGCGATTCGGACGGGGAAGCGACGGCGATCATGGCAGGCTCCGGGTTGGGATGGCCTGGGCTTGAACGCGGGCTCGGCCCGGATGGGGTTATCGATCCGATCCTCGAATGATCCAGCGTAGATCGGCACAAGGCGCACAGCGCCGGAGCCGACGAATTCCGTAGGGCAATGTCGGCTCCGCGTCCCGGATCGAGTCCGGGGCAGGCTTTGCGGCGCTTGAGCCGGCCTGCGAAAATCCAGGCGGCTACAGACGCCGGGATCAGGCGTTGAGGTCGGGAATCAGCCGGCTTTCCAGTTGCGCGATCATGTCCTTGATGCGCAGCTTGCGGAGCTTCAGCCGCTTGAGCATCAGCTCGTCGGCGAGGCGGGCTTCCGCCAGCCGGGCGATCGCCGCATCCAGGTCGCGGTGTTCGATTCTCAGTTCGGCGAGCTGCTGGGCGATCTGCGTGGTGTCGGTCATGGGGAGGGCGGGCAGGCTGGCACGCGCTAGCTTAGGCGCAGGCCGCTACAATGCGCCACCTGCCGCGCGCCGCGTTCGCGCCCTCCCCGTTTCCGCTTCCATCCGGCGCTGCCGGAATCCACCGCCATGACCGCCGCCCGCAAGCTCGATACCGAACACCACAAGCTCGCCAAGCGATTGCGCCACCGCGTGGGCCAGGCCATCGCCGATTTCGGCATGATCGAGGACGGCGACAAGGTGATGGTGTGCCTGTCCGGCGGCAAGGACAGCTACACGATGCTGGACGTGCTGTTGCAATTGCAGGCCAAAGCGCCGGTGCGGTTCTCGCTTGTGGCGGTGAACCTCGACCAGAAGCAGCCGGGCTTCCCCGAACACGTGTTGCCCGATTACCTCGCCGAACGCGGCGTGCCGTTCACCATCATCGAGCAGGACACCTATTCGGTGGTCAAGCGCGTGGTGCCCGAGGGCAAGACGATGTGCTCGCTGTGTTCGCGGCTGCGGCGCGGCGCGCTCTACACCCACGCCGCCGAACACGGCTTCACCAAGATCGCGCTCGGCCACCACCGCGACGATCTGGCCGCCACCTTCCTGATGAACCTGTTCTTCCACGCCAAGCTGGCCGCGATGCCGCCCAAGCTGCTGAGCGACGATGGCCGCCATGTCGTGATCCGGCCTCTGGCGCACTGCAAGGAAGAAGACATCGCCCGCTACGCGGAACTCAAGCAGTTCCCGATCATTCCCTGCACCCTGTGCGGCTCGCAGGAGAACCTGCAACGCAAGCAGGTCGGCAGGTTGCTGGCGCAGTGGGAACGCGAAGCGCCGGGCCGCATCGACCATATCGTGAAGGCGCTTTCCGACGTGCGGCCTTCGCAGTTGGCCGATGCTTCGCTGTTCGATTTCCATTCGCTGGGAAAGCGCGGCACGGTGCCGATGCCCAGTGCGCACGATTGGCTTTCCGGCAGCGGCGGGCAGATGCCCGAAGAAGACACCGCGCCACGCCCGCAGGGTGGCCTGGCTTCCACGCTCACAGTGCTCGAATACTGAAACCTGTTCCCTCCCTTCCACACGCGAAGTACCGAATGCTTTTCCGCAACCTCACCCTGTTCCGCTTCCCTTCCTCCTTGCGCGACGCGCTCGATGCCCTGCCCGAGCGCCTGCCCGGACACGCGCTGAAACCGCTCGGCCCGCTGGAACTTTCCACGCACGGTTTCGTTTCGCCGTTCGGGCGCAACCATGAGGCGCTTTCGCACCGCGTCGGGGATTGCCTGCTGCTCGCACTCGGCGGGGAGGACAAGATTCTTCCCGCCGCCGTGGTCAACGAAGTGCTGTCGCAAAAGCTCGATGCGATCCGCGAGAACGAAGGCCGCAGCCCCGGCGGACGCGAGCGCAAGCGCATGAAGGACGAGGTGCTCACCGATCTCCTGCCGCGCGCCTTTGCGAAACCTTCGCGCACCTTCGCCTACCTCGATCTGGAATCGGGCTGGCTCGTTGTCGATAGCGCCAGCCGCAAGAATGCCGAAGCCGTGGTGTCGGCGATCCGCGAGGCGCTCGGCTCCTTCCCGGCGCTGCCGGTGAACGCCGAGGACAGCCCGCGCGCCATCCTCACCGGCTGGATCGGCGGCGAAGACCTGCCCGAAGGCTTTGCGCTGGGCGACGAATGCGAACTGCGCGATCCGGTGGATCAGGGCGCCATCGTCAAGGCGCGCCGGCAGGAGCTTTCCGCCACCGAAATCGCCGAGCACCTGAAGGCCGGCAAGCAGTGCTATCACCTGGGCCTCGTATTCGCCGAGCGGCTCTCCTTCGTGCTCGGCGAGGACATGGTGGTGCGCAAGTTGAAGTTCCTGGAAACCGCCACCGAGGAACTGGAAAAGGACGATCGCGAATCGCTGGAGGCCGAACTGGATGCGAGTTTCGCGCTGATGAGCGGCGAGCTGCGGCTGCTGCTGGAACGGCTGCAACAGCATTTCTCGCTGAGTTCCGCCGACGGCTGATGCCGGAAACCCGCCGATTGCGATGCGCCAGGGTCGCCGCCAGCAACGCGATTGCCTGAACCTGACACTGCCCGATGGCCGCAGCATCGAACTTTTGCGGGTGCGCGATCCGCGCGCCCGCCACCTGCGCCTGCTGCTTTCTTCGCGCGGCCCGCGCCTGACCGTGCCGCCGGGCGTGCCTGTGGCGCAGGAACAGACCTTCCTGCACCAGCACCTGCACTGGCTGCAACAGCAGATGGCGAGGCGCGAGACGGTTTCGGACGGACAGGGCCTTCGCATCGGCGAAACCGCCGCCTTGCCGCTGGCGGGCGAGCGTGTTCCGCTGTGCTGGGCGGAGGGCCGCTACCTGCGGCTTGAGGAAACCGCCTCCGGCCTGCGCTTCCTGGTGCCGCCCAACGCGAGCGCGGCGGCATTGGCGCGCACGCTCAAGGAGTTCTATCTGGGCAAGGCGCGAAGCTGCGTCGGGCGCTGGCTGCCGCATTACCTGCCCGGCCTGCCGCGCGCCCCGC
>CAZHXV010000213.1:0-5232 GCA_964536455.1 uncultured Aquimonas sp.
CTCCGAACTGGTCGCGCATGGCCGCAGCGAGGAACAGGTGCAGGAACTGCTTGGCTGCGACTGGCTGGTGTATCAGGATCTGCCCGATCTGGAATGGGCCGTGGCCGAAGGCAACGACGCGCTGACCGGCTTCGATGACTCCTGCTTCACCGGCGAATACGTCACCGGTGTGGAAGAGGGCTATCTGGAAAAATTGCAGGCGGCCCGTTCGGAGGAATCCCGCCGCGGGCGCGCGGTTCCGGCGGCCTGAGGGTTTCCCCGTGAGCGGCTGGCCCACGCTCCAGCATGCCGCCGCGCAGTGCCTGGCGCTGCGCGATGCGCAGGAAAAGATCGCCGCCACGCGCATGGCCGCGCGGGAGTTTTCGCATGGGCGTCTGCCGCTGGCCGATGCCGGGAACTGGCCGTCGATTCCCGCGCCGGAAGACGTGGGCCGCCCCGAACGCCCGGCGCTGGTTCCGCCACGCCAGCTTGCCGCGCGCGGACTGGGCAGCGCGCAGGGCAGGGCGGCCCTGCTGCACGCGGTGGCGCACATCGAATTCAATGCGGTGAACCTGGCGTGGGATGCGGTGCTGCGCTTTCCCAACATGCCACGGGATTACTACGCCGACTGGGCCAGTTGCGCCGACGACGAAGCCCGGCATTTCTCGCTGCTGGCGGCAAGGCTCGACGGATACGGACATCGCTACGGCGATTTCGACGCCCACGACGGCCTCTGGGACATGGCGCGCAAGACTGCGCATTCCTGCCTTGCGCGCATGGCGCTGGTGCCGCGCGTGCTCGAAGCGCGCGGCCTGGACGTGACGCCGGCGATGATCGAGCGTGTTGAAGCCTGCGGCGATGCGGAAACCGTCGAAGTGCTGCGGATCATCCTGCGCGAGGAAGTGGCCCACGTTGCCGCCGGTTCGCGCTGGTTCCGCTGGTGTTGTCAACGCGAAGGCGTGGAGCCGGCGCCGACTTTTTGCCGGTTGCTGCGCGAACATGCTCAAGGCGTGCTGCGCGGGCCGTTCAACCTTGAAGCCCGGCGCGCGGCCGGCTTCGATGCGGACGACATGGCCGTGGTGGAGGCGCTGGCGGCGCAGGCGCGCTGAGTTCGCCGATTTTCGTCGCAGCGCATCTGCGCCATGCGCCTGGGTGCGGAAGGCCACAGGCCATCCGCCGGGAAACGGATGGCGCGAAATCCCCGGGCCTTGCGAAAGGATGCAACAGCGGAAAGCTCAGCCTGCCGGTTGTTCGAGCGCCAGCCGCACCCGCACGATGCCCGGATCGTCCGGCAGCATCTCGCGCTTGAAGCCAAGGGAGGCGGCAAGAGAGAGCATGGCGCTGTTCTCGTCCAGCACATCGCCATAGATTTCCGATAGCCCCCTGGCCTTGCCCCAGGCGATCAATTGGTTCATCAGCAACCGCCCCAGGCCCTTGCCGATCAGGAAGTGGCTGACGAGGATCGCGAATTCGGCCTTGCGCGTGCCCTTGTCGATGGAGAGCCGCCCCACGCATCCCACCAGCGCTTCGCCCGGCGGCAGAGGCTCGGCCACGACCAGGGCGAATTCGGATTCCGGGTCGATCCGCGTGAGCCGGTTCACCAGCGCGTGGCTGATTTCCTTCATCGGATGCAGGAAACGCAGCCGCACTTCTTCGGGCGAAAGCAGCATGAAGGCCTGGCGGATCGGTTCGGCATCGGCGGGGTGGATGGGGCGCAGCAGCAGCCGGCGGCCGTCGTCCAGTTGCAGGTGTTCGATCCAGGGAGGGGATTGGGCTTCGCGCTGGATGCGCGGCTTTATCCGCGCGGGGTGCGTGGCGATGGACGGGAGATCGAGGTGGACTGCGCTCATGGTGGGAATCCTGCGGCGTTGCCCGGTTTCTTGTCGTCCGGTGCTTGAAAGGTCCTTCCCGCATAGGGCGCAAGTCTCGGGCAAGGCGCGTCTTGTTGCAATGCAACATGGCGCGGAAGGAAGGGGTCGGTTCAGCCGCTTCCGATGCCCGCAGCGCCGCTCCCTACGATTCCCGCTTCAGCCACTGAAAAACGGCATCGGCATCCTGTTCGCCGAGCCGCTTCGTCAATGCGGGCAGCATCGGAGAAATGGCCTCATCCGCCTTCCACGGCGGATTCAGCACCAGCATCCCGCTGCCGTTCATGCGCAGCGGGGAATCGGTGGCTCGAACATGAAGTTCGGCGATCCACGAAGATTTTGCAGGCAACGCGGCGGCATTGCGCAGGAACGGTGCGAGTGTACGGCGCTGCTTGATCGGATACCAAAGCGCGAAAATCCCCTGCGGCCAGCGCGAAAGGCCCGTGCGCAGCGCATCGAGCGCGGTATCGAACTCGGCCAGTTGCGCCTCGTAGGGCGGGTCGATCAACACCAGCCCGCGCTTTTCCTTCGGTGGCAACAGCGCCTTCATCGCACCGTAGCCGTCGCGCAGATGCACCGCCACGCGCGCATCGTGCGCGAACAGGGTCTTCAGCGCGGCGGCTTCCTCTGGCTGCAATTCGCAGCAGGCCAGGCGGTCGGCAGCGCGCAGCGCGCGGGCCGCAATCTGCGGCGAACCGGGATAGAAACCTGCATCCAAATCCCCGGAAACGGCATCCAGATACGCCGAAATTGCATCCTTCCTGCCGGTTCCGTGCGTTTTTTCCGCCTGCCGCAGGCGCACCACGCCCGCCTGCGCCTCGCTGGTTTTCTCCGCCGCTTTGCTGGCCAGTTCATACCGACCCTGGCCCGCGTGAGTATCCAGCACGAAAAACGGCGTTTCCTTGCGCTTGAGCGCATCGAGCAAGGCCAGCAGCGTCAGATGCTTGAGCACATCCGCGTGATTGCCGGCGTGGAAGGCGTGGCGATAGTTCATCGGTGCAGGATACGCGGGACGCGGCATCGGTGGATCGCCGAGCTTTGCGTTTCGCGCCGCCGCGATGCTCCAATAGCAGGCTGCGGCGCAACATTCGCGCTGCGCCTTCCCCACACCGAATGCAGGTTCCCCGTGTCCGTCTTCGCGAACGTCAAGCTGCTGCCTTCCGACCCGATCCTGGGCCTGACCGATGCCTACCTCGAAGACACCCGTTCGCCGAAGGTGAACCTGGGCGTGGGGGTGTACTACGACGCGCAAGGGAAGATGCAGTTGCTCGAATCGGTGGCGAAAGCCGAGGAGGCGCTGCTGAAGGCGCGTCGGGCGCGCAGTTACATCCCCATCGACGGGATGGCGGCTTATGATGCGGAAACCCAGAAATTGCTGTTCGGCGCGGAATCCGGGCTCGTGGCCGCGGGCCGCATCGTCACCGCGCAAACGCTCGGCGGCACCGGTGCGCTGCGCGTCGGCGCGGATTTCCTGAAAACCGTGTTGCCCAGGGCGAAGGTGGCGATCAGCCGCCCGAGCTGGCCGAACCATCAGGTGCTGTTCGAGGCCGCGGGCTTTGAGATCGTCGATTACCCGTATTACGACGACGCCAGCAACGGCCTGGATTTCCCGGCCATGATGGACAGCCTCCACCGACTGGAAGCGGGCAGCGTGGTGCTGCTGCACGCCTGCTGCCACAACCCCACGGGCGCGGATCTTTCGCTGGCGCAGTGGGATGAACTGGCCGTGCTGCTGCGCGAACGCGGGCTGTTGCCGTTCGTCGATCTGGCCTATCAGGGCTTCGATAAGGGCATCGCGGAGGATGCGGCGGGCATTGCGGCGCTGCTGGCGGCGGGCGTGCCGAATCTCCTGATCGCCAATTCCTATTCCAAATCGTTCTCGCTCTACGGGGAGCGCGTGGGTGCGCTGTCCGTGCTCTGCGCCGATGCGCAGGAGGCGCAGCGCGTGCGCTCGCAGGTGAAGCAGACGATCCGCGCCACCTATTCCAACCCGCCCACGCACGGCGCGGCGCTGGTGGCCAGCGTGCTCGGCAGTGCGGAGCTTCGCGCCTTGTGGGAAAGCGAAGTCGGCGAAATGCGCACCCGCATCCGCGCCATGCGCGAAGGGCTGGTGGCGCGGCTGCGGCATCGCGGCCTGCCGGAGTTCGGCTTCATCCTGTCGCAGGCCGGCATGTTCTCGTATTCGGGCCTGAGCCAGGCGCAGGTGCTGCGGTTGCGCGAGGAATTTGCGATCTACGCGGTCGATTCGGGCCGCATCTGCGTGGCGGCGCTGAACGAGGGCAACCTCGATTACGTCGCCGCCGCCATTGCCGCCGTGGTCGGGAAGTGAGCGCCGCGATGAACGAAACCAGCCGTGTTCCGGTGCTCGCCATCGACGGCCCTTCCGGCTCCGGCAAGGGCACGATCAGCCGCGCCGTGGCCGCGAAACTGGGCTGGCATTACCTGGATTCGGGCGCGCTGTACCGCGCCGTGGGCGTGGCGGCGGGCTGGGCCGACGAGGACATGTCCGACCACGCCGCGCTGATGCGGCTGGCCTTCGCCACGCGCATCGAGTTCGTGGAAGGCGCGAGCTGCGAGCCGCGCGTGCTGGTGGACGGCATCGACGCCACCGACGAACTGCGCACCGAAACCGCCGGCGCGGCGGCTTCGGCGATTGCCGCGATTCCGGAAGTGCGCGCCGCCCTGTTCGAGAAACAGCGCGGTTTCATGCAGCCGCCGGGCCTGGTCGCCGACGGCCGCGACATGGGAACCGTGATTTTCCCTGAGGCCGCGACCAAGGTGTTCCTGACCGCCAGCGCCGAGGAACGCGCGGAGCGCAGGTATAAGCAGTTGAAGAATAAGGGACTTGAGGTTACACTGGACGGCCTGCTACGCGAGATTCAAGCCCGCGACGCGCGCGATGCGCAGCGTGCGGTGGCTCCGCTCAAGCCGGCTTCCGATGCCGTCCTGATCGACACCACCGGCGTTTCCATCGACGAAGTCGTCGGTCGCGTGCTGGCGCTGGTTCGCCCATAGGCGCGAACCGTCCGCGCCACGCCGCCGCATCGCAACGCCATGCGCGCTTGCGTCCAACGCAGCAGACAAGGCCCGGCGGAATGCCGGTTTTTCCCATTGGCGCGCAAGCGCCGCAGCAGGTGGGCCGCAGCGATCCTGCGTCCCGTGTGTTCAACCGAGTAACCATCCAATGACTGAATCATTCGCAGAACTGTTCGAACAGAGCGAAGAAAAGCTCTCCAAGCTGAAGCCCGGCGCCATCGTGATCGGCACCGTGGTGGATGTCCGCAACGACGTGGTCGTGATCAATGCGGGCCTCAAGTCCGAAGGCATCGTGCCGATCGAGCAGTTCCGTAACGAAGCTGGCGAAATCGACGTGGGCATCGGCGAC
>CAZHXV010000214.1:0-5230 GCA_964536455.1 uncultured Aquimonas sp.
GCGCCATCGGGCAGGGCGCGCGCATCGCGATGGAAAAACAGTTCGGCCGGAAGGTTTTCCTGCAATTGTGGTGCAAGGTGCGCGAAGCCTGGTCGGACGACGAGGCCGCGTTGCGGGGATTCGGGTATGAGTGACGGGATTGGGGATTGGAGATTCGGGATTAGTAGAAGCTAAGGTTTCCGCAGGCCCTACGCTCTTGCGAATCCCCAATCCCGAATCCCCAATCCCGGCTCTCAGCCATGCTCCGCCTCGAAGCGCAACCGGCCTACATCCTGCATTCGCGCCCCTACCGCGAAACCAGTTTGCTGCTCGACGCCTTCACCCGCGATCACGGCCGCATCGGATTGATCGCGCGCGGCGTGCGCGGTACGCGCGGGCAGCCGTTGCGGGCGGTGCTGCAACCCATGCAGGCGCTGCTGGTTTCCTGCGCCGGGCAGGGCGAATTGCTGAAGCTGGTACAGGCCGAAGCCGCCGATGCGCCGCAGGTGCTGAGCGGGGGCGCGCTGCTTTCCGGCTTCTATCTCAACGAACTGCTGCTGCGCCTGTTGCCGCGCGGCGAGGCGCAGACGGGGCTTTTCTGGCGTTACGTGGAATGTATCGCCGCGTTGGCGGAAGGCGTGCCGCCGGCCTGGGAACTGCGCCGCTTCGAGCGCGATCTGCTGGCGGCCATCGGCTACGCCATCGATCTGCGCGGGGAGGCTGGAACCGAGCCGGTACAGGCGGAACTGCGTTACCGCGTCGATCCCGAACACGGCCTGCGGCGTACCGGCAGCGACGACGCCAGCCCCGGAACCTGCGCTGGCGCCGCGCTGCTGGCGCTGGCGGACGACGTGGCGGCCAGTCCGGCCCACCAGCGAGAATTGCGCCGCCTGATGCGCACGCTGTTGCTGCATCATCTGGGTGGGCGGGAACTGAAATCCTGGCAGGTGCTGGCGGATGTTTCGCGCGTGGAAAAATGATGCCTCGGCACGCGCGCCGCTGCTAAAGTTCGGCGCTGCCATTCCCGCCCGACCAATACCTTTATGCCTTCAGGACTGATCGCCCGTCGCCGCTCGAAAATCCACGGCAACGGCGTCTTCGCCACCTGCGACATCGCCGCCGGAACGGAACTGGTCGAATACCGCGGCGACCGCATGACCCACGATGAAGCCGACGATGTGTACGGCGATACGCTGGAAACCGGCCACACCTTCCTGTTTACGCTCAACGACGATTACATCATCGACGGCAACCGCAACGGCAATATCGCGCGCTGGATCAACCACAGCTGCGATCCGAACTGCGAAGCGATGCTGCTCGAACACGACGGCGAGGATCGCCGGCACGACAAGGTTTTCATCCACGCCAAACGGGATCTGAAACAGGGCGAGGAACTCACCTACGACTACGGCATCGTCCTTTCCGTGCCGCATACGGCCAGGCTCAGGAAACTCTGGGCCTGCCGTTGCGGCGCGCGCGACTGCACCGGAACGATGCTGAAGCCCAAGCCGGGCAAGCGTTGAGGGTTTCATGGCATTGGCGGCTTCGCGCTAAGATGCCGCATCGTGTCGGTCGGGGGGCTTTGCGATGGATCGTTCGTCGGGTTTGGGGGCGCGTGCTGCGGGTTTCTTCGCTGGCGGATTTCGCCCCGACCGCTGGCTGCGGCAACTGGTCTGGGTGCTGGCCGTTCTGGTGTTGCCGCCTGCCCTGGCGCAGGCGCGCGACGCGGCTGCGCCACGCGGGGAAATGCCGCCGGAGGACGTGCTGATCTTCCAGAGCCGGCCTGCGGGCACGATCTCCGGGGGCAGTCAGAGTCTGGGCGCCTCGCATTTTCCCGGCCACAGCTTCCGCGTGCTCCAGCGAACCCAGATATCCCGTATTTCCGTCGTGCTGCGTTCGTTTTCGTCCGAGTCGGTATTCGCAGCGCTGTACCGGATTCGGATGCCGCTGGCCGCAGCGGATGTGGCCGGCGATTCAGCCCTGCTGGCAACCACCCTGCTTGATGTGCCCGGCGACGGTGTGGTGCAGGAGGTGGAGGCTCCCTTGTCCGCCGTGCTTGAACCTGGCTGGTACGCCATCCTGGTGGGAGTCGGACGGTACGGATCGACCGCGGACGGCTTCGTCGTTTCCCTTCCCAGTGTGGATACCACGACGACGCCGCAGTCCTACGGCCAGTATTCCGTGAATGCCACCAACAACCAGATGAGCCTTACCACGATCAAGGCGCGCTATTCGCTGTTTGGCCACGTGCTGCCGCCATCGCCCGTTCCCGAAGGCGAGTTCCATGCGGCAACCGCACACCCTTACGCATGGATGTATTCGAACGCCGGCACCGATTACCAGGGTGCGCCGATCCATTCCAGCGCCTTCCTCGCCACTCGTTTCAGCGTCGATCAGAGCGTGAAGCTGCAACGGGCCGGGCTGTGGGCGTTCGGCGGTAGCGGCAACATCTTCGCGGCGATCCTGCGCATGAACGGCCCGGCCGGCCTGCCGCCGAATGCCAACAGCCCCGCCTTTCAGGAAGCCATCGCCGCAAGTACGCTGATCGACGCCGGGGCGGCGGGCGAGGCCTATTACGGCAGTCTGGACAACGTCGAACTGGCGCCCGGCCACTACGCGCTCATCTTCGGCAGCGGCAAGTTCGGCGCCACCGGCCAGACCAGTGCGCTGGTCATTGGCGATTCGCAGCTACGCCCTGGCGTACTGCGCTGGACGGGAACGCAGTGGTTGCCGGAGGGCGTATTCAATTTCGACGATTACTGGATGGAACTTGCCGGTATCGTGCCCGAGCAGGCGGAAGTGACGCTCGGCGCGAACGTTGCCGTTGCCGGCACGGGCGAATCGGTGACCTTCACCGCTACGGTGAGCGGCGAGCACGCCGCACCCGGCGATGGGCAAGTGACGATCACGGCCAGCACGGGCGAAACCTGCACCGTGTCCACGCCTTCCGGGGGTGCTGGGCAAACGGTCGATTTCCAGTGCGCGATCGGCTTTGCCAGCGTCGGGCCGCGCACCCTCGCGGGCCGTTTCAGCGAATCGGCCACGCACGCTTCCGCGGAATCCATGCCGTTGCCGTTCCTCGCGGCGCGGATCGCCGATCTTTCCGTTTCCATCGACGATGCGATGCAGGTGGCCGAGCCCGGTGGCGCGGTCGAATACCTGGTTCAGGTGCGCAACGCCGGCCCCGATCCCGCATCCGGCACGGCCATCGTGGTGACGGCGGATCCGGCGCTGGTGGGCGCGAACTGGAGCTGCGTGCCGGTGGGCGGAGCAAGCTGCCCGCAGGCGCAGGGCAGTGGCGAGATCGGGCAGATCGCAACCCTGCCGGTGGGCGGCGGCCTGGATTACCTGTTCGCCGGGCAGTTCACGCTCGCCATGCCGCCGACGCTGATTGCCACGGCGCAGGTCGGGGCCGATATCGCCGCGCCCAATTTCGTGCTCGACCGGCAACCCGGCAACAACCAAGCCACCGATCTGAACCTGTCGAGCGCGATCTTCGGCAATGGCTTCGAGCCGTAACCTGCGCCCGGATCAGGCATCGCCCGCCAGCTTGCTGCGCCGGATGCCGTAGCCCAGGTACACCGCCAGCCCGATCGCCATCCAGATCAGGAAGCGCTCCCACGTCGCCCAGGGCAGGTGCGAGAGCAGCCAGATCGAGAAGCCGATGCCGACCAGCGGCACGAACGGCACCCACGGCGTACGGAAGCGGCGCGGCAGTTCGGGCCGGCGCACGCGCAACACCACCACCGCGGCGCAGATCACCACGAAGGCCAGCAGCACGCCGATGTTGACCAGCTTGGCCAGTTCGCCGATGGGGAAGAAGCCGGCGGCCAGCGCGGTGCCGATGCCGAGGATCCAGGTGGGGCGGTGCGGCGTGCCGTATTTCGGGTGCGCCTTGGCGAACCAGGCCGGCAGCAGGCCGTCGCGCGCCAGCGCATACCAGATGCGCGCCGCCGCCAGCATGAAGGCGAACACCACCGACAGGATGCCGGTGACGGCGCACAGGGAAATCAGGATGCTGATCCAGTGCATGCCCAGCGCCTCGAAAGCATTGGCGACCGGCGCGTCGTTGCCGAGCGTGTGGTAGGGCGCAATGCCGGTGAGCACGAAGGAGATCGTGATGTACAGCGTCATCGAGATGCCCAGGGAGAGCAGCACCGCGCGCGGCAGGTCGCGCTGCGGATTGCGCGCCTCTTCCGCTGCCGTGGTCAGCGTGTCGTAGCCGAACACGGCGAAGAACACCACCGCCGCCGCCGCGACCACGCCCTCGAAGCCGAAATGCCAGACGCCTTCGTCATCGACGGTGCGTTCGGGGATGAAGGGCGTCCAGTTGGCGGTATCGATGAAGAACGCGCCGGCCACGATCACCAGCGCCACACCGAGCACCTTGATCGCCACCACGCCGGTGTTCAGCCGTGCGCCCCATTCGGTGCGCAGCGTCAGCAGCCACGCCACCAGCAGCGATACGCCCGCCGCGATCACGTTGAACACGCGGCCCTCGCCAGTGCCGGCCGCGCCTTGTGCCCAGGCCGGCAGGTGGATGCCGACCGCCTCCAGAAGCGTGAGCAGATAGCCCGACCAGCCGCTCGCCACCGCCGCCACGATCAACGCGTATTCCAGCAGCAGATCCCAGCCGATCAGCCAGCCCACGCCTTCGCCGAGCACGGCGTAGCCGTAGGTGTAGGCGCTGCCGGTGGCCGGGATCAGGCCGGCGAATTCCGCATAGCAAAGCGCGGCTGCGGCACTGGCGATGCCGGCGATGATGAAGGCCAGCGCCACCGCGGGGCCGGCGTTCGCCGCGGCCTGCTGGCCGGCCAGCACGAACACGCCGACGCCGATGATGCCGCCCAGGCCAATGCTGGTGAGCTGCCACACGCCGAGCACGCGGCGGAACTGCCCATGCTCCTGCGAGGCGGCGGCCTCGGACTGGATGCGTTCGATCGGCTTGCGCCGGGCGATTGCGGAAAGAAGCGACATGCGGATTTCCCCTGAGTGGTTTTGATGAACGATGCGCACGCGACGATCCGCCACCGCGCGGGCCAAGTGTCGATGCGGCTCAGCCGCCGCGCAACGCTGCGGTGCAGCGATCCAGGCAATCCTTCACTTCGTCCGTGCCGATCAACTCCATCGCGCCGGGAAATTCCACCTTCTTGCCCCACGGCAAGGCTTCCGTCGGCTTCTTGAGGAAACGTCGCGCGGCTTCGTCGTAGTGATTGGTGGTGAAGCGGCGATCCGAATACGGGCCGCTGCG
>CAZHXV010000215.1:0-5229 GCA_964536455.1 uncultured Aquimonas sp.
CTCGACGCGGTGCCCGCGTTCGCGCAGGCCCTGCTCCAGGCCCTGCACGGTCAGGGCGACGCCGTTGACCTCGGGCGGGAAGGTTTCGGTGACGAGCGCGATCTGCATGGTGCTCTCCGCAGGTTGCGCCGATGGTGCGGATGCGCCGCGACAGCGGCGTGACCGGCGCATGACGGCGACGTGACGCGGCCAGGCGCGTGGAGACGGTGCGGATCGGCGAGAATCGGCGCAGACCCTTCGCCTGGAATCTCCGATGCCCACGCCCCCGCCCGACGCCGCCCCGGAGGCATCGCAGGTTCCTGCGCGCGCCTGCGGCAACTGCGGCATCGCCCTGCAAGGCGACTTCTGCCACCGCTGCGGCCAGCCGGTGCGTGGGCTGGTGCGGCATTTTTCCTCGATCCTCGGGGATTTCTTCGACACCGTGTTCGATCTGGATTCGCGCATGGCGCGCACGCTGGGGCCGCTGCTGTTCCGTCCCGGCTGGCTGACGCTGCGCTACTTCGAGGGCCAGCGGGTGCGCTATGTCAGCCCGGTGCGGCTGTTCTTCTTCTGCTGCGTGCTGGCGTTTCTGGTGGTGCGGTTCGCCGTGGACACGGACGGCGCTTTCGCCGTGGGCCCGCGCGATGCCCAGACGGCGGCGGAAACCCCGTCTTCCGCGGCAAGGGATACCCCGCGCAAACCGCTGCGCGTCCAGCTCGATGGCGTCGAGGACTGGGACGCGCAGACCAATCCGGTGGTCGTGGACTGGCTGCCGCAAGCCGGCAACGACGCCTTGAACCGCCTGATCGGGCGTGCTGTCCACAACATGGATCAGGCGCGCGACGAACCGGGCCGGCTGGCCGAGGCCTTCCTGCAAAACCTGCCGCAGGCGCTGTTCCTGCTGCTGCCGCTGTTCGCGCTGCTGCTCAAGCTGTTCTACCTGTTCGCCCGAAGGCTGTACATGGAGCACTTGATCGTGGCCCTGCACAGCCACGCCTTCCTCTGTGCGGCGCTGCTGGTGCTGATGCTTCTGGGCGTGCTGGAGAACTGGACGGGCGCATGGCTGGGCGGCGCGGTCGGAACCGGCCTTTCCTGGCTGGAAGCGGCGCTGGCGCTCTGGATGCCGCTGTACCTGCTGCTGATGCAAAAGCGCGTCTATGGGCAGGGCTGGCTGCTGACACTGTGCAAGTACGTGGTGCTGGGCAACGTCTATTGCGTGCTGATCGGCTTCGTCACCCTCGCGGCGCTGGCCTTCTCGCTGGTGGCGCTGTGAAGCACACGCGTGCCGATCCTCCCGGCATGGGCATCGCGTTGGCGTTGGCGTTGCTGTTCGCGCTGCACTTCTCGCTGTTCCCCTTCGCCACGCTGGTTTCCGATTCGGGCCGCGATCTGGCCAACGCCTGGGCCATCGCACACGGCGGGCCGCTGCCCGCGTATGGGCCGGAACTGTTCGGAACCTGGAAGCTCGGGCCGGTGTGGTTCTGGCTGTTGGCGTTGCCGTTGAAACTGGGCGGTGGCGTGGCGGGCGCGGCCTTGTTCGTCGGGGCGCTGTCGGCGGCGAAGATTCCTTTGGCGTATGCGCTGGGCGCGCGGCTGCGCGATGAGCGGCTCGGCCTGCTGCTGGCCGCGTTCGCGGCCTGGCCGGGGTGGAATGGGGTATCGGCCATGCTGGTGCTGCATACCGCCGTGGTGGAAACCTGCCTGTTCGCCACGCTGCTTTCCGCGCTGCGCGCCTGGCAGCGGCGCAGCGCCGCCGATGCGATGCTGGCCGCGGTGCTGTTGGCGCTGGCGTTGCACGCGCATCCCACGGCGCTGATCGCCGCGCCCGCCGTGGCGGCTGGCGCAATGCGGGCGGCCTGGATGCCCAGGGTTCCGGGCCGGCGTCGGCTCTGGCTGCTTCCGGCCTGTGCGCTGGTATTCGTGTTGCCGTTCCTGCCCGCCGTGTGGGCCGAAATGCAGGCCGGCTGGCCGCAATGGAGTGGCAGCCAGGGCTATCTGGCGGCGAGCGATTTCACCCAGCGGCTGGCGCGCCTGCCTGAGGTGCTGTGGGCGCTGCTGGCCGGCGATGCCAGGTTCGGGCGCGATGTGCTGCTGGCTTCCCTGCCGTGGCTGGGCATGGCGGATTTCGGTTTCCGCATCCTGGTGCTGGCCGGTGCGGGGCTGGGCCTCTTGTTCGCACTGCCGCGGCGCGATGCGTTGCCGCTGGGTGCGGGGCTGGCATGGCTGGCGGCGGTGGCCTTCATCGTCGCGTTGCGCGATGCCACGCCGGACTGGATGACCTATGCGCAGGCGCCCTTGCTGGCGCTGGCTCTGGCGGCGGGTTGGCATGGCCTGCGGCTTCCGGGAAGTGCGTTCGCGCTCATTGCGCTGGCCGCCACGTTCCAGGCGGGCGTGCTTGCCGACCGCATCGCCACCGTCCATGCCGGGCAGAAACTGCTGCCCGGCGCGGCCATCGAGGACATCGTGCGCTCCACCCGGCCTGCGCCGCCGGCCTCGCCGTGGCTGTCCAGCTTCGCGCACGGGGAGGTGGCGCGCTGGCTGTGCGAAGGCGAACAGGCCGCCGCGCTGCACGGCGAACTGGCGGCGAGCTTCGATTTCAGCCAGGGCGTGGCCGTGGCGAACGCCTGTGGCGACTCGCCCGCACCGCCTAGGCTCGGAGGCATGGCCGCAATGCGGCATCTGGCCGGGATTCCCTTGGCCGCGCTGGCCGCCCCCGAGCTGCAACGCCTGGGGTTGACGCCCGGGCGCGCGGCCTTCGGCTACGGCCTGTTCACGCCCGGTGCGGTCTTCCATCCGTCCGAAGGCCGCATCGTCGCGCCCGATCCCACGTACCGGCTGGAACGCCACCGGCGGATCAATGCCGCCGGCAGCCAGCGGATCGAGCTGGCCATCGGCTGTCCGCCGGCAGCGGTGCTCGTGGTCGCCAACCTGATGCCGATGCTGAACCCGATGGCAGTGGAACTGCAGCGCGGAGGCGCACCCCTCGACGCTGCCGCAGTGCAATTCTCAAGCTGGTATTTCCCTTGCGACGGTGCGCCGCTGAAGCTGCGCATCGAAACGCCCGATCCGGCGTCCGCCGACGTGTTCTGGATCGGCGGTTAAGATGCCGCACCACCCGCGCGGTGGGCTCTTCGTTCCCGTATCCATCCAGAGGAGAAACATCATGCGCAATTTCCTGTTCGTGGGTCTGCTGGCCGCTTCCGCCCCGCTTGGGGCGCAGACGCATAGCGTGACGGTGCCGCAGGGCGATATCGGGCGATGGGCCGGCGGGGATGCGGTGTCCTGCGAGTTCGAGGGCCATGCCCGCGCTGCGGTGGCGGGCGATTGCTATTTCCCCATCGATCTGACGCGCCAGCCGGGCCGTTACCCCATGGCCAAAATCACCGCCAAGGGCCGCCAGCGCGGCGAGGTGGTGGTGACCGGGACGGATTTTCCGGAGGAAACCATCGACCTGCCGGAAGACAAGATGAACTACGTGATCCCCTCCGCGGCGGAACTGGCGCGGATCAGGCGCGAATCGGGAGAGGTGCGCCCGTTGTTCTTCCGCGCCAGCGGCGCGCCGCAGTTCACGCTGCCGCTGGGCGAGCCCTACACGCCGATGCCCAATGGCAAGAACTTCGGTTATCGCCGCGTCTTCAACGGCCTGCCCAGGCAGCAGCACACCGGCGTGGATTACGGCGTGGCGGGCGGGGAATCGTTGCACGCCGCCGCCGATGGCATGGTGGTGCTGGTGGCCGACCATTTCTTCAGCGGCCAATCGGTGTTCGTGAACCACGGCGACCGGCTGGTGACCGAATACTTCCACCTGGGCGAGGCCACGGTGACGGCTGGCCAGCAGGTGAAGAAGGGCGAGGTGATCGGCAAGGTCGGTTCCACCGGGCGCAGCACCGGCCCGCACCTGCATTTCGGCGCGCGCTGGCACGGCATGCGCATCGACCCGCGCCGCCTGCTGGCCAGCCCTTCGCAGTTGCCGCAGGTGGAGTGATTGCCTCCACGCAAGCCCCGGCATTGCTCCGGGGCTTGCGGAGGGAACCGATCGCTACTGCGCCACCTTCGGAAATTTCGCCGGCGCAGGCGGGGCCACGATGGGCTGCGGCGGGTTGGCGGCCAGTTCGGCCAGCAGTTCCTGCACCGCGCGCTCGATGCTCGGGTCGCGGCCGGCGGCGACGAGTTCGGGCCGGTCGATGACTTCGATGTCCGGCGTCACGCCTTCGTTCTCCACGGCCCATTGGCCATCGGTGTCCATGAAGCTGAAGGTGGCGGCGAGGATCGCGCCGTTGTCGGCCAGGCGCGGGTTGCCGGAAATGCCGATCAGGCCGCCCCAGGTGCGGGTGCCGATCAGCTTGCCCAGGCCCAGCTTGCGGAAGTAGTACGGCAGCGCGTCGCCGCCGGAGCTGGACAGGCCGTTGATCAGCATCGCCTTCGGCCCGCGATGGTGCAGGAAGGGCGTGGCGTTGGGTTCCAGCCCACGCTGCTTCCAGTAGTTCAACGGCTGCCGCGCCAGAAGCTCCACGAGGCGGTCGGGAATGAAGCCGCCGCCGTTGTAGCGGTCGTCGATGATGAGAGCCTCCCGGTCGTGGTAGGCCAGCAGGCCCTTGAACAGTTCGCGGCTGCCTTCCACCGCCGTGTTCGGCACGTGGATGTAGCCGATGCGGCCATCGGAGAGCTGTTCCACGAGGCGGCGGCGGCCCTGCACCCAGTCCAGGTAGCGCAGGCCCTGTTCGCTGGCGATGGTCTTCACCGTCACCTCGCGCGAACCGGCTTCCTGCGGCTGGCGGTTGAGGCGCAGCGTCACCAGGCGATCCGCCTTGTTTTCCAGCAGGCGATAGACGTTGTCCACGCCGCGCGTTGCAACATTGTCGATGGCCAGGAGGTATTCGCCTTCGCGCACCTCCACGCCGGCCTCGGTCAGGGGGGAGCGCGTGGCCTGGTTCCAGTTCTCGCCGGGGAAGATGCGCGCGATCCGCACGTAGCCGCTGGCATCGGCCACCAGTTCCGCGCCGAGCAGGCCGCCGGGCTTGCGCGGGGCGCGGGTCTGGTCGCCGGCTTCCACGTACACATGCCCGGAATTGGCTTCGCCGGCCAGCTCCTGGAGGAGATAATCCAGATCGGCGCGGGTCTTCGCATGCGCGACCAGCGGTTCGTACCGGGCGCGGATCGCGTCCCAATCCTGGCCGTGCATGCCGGGGTCGTAAAACCAGTCGCGCAGGATGCGCCAGGCATCGACGAACATCTGCCGCCACTCGCGCG
>CAZHXV010000216.1:0-5221 GCA_964536455.1 uncultured Aquimonas sp.
GGTCGAACACGACGATGGTGTCGTTGATCGAGTAGCCCATCACCGAGAGTACGCCGGCCATCACGGTGAGGTCGAATTCGCGCTGGTTGAGCGCGAACAGGCCGGTGGTGACGATCACGTCGAACATCGTGGTGAGAATGGCCGCGACCGCGAACTTCCACTCGAAGCGCATCGAGATGTAGATCACGAAGCCGAGCATCACGAACACCACGGCGAGGATGCCGTTCTGCGCCAGTTCCTTGCCGACCTGCGGGCCGACGAAATCGCTGCGAACGACGGTTCCGGGGTTGTTCGCGTCGGCAACGGCGGAAAGGATCGCACCGCCGGTCTGCTCGGCGTTGACCTGGCCTTCGCGCGGTTGCAGGCGCACGATGACGTCGGTTTCCGAGCCGAAGCTCTGCACCACCGCACCGGGATAACCGGCCGCTTCAAGTTTTTCGCGGATGCCGTCCAGGTCCGCAGGCTTGGCGAACTTCAGTTCGGCGACGGTGCCGCCGGTGAAATCCAGCGCATAGTTGAGGCCGCGCACGGTAAGCAGCGCGATCGAGGCCAGGATCAGCAGCACGGTGATCGCCACCGCGACGCCGCGCAGGCGCAGGAAGTCGATCCTGCTGTCGTAAGGGAAGATGTTCATTTAGATCGCGATGTTCTTGAGTTTCTTGCGGTTGCCGTAGATCAGCGTGGCGACGCCGCGCGAGACGGAAACGGCGGTGTAGATGGACGTGATGATGCCCACGCACAGCGTCACGGCGAAGCCCTTGACCGGGCCGGTGCCGAAGGCGAACAACGCAACGCCGGCCAGCAGCGCGGTGACGTTGGCGTCCCAGATGGTGCCCGACGCCTTGTCGTAGCCCATCGCGATCGCCGCCTGCGGCGGTATGCCGGTGCGCAATTCCTCGCGGATGCGTTCGTTGATGAGCACGTTGGCGTCCACCGACATGCCGACGGTCAATGCGATGCCCGCCAGGCCAGGCAGGGTGAGCGTGGCGCCGAGCAGCGACATCACCGCCACCACGAGCAGCAGATTCAGCAGCAGCGCGACGTTCGTCACGATGCCGAAGATCTTGTAATAGACGAGGAAGAACACCAGCACGAACAGGAACGAGAAGCTGACGGCCATCCAGCCCTTCTCGATGTTCTCCTTGCCCAGGCTCGGGCCGATGATGCGCTCCTCCACGATGTCCACCGGTGCGGCCAGCGAGCCGGCACGCAGCAGCAGCGCCAGTTCCGAGGCTTCCTTGGAGCTGTCCAATCCGGTGGTCTGGAACTTGCGACCGAACACGCCGTTGACGCGGGCGTAGCTGATCACCTCTTCGGTGACGCGCACGCTGCGCACTTCCTTGCCATCGACGATCTTGGTTTCCGGGATGCGCTCGATGTACACGACGCCCATCGAGCGGCCCACGTTGTCCGTGGTGAAATCCTGCATCCGCTGCCCAGCGGCGGCATTGAGCGTCACCGACACCATCGGCGAATTGGATTGCGGATCGAACCCGGATTGCGCGCCGACGAGCTGGTCGCCCGAGGCGATCACGCGCTTTGAAAGCAGCACCGGCTGGTGCGAGCCGCGCATGTAGTACAGCCTGGCGTCCGGCGGCACGCGGCCGGTCTGCGCGGCCTCGATCGGATTGCCCTCGGCAGCGGCGCGGTATTCGAGCGTGGCCGTGGCGCCGAGGATCTTCTTGGCCTGCGCCGTATCCTGCACGCCCGGCAACTGCACCACGATGCGGCTGGCCCCTTGGCGCTGCACGATGGGTTCGGCCACGCCCAGTTCGTTGATGCGCTTGCGCAAGGTACCGATGTTCTGCTCCAGAGCGTTGTCCAGGATGGTCTTGAGCTCGGTTTCGCGCAGCCTGGCGTTGAGCAGGTTCGGCTCGGCACCGTCGAGCATTTCCAGGCCCGGGATGTCGCGGCCGATCAGGCCGGCGACGGTGCTGCGATCGGCCGCGTCGCGCAGCTTGACCGTGATGCCGGAAGTGCGATTGCGCTCGACCTGGGTGTAGCCGATCCTGTGCTCGCGCAGCAGGCCGCGAATTTCCTCGGCATAGCCGGTTTCGCGGTTCTCCAGCGCAGCGGCCTGATCGACCTCCATCAGGAAGTGGACGCCACCTTGCAGATCGAGGCCGAGCAGCATCGGTTTGCCGCCGACGGCGGTGAGCCAGTCGGGCACCGTGGACGCCAGGTTCAGGGCGACGATGTAGTCGTTGCCGACCTCGTCGCGGATCCCATCGGCAGCATGGATCTGGGTATTCGGATCGGCGAGGCGGACGAGCAGGCCCTTGTCGGTGAGGTCGAGCGCCTTGAAGCCGACCTTGTCGCGTTCCAGAACGCCCTGGATGCGCTCTTTCAGCGCCTCATCGACGATGCCGCCGCGCGAGGCGCTGATCTGGACGGCCGTATCCTGGGGAAAGAGGTTCGGCAATGAGTAGAGCGTGGCGACAAGGAACACCAGCGCCGCCACGACGTATTTCCAACGTGCATATTCGAGCATGAAAACTTACCGCAGTGAGGATGCGCCGGGCGGACGCATCCACCCTGGCGACGATGGACGGACAAGGCCGGATCAGGACGCTTTGAGCGTGCCCTTGGGCAACACGGCGGCGATGGCGTGCTTTTGCACCTTGATCGAAACGCGATCGGCGATTTCAATGGAGAGGAAGGCGTCGCCCACGTCCTCCACGCGGCCCAGGATGCCGCCATTGGTGACCACTTCATCGCCCTTGGCGATGGCCGAAACCATCGAACGATGATCCTTGGCGCGCTTCATCTGCGGGCGGATGATGAAGAAGAAGAACACCGCGACGAATACCAGCATCAGGATCAGCGAGGACCACGGCGACTGCTGCGCGGCACCTGCGGCCTGGGCGTAGGCGGAAGAAATCAGGAAATCCATGGGAAGAGCCTTTGTCTGCGAAGGCCGCGACGGCAAGCCGCGACGGGGAACGGCGGATTATGCCACGAGGGCGAGGTTGGCCGTGTATGTGGCCGTGCATGGAGATATCAAGGGCGACGAACGCAGGGCCTCTCCGACAACGATCAATGACTCGCGTTTCCGGTGTTGGGACGCAGGCAGTCTGGCGGTATCCAGGCCCGGAAACGAAGAAGGGCCGCACTGGCGGCCCTTCTTCCCTTGACGTATTTCCTTACTGTTCCCAGGTCGCTGTACAGGTGCGGTCGCTGCCCATGTACACCACCGCCTGCTTTGCATTGCTCGTATTGGCGATGCAATCCCCCGACCAGCCAACGAAGGTTGGCGCAGTCAGCGGGCCGTTGCCATCCGGATCGCCGGGGCCGGTGGTCGTGAGCACCACGGAAGTCCCCTCCTGGAACCGTGCAACCTGCGTGTTCATGCAGTCGTACTGCACCATGCCTTGCGGCTGCGAGCAGGCGACACCCAGCGGCGCACTCACCACGCTGTAGCTGCCCGCCACGTTGCCGGTGGTGAAGAACACCTGGAGGTTGAACTCTTCCAAATCATCCGTGCAGCGAGGATCAAGCGGGCTGGTGTTGAGTTCGCAGATGTCGATGCCTTCAATGAATACTTCGGTGGAAGCGTTGCCGTCAACCGTCTGGAAGACACAGATCGCGGTGCCGAACCCCCCCGCCTGGGTCAGGTCGATGGCGACGACGTTCGCCACCGTCACGCCATTGGCGTCGGTGATCCCCGGCGTGTTGATCGTGAGGTTGACGACTGCGCCGCCCTCGGCCACACAGGTTCCGATGATCTGCGCGCCTGGAACCGGAGCGCCCGAGCCGTCGAGCAGGGTCAGCACGATATCTCGTACCAAGGTGCCTGCGTTAGCGTGACGGATGTGCGTCGGGTTGGCGATCAGGGCTAGTTCGTTGCTGTTGCTTGGGTCACCAATGAGGAACTCAACCACTGCCGGATCGGCCCCGCCAACCACGGTGAAATTCAGGGTTGGCACGGCAGCTTCGTCCGTGACTCCCGTGGTTCTCACCTGCGCCATCGTGCAACCCGTACCAAATTCGGTCAGCGACCCCACAGTGCCCACCAGCGACACGCCATCAACGGATCCCGTACCGATCACGCCGTTGAACGCGAACTTGATCGGCACGCCGCCCACCGGCATGCCCGCGATGTCGGTCACGCACAGTTCGACGGGATCCGTGCCATTGGCCCAGAGGACGTTCGGGGACACGGTGAGGAATAGTTCGCTCGCACCCGCGAATGTGGCAAATTCCACATCGGTGACGGTTTCCGGATTGCCATTGACGATGTCGCCATCGCCCTGCGCCCAGATCACCACCGTCTTGCCAAGCCTGGAAATCGGATAGTTCAACCGCGTGCTGACGACGCCGCTGGCATCCGTCGTACCGGACGCGACGATGTTGCCGTCTGCGGCGCGACCGACGATGTACGGCAAGATGTCCTTGTCGTCCACGGTGACGCCGCTGTCGTCGTTATGGTTGAAGCGATAGGTGACGGACAGCCTGGTGTTGCTGATCACCTGATCGACCACGCGCGCGCTCTCCAGATCGCGATTGCCCGGCACGCCTTCGCCGAAGACCACCAGACCATCACCGGGGCCAACTGCATCGTCGACGCCTGGCAGACCGAGGAATTGGCCAGTGGTTGCGACGAACGTTTTGCCGCCTTCCTGCGGATCGCCGTCACCGCCCTGGAAGCGGAAATCGCCGGCGCCCGTGGCCTGAGGCTCGTCGATCAGGCCGAACCGGATCGTCGTACCGGGCAACACCGGGTTCCCAAGGCGATCGGTGGCGATGGCCGAAATGGGGAGAGAGTAACTTCCGGAAGACTGCACCGGCAGCGGGCCGATTTCGACCGACGACGGAGAGGTATCGATGATCTCGATATCCCACAGGCGGCCATCGGAAATCACGACCGAGAGATCCACCGTAACCGCCTGCTGGACTCCATTGTCCACATTGTTGTCCGCACCATCGGCGGTAAGGCGCAGCAACACGCTGCCAGTGCGGTCGCCACTGGTCAGCACTGCGCCACCGATGCCCGCTGTGGTGCGCAGCGCGATGGACTTGCCGCTGACCGTGTTGCCGGCGGCATTGATGCCCCGCAAGGTCTCGCGAACCACGCTCGACTGACCGACGACCTCCACGATGTAGTTGTTGTAAGCCTGGTTCCCGGAAACCGGATCGGGCACGGGCTGGCCGATGCCGTCGTAAACGCCGATCTGCAGCGCGGAACTGGCATTGCCGCCCGAGCCTTGGACGTACACGGCGG
>CAZHXV010000217.1:0-5218 GCA_964536455.1 uncultured Aquimonas sp.
GCGCCACCGGCAGGCGGTCGATCTGCGCCTCGGTCATGATCGTGGTGGATTCCACGCTGGATACGTCGATCGGGTTGACCACGCCGCTACCGACCACGGTCACCGTATCCAGCGTGCTGGCGCTGCCGGCGGCGGTGAAATCGACGTTGGTGGCGGTACCCACGCTCACCGACACGCTGCGCGCGGCACCGCCGCCGCTGCTGACCTGATACTGGCCGGTCGGCAGTTGCGAGAAACGATAGTTGCCGTCCGCACCCACCGTGATGGTGCGGTTGAAGCCCGTGGCCGGATTGCTGATGGTGATGGTGTCGCCCGCAGCGGCGCGGCCGGTCACCGCGCCAGCGGTATTGGTCTGCGCCTGTGCGCCGGCGGCAAAGCACAGCGCCACGGCCAGGGCGAGCGCCTTGCGGCGGCGATTGGAAACGAGGGGGGTCTTCACTTGGGTTCTCCAGCGTGGTGGTGATGGCCCTGCCGCCGCCACGTTGCGGCTTCAGGATTTCTTAACGATTCGATACTAGGCATGCCTCTTGCCGTTCCGCTTTGCCGGATTTGGCGGCTTGCGCATCGGCGGCATACGGGAGGCGGCGCAGCCAGGCGACCAGGCTTCCGGCGGGGTGCAAGGGCTCGCCCGCGGCCTGCGGCGATGCCAGCGGCATGGCGTCCCGGCGTCCGGTTTTGAGGTGCACGAACTGCCGATAGCGGCGCACCCAGAAGAACAGCGAGCCCCGGCGGATGCCCAGCTCCATTGCCACCGCGTCCACGCCCAGTCCATCCTCGACCACCCGGCGCACGGCCTCGATCTTGCGCGCGGCCGAATAGCGGACATGCCCGCTCACCGCCCGTCTCCCGCCAGCGCGGCCACGCGGCATTGCGATGCGCTCATGCCGAAGCGCGAGCGGAACGCGCGAGCGAAGCTGCACGGGTTGTCGAAGCCGCAGGCAGCGGAGACATCGGTGACCGAAAGGCGCGTGGTCGCCAGCAGCCGGCGCGCGCGTTCCAGCCGCATCCGCACCGCGAACTGCAAGGGCGCGATGTCGTAGAGCGCGTGGAACACCTTGCTGAAATACCAGGGCGAAAAATGCGTGTGCCGGGCCAGTTCGCCGATCGTGAGGCCGCCATCCGGCTGCCCTTCCAGGCACAGCCGCGCACGCTGCATGCGCAGCAGCACACCCCGCTTGTGCTGCCGCGAATGCCCGGGGCAACGGTCGATGCGGTTGGCCAGATCGGCCTGCAGGACGGACAGGAAAGCCAGCACCTCGTCCGATGCCACGGCAACCGTGTGGTCGCTGCTGAAGGCACCGCACCTGCGCCACAACCGCAGCGCCCGTGCGCGCGTTCGCGCCGGCATCCGGCCTCGTCCCGGAAGCAGCGGCGCGGCGTTGTCTGTCATGCCGGCACCGAGCAGCAGCGCGCCGGCAAGGCCTTCGCAGCATGGCGCGGAATCGCCGCCCAGTACGATCCAGTCGCCCGGGCCCAGGGCGAAATCGCCTTCGCGGGCCCGCACCTGCGCCTGCCCGCGCAGCACCAGCCAGAGCACGACGGCCTGCGCACCGGCGTCCGTCGTGGCCGCACCGGAGGCGGCGAACAGGCGCAGCCGGCCATCGGCAGCCGGCGCGACGTGCGGGGGTGTCCGCAGCGAAACAGGGAAAAGGGATGGCATGGCCGGCTCCTGTGGAAGGGTCGGCCGCCATCACGGCGGGAGGTGATGCGGGTGTCAGGAAATCCCGGCGAAAATCACCCGAAATTTCGGTGAAATGTTTTCAATCAATGGGTTGTGGAGCCGAAGCCGGCCAGCGCATCGATCTCCAACAAACCGATGTCGCTGTTTTCCTGCCCTGCCGTCATGCTGGCGTAGAGCCATTTTCCGTCCTGGGACAGCATCAGCGCCGACGAAGGCACGCCGCGCCGCGCCCTGTCCAGGCAACCGACGGCTTCCGCGCCATCGCCCAGCCAGTGCCAGTTCGCCAGGCACTCCGGCATCGCCGTGCGCAGGGCGAAAGGCCGGCCATCCAGCACGCCCCAGCGGCGCATCCAGTGGCCGGTCGGCTGGGCGGCGTCCACTTGCACCGGGTCGCGCAGATCCAGACCCGCCCGCCACAACCCCGGCTGGTTGGCCTGGACGAAATGCACCTGCCCGCTGTGGCGGTCGAAGCGCGCCTCGCCCACGTCCTCCAGCGTTGCGATCGTCCGCATCGGCACGGCCGCTTCCACGATGCGCAGCGACAGCCGCCCGCCGCCGCGATCCACCACCAGCAGGAGGCGGCCTTCCGGCAGGTACTGCGCGAAGTACGGCGTCGCATCCGCCGGTTCGACGATCCGCGCGCGCCCGCTGGCGACCTCCACCTCATGCAGCTTCGGACGGACGACGCCATCGGCATCGGCCACATCGCCGACCACCAGCAGCCGGCGCCCATCGTCCGACCACTGCGGCGGATGCCGCGTCACCGGCACGATGCCTTCGATCATGCGCAGATGCTCGGGGTGCTCCGGTTCGCCCAGCCACAGCCGCACTTCGCGGCTGCGGTCGGAGACGAAGGCCATCACGCTGCCGTCCGGCGATGGCGAAGGCAGCATGTCGTCGGCGGTCGAAGGAAACAGCGCCTCGCCCTCGCCGTCCGCGCGCAGCGGCAGCGGGTAGCGGAACATCGCGAAGTGTTCGTCGTTGACCGCAAACACCATCACCCCGCGCCGTGCCGCCACGTCCAGCCCGCTGGCGGGGAATACCCCCAGCGCCTGCGTGCGCCCGCTCGCCAGATCGTGCCGGTACAACTGCGGCGGATTGCGCAGCACGCCCAGCAGCAGCGCGCGCCCGTCCGGCGTCCAGTCCCAGCCGGTGATGTTGGCCGCCAGCTTCGTCAGGCGCACCGGCTGGCCGCCCTCCGCCGGCATCTTCCACAGATCGGCGTTGCTGAGGTTGCGGCGGAACGCCAGCGTGCCGCCGTCCGGCGAATAGCGCGGATCGATATCGACATCGCCCGCCCCCAGCGGATAGCGCAGCGGCGTCCATTCGCCGCTGGCAAGGCGCAGCACCGCCAGCGGGCCGCTGTCGCCCTCGGCCTGCGCGCGCAGGCCGGCGACGATGCCGCTGCCGTCCGGCAGCCAGTCGTAGCGGCCATTGAGGCGGTCGCAGCGCCCCACCGTGCGCGATGGCCCGCCACTGGCCGGCATCAGTTGCAGCTCGCAGCCGCCCATTTCGTCGATGCGCAGGAACATCAACTGGCGTCCATCCGGCGACCAGCGCGGCAGATGGTCGGAATGGCCGGGCGGTGGCGCGGTGAGCTGGCGCGGCGGCGTGGGCTGGATGGATTGCAGGAAGATCGCCGGAGCATCGTAGGCATCGGCAGGCGGCATCGCATACGCCACCAGCGCCCCATCCGGGGACAGCGCGGGCTGCGTTTCCGGGCCGGGACGCGCGGTCAGCAGGGTGTAAGGCAGTTCCGTCGCAGCGTCCCTGGCGGGCGGCGCCGGCGGTGGGCCGGGCCGATGCAGCGCACCCCACGCCAAGGCGCCCAGGGCGACCGCCGCCACGGCAAGCGCCGCCAACCGCCAGCGCGGAATCCTCGCCCGCCGCGCTTCCGGCACCGATGCCTGGGCGGCATCCGGCAGCCATTCGACGTCGGCCAGCAGGCGATAACCGGATTTGGGAATCGTCTCCACATAGGCCGAAGCATCGCCGCCATTGCCCAGCGCCTTGCGCAGCAGGGCGATGGCCTGGGTCACCACGTCGTCGGTAGGCAACGTGCCCGCCCACACCGTTTCCAGCAGCGCTTCGCGGCTCACCACCTGCCCGGCGTGCTCCGCCAGTACCGCCAGCACGCCGATCGCCTTCAGGGTCACCCGCGTCTTCGAACCATCGGCACGGGTGATGTCGCGCAGCGCAACATCCACCTGGCAATCGCCTATGCGCAGGCGCCCGGACGGCAACGATTCCAGTGGGTTCCAACGTGTCATGAGCATGCGGGCTTGCCGGGAACGAACCTGTCCTCGAAAGGTGGGAGACGCGCGCCCCAGTGTGCGATGCCGCGGACAAATCCGGCAAATCCGGACAAATCAGGCAAAGAATCCGCGCGCTCTTGCGAACTGGCGATGTCCATCACTCAGGCCTCGACCACCCTGTGCGCAATTCCGCCAAAGCGCGACAACCGCCGCGCCATCGCCTTGGCATACCCTGCACGCAATACTATCCGCCTGCCTTCGCCATGCCCGCATACCGCATTGTCCTGCCCATTCTGCTCGCGCTGTTGATCCCACCGCCGGCACAGGCGCACTGCGCATTGTCCGCCGACACGCGCGCCTCGCTCGAACAGTGGAAGGCCGCCGGTTTCGGGATCGCCGACGATGCCGCACGCAACGCCCGCGCATTGACGCTGGCGGATTGCCTGGGCGATGCCGACCCGGCCCTGCGCGACGGCATCGCCTTCGAGGCGCTCTCCACGTGGATGCGCGGCAACCTCCTCGACGAGGACACGCGGCGCGCGCTCACGCAAACGCTGCTGGCGCAGCTCGGCGGCGATGATGCCGACGGCTTCCGCAAACCCTTCGCGGCGCTGGTGCTGTCCGAAGTGGCGCGCACCGACCGCATCCGCGCATGGATGACGGCGGCGGAACGCGCGCGCTTGGCCGGCGCGGCGGCCGCGTACCTGCGCACGGTGCGCGATTACCGCGGCTACGTCGATGGCGAAGGCTGGCGGCACGGCGTCGCGCACGGCGCGGACTGGGCCATGCAACTGGCATTGAACGATGCGCTGGAACCGGCGCAGGCCTCGGCGCTGCTGTCCGCCATCGGCGCGCAGGTCATGCCCGCCGACGGCCGCGCCTACGCCTTCGGCGAACCCACGCGGCTGGCGCGCGCGGCGGCCTATGTCCTCATGCGCGGCGATCGCGATTCCTCGGCGACGGCCTCATGGCTGGCGGCATTGATCGCGGATCTCGGCCCACGCCCGGAAAACGATCCTCAAGCGGTGTGGTGGACGCGCCGGGCGAACCTGGAAAACTTCCTCGCCGCCCTGGGCTTCATGGCCGGCGGGGACGATTCCGCCCCGCTGGCCGCATTGGCGTCGAACGTCCGCGAGGCGATGCGGAAGCTGCCCTGAGCCGAACCTCGGGTAATACGCAGGGTGGCGCAAGCGGCCACCCTGCAACACCGGTTCGGCTGGCCTGGCCGGCTTATTCCGCCTTCGGCTTCGCCGGCGTGGCGATTTCGATCGCGTCGCGGTTC
>CAZHXV010000218.1:0-3702 GCA_964536455.1 uncultured Aquimonas sp.
CGTCGGCGGAAAGCGCCTGGGTGCGCAGGATGAGGTCGGAGGGCTGGGCGTTCATGGGCAGTTCTCGCGGCGGAATGGGCTTGTGTCGTTCCCGCCTTCGCGGGAATGACGAACTGGAAGCGCGCGCGGCAAATTGCCTGATGAAGTCTCCCTACGCCGGTACCAACCGGATCAGGTTCCAAGGGACTCTCTCAGCTCGGCCATGCCGGGCACCCCCGCTTCGTGGCGCACATTCAAGCACGATGGCGGTGCGGCTGCCAGCGGGTTGCCGCTTCGCAGAGGTATAGTCGGGGCTTTGCGCCAAGGATTGAGAACCTGCGGTGGAATCGCGAAAAGGCCCGCACGTGAAGCCGGACACGGAGCTTTCCCTCGATTCCATGCCGAGCCTGGGCGAACCGCAGGTCTTCATCGACGGAGAACGCGCCAATGCCGCGGCGCTGGCGCGGATGGCGCAGTTCAACTTCGGCCATTTCACGTCGATGCAGGTGCGCGATGCGGCGGTGCGCGGTCTGGATCTGCACATGGCGCGGCTGGTGCGCGATGCGCGCGAGGTGTTCGATGCGGTGCTCGATCCCTTGCGGGTACGCCAATTCGTGTGCGGTGCGCTCGGTGCACGGCGCGATGCTTCAGTGCGCGTGGCCGTGTTTGCGCAGAATTGGAATCTTCGGCAGATCGACGCTGCCGCGCGGCTTTCGGTGATGGTGAGCGTCGCTGCCCCGCAGCAAGCCTCGGCACGGCCGCTGCGGCTGATGCCGGTGGAGCACGAGCGCTTCCTGCCGCACATCAAGCATTCGGCCACCTTCGATCTCTTCACGCTGCGCCGCCGCGCGCGGAGCGAGGGCTTCGACGATGCCCTGATCGTGGATCGCCACGGCCATGTCTGCGAGGGCGCGACGTGGAACATCGGGTTCTTCGACGGCCGCAGCGTGGTCTGGCCGCAGGCGGCGCGGCTGGATGGCGTCACCATGCAGCTGCTGCGGCGCGGCTTGGAAGCCGATGGCATCGTTTCGCAGTTGCGGCCGGTGCCGCTGGCGCAGATTCGGGATTTCACGATGGCCTTCGCCTGCAATGCGGGAACCGTGGCGCAGCCGGTGGCGCGGGTCGGCGAGGTGGCATTGGCCACGGATGCGGATTTCATCGCGCGTCTGGTTCGCGGCTTCGAGCGCCAGCCGATGCAGCGGCTGTGAGCCGTGCGGCTTTTCCGGAACCGCTGGCGCGCATAATTCCCGATCCGAAAGCGAAGGCGTTGCCATGACTCCCACCCCGGAACTGCTGGACATTGCGCAGCGTCGCCTCGTGCCGGTGTATCGCCAGCGCGAACTGGTGCTCGATCATGGGCGCGGTTCGCGCCTGTGGGACGTGGAAGGCTGCGATTACGTCGATTTCGCCGCCGGTATCGCGGTGAGCGCGCTCGGGTACGGGGATCCGGATGTACTCGCGGCGCTGCATGAGCAATCGGAAAAACTCTGGCACACCAGCAATATCTTCCACAGCGAGCCGCCGCTGCGGCTGGCGGAGGAGCTCACCACCGCCAGTGGTTTCGCGCAGCGGGTGTTCTTCTGCAATTCCGGTGCGGAAGCCAACGAGGCCGCGATCAAGCTGGCACGGCGCCATGCCGCACTGCATGGCCGAGGGCCGGAGCAGCGGGTCATTCTCACTTTCCACGGCTCCTTCCACGGAAGGACGCTCGCCACCGTGGCCGCCACCGCGCAGCCCAAATACCAGCAGGGTTTCGAGCCGCTGCCCGGTGGCTTCCGCTACGCCGCGTTCAACGATCCGGAAGCGTTCGATGCCGCTTTCGGCGACGACGTGGCCGCCGTGCTGGTGGAGCCGATCCAGGGCGAAGGCGGCGTGCTTCCTGCCGCGCCTGGGTTCCTGGAGCACGTCCGCACGCGCTGCAGCGCCAACGGCGCGCTTCTGATCTTCGACGAAATCCAGTCGGGCATGGGCCGCAGCGGCAGGCTCTGGGCGCATGAATGGGATGAAGTGCGACCGGATGCGATGACGCTGGCCAAGGGGCTTGGCTGTGGCTTTCCCATCGGTGCGATGCTGTCCAGCGAGCGCGCGGCCAGTGCGCTGGAGTTCGGCAGCCACGGCAGCACCTTCGGCGGCAATCCGCTGGCGACGGCGGTGGCACGCGTGGCTTTGTGCAAGCTTTCCGATCCGGCATTGCTGGCGAACGTCGAACGCCAGTCGCAGACCCTGCGCGAAGGGCTGGGCATCCTCGATGCGCGCCACGGCGTGTTCGCGCAGGTGCGTGGTCGCGGCCTGTTGCTGGGTGCGGTGCTGCGGCCCGAATTCGCCGGGCGCGCTGGGGAAATCCTGGATCACGCCGCGCGTGCCGGGCTGCTGTTGTTGCAGGCCGGGCCGGACGTGTTGCGCTTCGTGCCCGCGCTCAACATCGCCGATCACGATGTGACCGAGGGCCTGCATCGGCTCGACGATGCGCTGGGGGAGTTCATCGCTGCAGGCTACCCTGGAATCGATGACACGCCCTAGGATGCGGCAACCGTCCCCTGCGGTACCGTGCATGTTCTCGCGTCTGGTGTGGCCGCTTTTGCTCCTGATCCTGCTTCCCTGGCCGGCGCCGGGCGCGCCGGACGCCGTGGTTCCGCTCTCGGGTACGGATGTGCTGCGGCGCTTCACCAGCGAGGACGGGCTGCCGCAGAACAGCGTCAGCGCCATCGTGCAGGATCGTGCCGGTTATCTCTGGCTCGCGACGTTCGGCGGGTTGGTGCGCTTCGACGGGAATACCTTCAACGTGCTTGGCGGCGGCCCGGGCGAAGGGCCGTCCAGCAACCGCATCCTCAGTCTGTGGGTGGATCCGCGCGACCGTCTTTGGGTCGGCACCGAGAATGCCGGAGTCGATCTGATGGACGAGGGCCGGTTCCAGTCGCTGGATGTGTGCGCAGGCACCTGCACCGTCGACGGGATCCTGCCGGCCGGCACGGACGCGGTGTTGCTGAGCACCACCCAGGGCGCGTTCCTGGTCGATCTGGACAGTTTGCGGATCGAGCGCATCGCCGCCGGATCGCTGCGCCGCAGCCATGTGGCCAATGTGGACGGGGCCGCGTGGCTGGCCGAACCGGAAGGTCTGCTGCGGCTGGATGGCCGCAGCGTGCAGCGCGTGGCGTGGCCTGCCGGTACCGACCCCCTGGCGTTGAGTTGGGTCGTGGAGGATGGCGACGAGTTGTGGTTCGGATTCGATCGGCGAACCACGTTACGTTATGCACCGCGTACCGGGCATTGGCGCGATGGCATCGCGATGCCGGTGGAAGGCAGCCTGGCGTTCTGGCGCGATCTGCGCGGCGCGCGCTGGTTCAACGGTTACCTCGGGGCCGCCCATCGCGAGGAGGCGGAAGGCGTCTGGTTGCCGCAGCCGGACGCGGGGGTGGGAAGGATCATCAGCCATCTGTTCGACGATGACGGCACACTCTGGCTCGGTACCGGGCAGAACGGACTGCTGCGGGTACGACGCGCGCGCGTGGAGCTGCTCGATGCGCGCGAGGCCGGCTTTCACCTGCCGGGGATGCCGGTGACGGGCGACGGGCAGGGTGGGCAGTGGTTCGGTTTGATCTGCGATGGCCTGCGGCACCGCAGCGCCGATGGGCGCATCCGCGCAGTGTCGCTGACGCGCGGCGATGGCACCGGGTGTCCGTGGTCGCTGCATGTGGCGTCCGACGGCACGGTATGGGTCGGCAG
>CAZHXV010000218.1:3802-5217 GCA_964536455.1 uncultured Aquimonas sp.
GGCGTCTGGATGGTCGGGGAAAGAGGCGCGCAACGCGTGGATCGCGGCGAGGTGGTCGAGCGCTGGAGTACCGACGAAGGGCTTTCCAGCCGCTTCGCGCGGTCGCTGTGGGAAACGCTGGACGGCGAACTGTGGATCGGCACCTACGGCGGCGGCCTGAACCTCGTCCGCAACGGGCGGGTGCATCACTTCAGCGCGGCGACGGGGTTGTTCGACGACGTGGTGTCCTGCCTGCTTCCCGATGCGCAGGGCAATCTGTGGATGAGCGGCAATCGCGGTGTCGCAGTGCTGCCGGCGAGCGAACTGGAACGCGCCCGCGCCGGAGGATTTCCCGAGGCCATCGGCGTTTCCGGCGCCGATGGCCTTGTTCCAAGCGAAACCAACGGTGGCGCGCAACCGGCCTGCCATCGCGACGACAGCGGCTACCTGTGGTTTCCGCTGATCGCCGGTTTCGCGCGGATCGACCCGCAACGCATCCTCGGCGCCGCCGCTGCGCCGCTGCGGCCTGTGATCGAATCGGTCAGCGTGGCCGGCCAGCGCCAGCCCGCGCGCAGCCCGCTGCGCTTGCCGCCGGGGACGCGCGATCTGGAAATCGGTTTCAGCGCGCCCGGCCTTTCGGCTCCGGAGAAGCTTCGCTTCCGTTTCAGGCTCGGCGCCGATGCGCCGTGGACCGACATCGCGACGAGGCGTTCGGTGCTGTATCCGATCCTGCCGTGGGGCGAGTACGACTTCGAGGTGGAAGTGCGCAACGCCGACGGCGTGTGGTCGAGCCAGCCGGCGCGGCTGCGCATTGCGCATCCGCAGCCGTGGTACCTGCTGCCGCTGGTCTGGGTGCTGGCGGCGCTGGCCGTGCCGCCGCTGACCTTCGCCGCCGTCCGTGCCTTGCGCGCCTTCGCCAGGCGGCGCGAGGCGCAACTGGTGCTCCAGCGCACGCGCGAGCTGGAGGACGCCAACCGCGCCCTGGCGCGGGAAGTGATGATCGACCCGAAAACCGGCATCGCCAATCATCGCCGCCTGGTCGAAGCCATCGACCAGGCGCGCGTGGCCTGCCGCAATGCAGGAAATCCCCTGGCGCTGCTGCTGTTCGATATCGACGAGTTCAAACGCTACAACGACCACTACGGCCACCTGGCCGGCGACGAGTGCCTGCGCCGCATCGCCGTCGCGGCGCAGGCACTTGCCCGGCGCGGGGACGTGCTGGCGCGCTTTGGCGGCGAGGAGTTCGCGCTGCTGATGCCCGGCATGGGCCTGGGCGCTGCCGCCATGGCCGAACGGCTGCGGGCGCGGATCGAGGCGATGGCGATCGCGCACGCGCCCGGCAGCACATACCCGGTAGTCACGATCAGCCTCGGCTGCACCCTCTGCGATCCCGCCGCGATGCCCTCGCGCGATGCCATGCTGGAAGCCGCCGACCG
>CAZHXV010000219.1:0-1093 GCA_964536455.1 uncultured Aquimonas sp.
CGGCACGCTGCAGAACGAGTGGGCCGGCGCGCAGGCCTTCTCATCGTTCGACACCTACATGGCGCCCTTCGTGCGCAAGGACGGCATGGACTATGCCGCCGTGCGCCAGTGCATCCAGGAGCTGATCTTCAACCTCAACGTGCCCTCGCGCTGGGGCACGCAGACCCCGTTCACCAACCTCACCTTCGACTGGGTATGCCCGGCCGACCTGCGCCAGCAGACGCCGTTCATCGCCGGCGAGGAGATGCCGTTCACCTACGGCGAACTCCAGGCCGAGATGGACCTGATCAACCGCGCCTACATCGAGGTGATGACCGCCGGCGATGCCAAGGGCCGGGTATTCACCTTCCCGATCCCGACCTACAACATCACCGCCGATTTCCCGTGGGAATCGGAGAACGCGCAGCGGCTGTTCGAGATGACGGCCAAGTACGGCCTGCCGTACTTCCAGAACTTCATCAATTCCGAACTCGACCCCGGCCAGATCCGTTCGATGTGCTGCCGCCTGCAACTGGATCTGCGCGAACTGCTCAAGCGCGGCAACGGCCTGTTCGGCAGCGCCGAGCAGACCGGCAGCCTGGGCGTGGTGACGATCAACTGCGCGCGGCTTGGGTATCTGCATCGCGGCGACGAGGCGGCACTGTTCGCGCGGCTGGACGAACTGCTGGAACTTGGCCGGCGCAGCCTGGAGATCAAGCGCGAGGTGGTGCAGGCGCTGATCGACGACGGCCTGTATCCCTACACCAAGCGGTATCTGGGCAGCCTGCGCAACCACTTCTCCACGCTGGGCGTGAACGGCGTCAA
The DNA here is from genome assembly GCA_964536455.1 of uncultured Aquimonas sp. Lineage (GTDB taxonomy): Bacteria > Pseudomonadota > Gammaproteobacteria > Xanthomonadales > Xanthomonadaceae > Denitratimonas. The sequence goes on from CAZHXV010000219.1 coordinate 805, forward strand.
CGAAATGATCCGCAACTTCACCGCCGATGCGCACGACATCACCACCGCCTGGGGCCATGCCTTCGCGCTGCGCCTGCTCGACCACATCCGCGTGCGGATGGTGCAGTTCCAGGAACAGACCGGGCACCTGTACAACCTCGAAGCCACGCCGGCGGAGGGCACCACGTATCGTTTCGCCAAGGAAGACCGCAAGCGCTGGCCGGGCATTCTCCAGGCCGGCATGCCGGACAAGCCCTACTACCCCAACTCCCCGCAACTGCCGGTGGGTTTCACCGACGATCCGTTCGAG
>CAZHXV010000219.1:1103-5209 GCA_964536455.1 uncultured Aquimonas sp.
GGTGGCACCGTGCTGCACCTGTACATGGGCGAGCGCCTGTCCAGCGGCGCGGCCTGCCGCGAACTGGTGAAGCGCGCGCTCACGCGGTTCCGCCTGCCTTACATCACGATCACGCCGACATTTTCCATCTGCCCCACGCATGGCTATCTCGCAGGCGAGCACGAATTCTGCCCGCGCTGCGACGAGCGGCGGCTGGCGGAAAAACAGGCCGCCGCATGGGTGGCCATCCCTTCACCCGAGGAGACAGCAGCATGAGCATGAGCAAACACCCATCCCCGCTCGCCGATGCGGAACGGCAGCGCTGCGAAGTCTGGACGCGCGTCATGGGCTACCACCGCCCGCTTTCCAGCTTCAACATCGGCAAGCAGGGCGAACACGCCGAACGCCGTTTCTTCGTCGAACGTACCCAGGCACGGGCGGCGCGCGCGGCATGATCCGGCTCGGCGGCATGACGCCGCTGACCACGATAGATTTCCCCGGCGCATTGGCGGCGGTGCTGTTCGTACAGGGCTGCCCGTGGCGGTGCGGCTACTGCCACAACCCGGAACTGCTGCCCGCCCGCGCGGAAGGCGGCCTGGCGTGGGAGGACGTGGAAGTTTTCCTGCGCCGCCGCTGTGGGTTGCTGGATGGCGTGGTGTTTTCCGGGGGCGAGCCGACTTCCCAGGCCGCACTGCCGGAAGCCATCGCGCAGGTGAAGGGCATGGGTTACCGGATCGGCCTGCACACCGGCGGCATGTACCCGGCGCGATTGCGGCAGGTGTTGCCGATGCTGGATTGGATCGGGCTGGATGTGAAAGCGCCAGAACGCTTCCACGCTGCCGTCACCGGGCGGCAACACGGCGCGGCGCGGGCGTGGGAATCGCTGCATCTGGTTCTGGATTCGGGCATCGACTACGAATGCCGCACCACCTGGCACGCCGATGTGTTCCCGCTGCCTGCGCTGTACGGGCTGGCCGATGAGCTGGCCGATCGCGGCGTTGCGAACTGGGTGCTCCAGGCCTGCCGCGAACCGGGCCGGTTCCCGTGCCCCGGCGACTGGCCGGATATGGCCCGGCTGGGGGCGAGGTTTTCCCGTTTCGCGTTCCGGCGCTGATTCCGCGACGGCAACATCGAGTGGCGGGGCATCAATCCCGCAGGACGGATAGCGCCAGCGCCTCCAGGCGCGGGTGATCCAGGATTTCCACGTCGCGCTGCTTGATGTGGATGAGGCCTTCGTTCTCGAAGCGCCGCAGCACGCGGCTGGCGGTTTCAGGCGCCTGGCGCAGGTAGTTGGCGATGTCGGTGCGCGACATGGTCAGCTGGAACCGGCGCGGGGAGAAACCGCGCGAGGCCAGGCGCCGGGACAATCCGATCAGGAACGCCGCCATGCGTTCGTCGGCGGTGTTGTCCCGCGCGAACAGCGACGCCACGCCGATGTCCCGGCTCATCAGCCTGAACAGGTGCTGCTGGAGGTTGGGCAGCCTTGCCGCCAACAGGGCGATCTTGGGGAAGGAGAACCGGCACAGCATCACCGTATCCAGCGCCACGGCATCGCATGGGTACCTGTCGTCGTGGATGGCGTTCAGCCCGATCACTTCGCCGGGAAGGTGGAAGCCCAGCACCTGCTCGTGCCCGTTGCGGTCGACCTGGCAGGTCTTCACCGTGCCGGCGCGCACGGCGGCGATGGCGGTGAAATGGTCGCCCTCGCGGAACACGCGATCTCCTGCCTGCAGCGGGCCGACGTGTTCCACCAGGACGTGCAGATCCGTCAGCGCACCCTTGTCCATGCCCTGGGAAAGGCAGGCCTGCGCGAAGGCGCAGGTCGAGCAGAACGTCAGATCGTTGCCGTCGTCGGCGGCGACGGCAGGGTTGGGGCGGGGAAAGACGGGCGTGTTCACATGCGCCCGCCCGGAGGGATCAGACGGTGCGCGAGTGGACGGGCATTCCAGCGGCGGCAGTGGAAAGGTAGCGGTCGAAGCACATGGCAATGATACGCAACAGGAAACGCCCGCGCGAGGTGACTTCCACGCCCCTGGCGGACAGCTCCAAAAGGCCGTCCTCCTGAAGTTGCGCAAGGCGCGCCAGCGCGTCCTTGAAATAGCTGCGGAAATGGATCAGGTGGCGCTTGCCGAGCTTTTCGAAATCCAGGCGGCCGTGGCACATCAGGGATTGGATCGCATCGGCCCGGATCAGATCGTCCTCGTTCAACCTGATGCCGCGCCACACCGGAAGGCGGCCGCGATCCACGGCCTCCTCCCAGCTCGCGAGGTCGCGCGGGTTCTGGCTGAAGCTGGGGCCGATGCGGCTGATCGCGCTGACGCCCAGCCCGATCAGATCGCTATCGGCGTGGGTGGTGTAGCCCATGAAATTCCGGTGCAGGTCGCCACGCTGCCTGGACACCGCCAGCTCGTCCTGCGGCAGCGCGAAATGATCCATGCCGATGTGCACGTAGCCGGCCCCGCACAGTTTTTCGATCGCGCATTCCAGAAGCCCGAGCTTCACCTCGGGGGCGGGCAAATCCCCGGCGTGGATGCGCTGCTGCGCGCGGAACATCGACGGCATGTGCGCGTAGCCATACACCGCGATGCGGTCGGGCCGCGCGCCCAGCGTGATGTCCAGGGTTCGGGAAAAGCCCACCGGCGTCTGCCTGGGCAGCCCGTAGATCAGATCGACGTTGACCGACCTGAACCCGTGCCGGCGACAGGCCGCGATGATCTCCAGCGTTTCTTCCACGCTCTGGATGCGGTTGACGGCGCGTTGCACGTCCGGATCGAAATCCTGCACGCCCAGACTCGCCCGGTTGAAGCCGGCGGCGGCCAGCTCGGCGATGCCTTCCGGCGCGATGTGGCGCGGATCCAGCTCGATGGAGCAATCGAGCCGGCGGCCCCGGGCGAAGGAGAACAGGTGGTGCAGCACGTCGAGGGTTTCCGCGATCTGGGCGGGAGCCAGGAAGTTGGGCGTGCCGCCGCCGACGTGGATCTGTTCCACTTCGCGGTCGCGGTCGAACAGGGCCGAGGCCAGGGTCGCCTCGCGGTAGAGGCGCATCAGGTAGGTTGCGCCGCGTTCCCTGTCCCGGGTGACGATCCGGTTGCATCCGCAGTAGAGGCACGGGCTGTTGCAGAAAGGCACGTGCACGTACAGCGACAGCGGCAGCGGTATGGGGTCGCCGTTGCTGATTGCGGCCATCGCCTTCAGTTCGCGCTCCCCGAAATCCGGACGAAACTGCGGTGCGGTGGGGTAGGAGGTGTAGCGCGGCCCCGGCACGTCGTAGCGCCGCAAAAGGTCGGGATCGAACCGCGAGGATGAGGTGTCCATGCCGCCAGACTAGGCCGCGCCTGCGGCGCGATGCCTTGATATCCGTCAACCGTGCCGGGATTCGCGGGCCTTCCCCGGGCGGCTCCGGCAAGGTGGCGTGCGCTTGATCCCCATCAAGGCATCGCTGCGGCACCGGTTCCACCATCGCGGCATGGCCTATCCGCTGCTCCTGATCCTCCACCTGTTGTGCGCCACCGCATTCATCGGCGTCGTGTTCGTGGAGACGCTGCTGCTGCCGGGCGTGCGCAAGCACCTGCCCAAGCCCGCGATGCTGGCCTGGGAAAAGGCGTTCGGCCAGCGTGCGAGGCAGGTGATGCCGTGGATCGTGCTGACCTTGTATCTGGCCGGGTTCGGGCTGGCGTGGTTCTACCGGGGCGCGCTGATGCCGCCGTGGGAAAGCCGTTTCGGCATCCTTCTGGCGATCAAGCTGACGCTGGCGGCTAGCGTGGCCGGCCATGTGGCGACGGCGCTGGTGTTGCAGCGGAAAAAGCGCCTCACCGGGGCAAGATCGGATGCGATCCATCGCAGCGTGTTCGTGCACCTGCTGCTCATCGTGGTGATCGCCAAGACGATGTTCCACCTCGGCTGAGCGGGTGGAGCATCGCGCTCCGGCAAACGGGTTTCCCGTGCCGGAGCGCGCGGCGCACTCACTTCAGGCTGATCGTGGTGTTGACGCCGTGGCCGAGCGAATCGTCGTCGAACCAGCGCGCCGTCACTGTTTTGGTTTGCGTATAGAACGCCACCGCCTGCTTGCCGTAGGGGCCAAGATCGCCGAGCTTGGAGGCGCGCGAGCCGGTGAACGAGAACAGCGG
>CAZHXV010000220.1:0-5185 GCA_964536455.1 uncultured Aquimonas sp.
GCCGGGTTCTGTCGTGGACAGTCATTCCTCTAGGCGCATCGTCGCCGATACGCTCAAGCAGCCTACCCGGAGACTCGGCGGGTCGCCTCATCGTCTCCCTATTTGGCCTTGCTTCCGGCGGGGTTTGCCGTGCCGGTCGGTTACCCGACTCGCGGTGCGCTCTTACCGCACCATTTCACCCTTGCCTGATCCTCTTGCGAGGCCATCGGCGGTTTCTTTCTGTTGCACTTTCCGTCGGCTTGCGCCGCCCAGGCGTTACCTGGCGCCGTACCCTGTGAAGCCCGGACTTTCCTCGATGCCGCAAGGGCACCGCGACTGTCTAGCCGGCTCCGCACCGGCGCATTGTAGCGCGGAGCGCCCGCCTGTCCCTGGCGGGCAAATGCAGAAATTCATCGCTTCATTCGGATCAAGCGATTGACAAGTGCGAAAACCCGTCGCAGAATGCGCCCCGACTCCCATCAAGACCGGCTGAGGGACAGGCCCGAAGAAGCCGGGGCAACCGCGATATCCGATTCGTCGGGTATCGGTCTGGTGCCAAATCCTGCGGAAGGCTTCACCGCCAACCGGAAGATGGGTCGCAGCGGAACCCCTTCCGCGCGACATCGCCCTCCGGCTCCGAAAACTCGACGGGATCGCCCGCAACGAACCTTCCGGAGCCGCACCGATGAGCCTTTCTTCCGCCGCCTCGCTCTCCGCCTTCCCGTCCGACGACGTGGAAGACTGCCGCCACGAATCCGCCCCGGCTTTCCGTGCCGAACGCGGCATCTGCGAGGCGACGCTGGCGATGCGCCACGCCGGCATCCGGCGCGTTGCGATCGCCTGGGAGTGCCAGGGGCCGGATGGCGCACCGCTGATCGTCGCCCAGGGCGGCATTTCGGCACATCGCCACGTCGCCTCGAACGAACATTTCCCCGAGCCGGGCTGGTGGGAAGCGCAATGCGGCACGGGCAAGGCGCTGGATACCCGCGCCCGCCGCGTGCTGTGCATCGACTGGCTCGGCGCCGATGGAAACCTGGATGGCTGCATCGATCCCGCCGATCAGGCCGATGCCATCGCCGCCGTGCTCGATGCGCTGCGCGTGCGCCGCATCGAAGCGTTCGTGGGGGCGTCCTACGGCGCGATGGTCGGCCTGCAATTCGCCGCGCGCCACGGGGCGCGACTGAACCGCCTGATCGCGATTTCCGGTGCGCACCGCAGCCATCCGCAGGTCACCGCGCTGCGCGTGATCCAGCGCCGCATCGTGGCGCTGGGCCGGCGCGAAGGCGCGATCCGCGAGGCGCTCGCGCTGGCGCGTTCGCTGGCGGTGATCGGCTACCGCAGCGATGTCGAATTCGCGCAGCGCTTTTCCGCCGCGCCCACGGTGGATCACGAAAGCGCGCACTTCGCCGTGGAGGATTATTTCGACGCCATCGGCCCGCGCTTCGTGGCGCGCTTCTCGCCCACCGCCTATCTGCGCCTGTCCGAATCCATCGACCTGCAATCGGTGAACCCCTGCGCCATCGCGGTGCCGGTGGATCTGGTCGCGGTGGCGCAGGATCAGATCGTGCCCGAGGCGGATCTGCTGGAACTGTGCGAGGCCCTCGCCGGCCCGGCGCGGCTGCACCGGATCGAATCCATCTACGGCCACGACGCCTTCCTGAAGGAGGAAAGCGCCATCGCCGCGATCCTCGCTTCGGCACTGGATGGTGCCGCGAACACCGGAGGTGCGGCATGAGCCGTTCGATCCCCCATCGCCTTCCCGCCACTGCCGCCGTGCGCGCCGGCATCGATTCGGACGCCGCACACGGCGCGGTCGTGCCGCCTATCGTGCTCTCGACCAATTTCAGCTTCGATGGCTATGGCGGCAAGCGCAAATACGATTACACCCGCAGCGGCAACCCCACGCGCGATCTGCTGGGCGATGCGCTGGCGGAGCTGGAAGGCGGCGCGGGCGGCGTGGTCGTCTCCACCGGCATGGCCGCGATCACGCTGGTGCTGCAACTGCTGCAACCCGGCGAGCGCCTCGTGGTGCCGCACGATTGCTACGGCGGTTCGTGGCGGCTGTTCAACGCGCTGGCGAAGAAGGGCCACTTCGTGCTGGACACCATCGACTTCACCGACCCGCGCGCGCTCACCGCCGCGCTGGCGGAAAAGCCCGCCATCGTCTGGATCGAAACCCCCAGCAATCCGCTGCTGCGCATCACCGACATCCGCTTCGTGTCCGAAGCCGCGCACAAGGTGGGCGCGCTGGTGGTGGCCGACAACACCTTCCTCTCGCCCGCGCTGCAAACGCCGATCGCGCTGGGCGCCGATCTCGTCGTGCATTCCACCACCAAGTACATCAACGGCCACAGCGACGTGGTGGGCGGCGCGGTGATTTCCGCCACGCCCGAACTGCACACGCAACTGACCTGGTGGGCCAACGCGCTCGGCCTCACCGGCTCGCCGTTCGATAGCTTCCTGACCCTTCGCGGGCTCCGTACATTGGACGCACGCCTGCGCATCCATCAGGAAAACGCCACGGAACTGGCGAACCTGCTGGCAGCGCATCCCGCCGTTGCCGCCGTGCATTTCCCCGGCCTTGCCAATCATCCCGGCCACGCCCTGGCCGCGCGCCAGCAGCGCGGCTTCGGGGCGATGATTTCGTTCGACCTCGATGGCGGCGAACCTGCCGTGCGCGCCTTCCTCGATGGCCTTCAGCACTTCACCCTGGCCGAATCGCTCGGCGGGGTGGAAAGCCTGATCGCACATCCCGCCTCGATGACCCACGCCGCGATGACGCCCGAAGCCCGTGCCGTGGCGGGCATTGGCGATGGCTTGTTGCGGCTTTCGGTGGGCATCGAAGCCGCCGAAGATCTCGCCGCCGATCTCACCGCCGCATTGCAACGTGCCGCGCGCACCCATCCCGCTCTTGCCGCAGCGGGTGCGCACTGATGGCCCCTAGGCCGCCGGCGAAGCGCACAGTCGTCCCCCTGTCCTTCGCCGGCGCGCCTTCTTTTCCGTTGCGGCGGCCGGCTCGATCTTGCGGGCCGCCCTCCCGGCCCTAGTTGGCGCACGGCGCGGGGAAACGGAATCCACCGTGAGCTTCCGCCTGCGTCCAGGCTGGAACTGCGGGCCTGCCCACGGTCATGCGGGTATCCGGTAATTCCACTCCCCGAGCAGGTCGATGCCGCATTGCAGGTTCGACAGCCAATCCAGGAAGTCGTGCCGCGCCTGCCCCTTCATCGGCAGGCCGTGCTGCGGCACGATGATGTCCGGGTCGAGCTGGCGCACCATGTCGCACCACAGTTTCGCGGCCTTGTTCGAGGCCATGTAGCGGCGGTGGAAACCTTCCATGCGCTGCTTGTGGGCGGCGAAATCCTCCACGAACCGGTATTCCTCGCCGCTGGGGATCATCGACGCGCCCACATCGCCGGAGAACAGCACGCGGGCGACGGGATCGTAGAAACTGAAATTGCCGACCGAGTGCAGGAAGTGCGCCGGCAAGGCCAGCAGGTGGCTGTCGCCCATCGGGATGCGGCCGCCTTCATCGGGCAGCAGCAGGTAGCGCTCGTTCCCGGCGTTGGCCTGGTAGTGCGGCACCGCATGCGGTACGAAGCGGCCCCAGAGCCTGGAGCACACCACGACCGCCGGGGTGTACATCAACCACCGATCCGCCGCGCCGATGATGTCCGGATCCTGATGCGAGGCCAGCAGCCAGGTCAGCTCCTTGAGTTTCACGAACTGGCCCAGCGCCAGGGAAAGTGGGGTGTAGAGCAGCGCGCCGCCCGGGTCGATCAGGGCCGAGGCGCGGCCATGCGCGACCAGGAATTGATTGGCCTGGACGCCGTCGTCGCCACGCACCAGGTCGTTGAACACCACGCAGCGATGATCGCCGCGCTCGAAGATCACATGAGCCATTTCGTTGTCGCCATTGCAGAATCGAGGCAACAGTGTTGCTGTGCAGCATCAAGCCGCGCTTGATCCTGCTCAAACCCGTGGCGCGCCTTCGTGAACTATTCAAACACGCCGGGCAGGCGGATCCTGAGCCAGTCGCGCACCTCTTCCGCGTCCTGCTCGAACCAGGCGCTGGCCGAACCCAGCCGGAAGCTGTAGCCCCAGGCATCCATGTCGGCCATCAACCGCTCGCGCCCGACGCCGGGAAGCCGGTCGGAGAGCAGTATCTGCAGATAACAGGCCGCATCCTCCTCGGCGACGGAATCGGTCGCATCCGTGTGCACGGCGGCGCGCTTTTCCGCCGGCAGCACGATCAGGTGGCAGGCCTCGTGCAGCAGCGAATGGATCGGCGTATCGCCGCGCGCATACACGCAGGCGCCGATGATGCCGGCTTCCGGCTCGCCCCAATAACTGCCGGGAATCGGCGCGCCGTCGGGCACCAGCTCCAGTTGCAGGCCAAAGCGCGCCAGCAGGCCGCGCACGGCTTCCAGCGGAATCGCACGCAGGGGCAGCACGTCCGCTGCGGTTCCGGTCTCGCCCACGGAGGGCCGCGCGACCGGCTCGCCCGCTCCCATTGCGGGAAGGGCCGCGCGTGCGCTCACGGCAATGCCGGTTTGGCGGCGTTCTCGGGCAGCGATACGGTGATGTCCAGGACGTCTTCCTCGCCATCCTTGTGCAGTTCCACATTCACTGCGTCCGGATTGAAGCCCGGAACGTGTTTCTGCAGCACGGCGAGGATGTCCTGGCGCAGCGCCGGGAGGTAATTGCGGCTGTCTTCGGCGCGGGTGGTGGAGATGAGCACCTGCAACCGCTTCTTCGCCTCGGCGGCGGAATTCTGTCGTGGTTTGAGGAAATCGAAGATGCCCATAGCCTCAGCCTCCGAACAACTTGGAGAAGAACCCCTTCCTTTCCACCGTGGTGAACCGCAGCGGGCGCTCCTCCCCGAGCAGCCGCGCCACCGCATCGTCGTACGCCAGGCCCGCCGGGGTTTCGCTTTCCAGGATCACCGGTTCGCCCTTGTTGGAGGCGCTGAGCACGTCCGGGGATTCGGGAATCACGCCGAGCACCTTGAGGCCGAGGATGTCCTCGACATCCTTGATCGAAAGCATTTCCCCGCTCTCCACCCGCTGCGGGTTGTAGCGCGTGAGCAAGAGGCTGTCTTCCACCTTCTCGCCCTTTTCGGCCTTCTGCGTCTTGGAGGAGAGCAGGCCCAGGATGCGGTCGGAATCGCGTACCGAGGAGACTTCCGGGTTCACCACCACCAGCGCGC